>CAIJTF010000050.1 GCA_903823565.1 uncultured Flavobacteriales bacterium
CGACAAAACATGTATTCAACACTTTAATACCGCCGTTACCTTTCAGTCCAAAAACCAAGAGGTTAGATATTGGCAGGCATACGCCACCCAATTCTTTAACGATTATCCCACTGCCAAAAAATATTACCGTTCAATGGCTAAAGAGTTTCCCAAATTTTGCGAGAGCTTTTGCCAAATGGGAAGCATCCATTGGGAAGAAAAAGCGATCGATAGTGCGGTTTACTATTATGAGCAAACCCTAAAAGTTGACCCTGAGCATATTGAGGCAATGCATAATCTTGGGATGATTTACGAAGAAAGAAAGGACTTTACCAATGCATTAACGCACTATGCCAATGTGCTTAAAATAGACCCCAAATATTCGCTTACGGTTGAACGCGTTACGGCATTGAAAAAGAGGAAATGGTAGAAAGTCGTTTTCAACGTTGGGCAGGAGAAGTTATGTTTCCATTGATGGGGCTACTCTTTTGGGATTGGACCTTTGCTTTTGTCGCATGGTTTTATTTTGGGGATCGGTTTTTTCAATGGGGGTTCAATTTCTTTAAGAAGGAAAACCCTAGATTTTGGAAGGCTCAATCCCTGATTACCTTGGAACTCCTTTTGATCCTTTTGCTTATTCTCCAAACGCATTCCCCCATAACTACATCGCTTTACTCCTTTCTGTCGTATCGAGACATGGGCATACCGCAAGGGTATTTCCTTGTTCCCCTTTTACTCATTGGTGAGGGGTTGAAATTTACGATGGAACGAAGGTTAAAGGTTTTTTTCCTGGAGAACCGCGTAGTTACCCTAATAAAAATTGGACTTTTAGGAATCTGTTTATCCTTATTTTGGATTGGGGTTACCAACACCCAACAAATTATTGCTTTTATAGGCGCCTTGGCCCTAACAAACCTATGGATTGACCTCAAAAAGGTGCCGGTTTCATACAAATAAGCTACTTTTGTAGTACGATGAAAGACAAGAACGAAGAGCTGCGTCAAAAACGAAAAGCCAACCACGTTGGCGGAGGAATAGCGAGGATTGAAAAACATCATGAACAAGGAAAACTTACTGCTAGGGAACGAATTAGTTTATTGTTGGATGAAAACACCTTTCATGAAATAGGTGCTTTTGTTGAACAGCGTTCGACCGCTTTTGATTTGGATAAAAGTGTTTTTCCTGGCGATGGTGTAGTCACGGGATTTGGTAAAATTCATGGCCGTTTAGTCTATGTTTTCTCTCAGGATTTTACGGTCCTTGGAGGCTCACTATCTGAATCTCATTCGGCAAAAATTTGTCGAATCATGGACCTGGCGTTGAAAAACGGTGCTCCAATTATCGGACTAAATGATTCTGGAGGCGCAAGAATTCAAGAAGGTGTTGTGTCGCTTTCTGGTTATTCTGAGATTTTTTTTAGAAACACGCGTGCCAGCGGAGTAGTTCCCCAGTTTTCTATGATTATGGGACCTTGTGCCGGCGGAGCGGTTTATTCTCCAGCCCTAACTGATTTTGTTTTTATGGTAGAAGACACCTCCTACATGTTCGTAACAGGACCTAATGTTGTAAAAACGGTTACCCATGAGTCCGTAAGTTCAGAAGATTTGGGGGGAGCAAAAACGCATGCAGAAAAATCAGGTGTTAACCACTTCACCGCACAAAACGATGTGGAAGCCATTAAAAAGCTTCGTAGGCTCATTACCTACGTACCGCAAAATGCCTATGAAGAACCTCCGAAAACGACAACTTTTTCATTTTCTGAAAAACAATCTTCTTCCATAGAAAGAATTCTCCCTGAGAACAATACCATGCCCTATGATTGTCGCCAAATAATAAATCTTTTGGTTGATCAAGACAGTTTTCTCGAGGTGCAAGAAGATTACGCGAAAAATATCGTAGTGGGATTTGGACGCCTAGAAGGTAGAAGCATCGGTATCGTATCGAACCAACCCGCAGAATTAGCCGGAGTATTGGACATCAATGCTTCCAGAAAAGGAGCAAGGTTCGTTCGGTTTTGTGATTCTTTCAATATCCCCATTCTCGTTTTAGAGGATGTTCCGGGATTTTTACCAGGAACCGACCAAGAATGGAACGGCATCATTAGCCATGGTGCTAAATTGATATATGCGTTCGCGGAAGCAACCGTACCCAGAATAACCGTCATCACTCGGAAAGCATATGGTGGGGCCTATTGCGTAATGAATTCAAAATCCCTTGGTGCAGATCTAAGTTATGCGTGGCCAACCGCCGAAATCGCCGTAATGGGTGCTAGAGGGGCCGCCGAAATTATTTTCAAAAAAGAAATCCGCGACGCCCAAAATCCTACCGAAAAATGGTTGGAAAAAGAGGCAGAATATGCCGAGGTGTTCGCCAATCCATATCGAGCAGCTGAACGCGGCATTGTTGACGATGTAATCCTCCCCTCTGAAACGCGTCAGGTTTTAATCAAAGGATTTGAAATGTTAGAAAAAAAAGCCGAAAACCTTCCATTAAAAAAACATGGAAATATCCCTTTATAAAAATGATAGAACTAATTGTAAATTTTAAAGATCAACTAAACGAGGCATTTGGAATCGCGGAACGAAATAAATTCAAAGCGCTTCCGAACGGAATTGAGAACATCGTTATCTGTGGCTTGGGTGGCTCTGGAATTGGGGCAAAAATTGTCCAGGATTGGGTAAATCAAGAAATTAATGTCCCCATTTCTCTCGTTAATGGATATACGCTACCGAACTTCGTTTCAAGCAAAACGTTGGTCATTGGTTCCTCTTACTCAGGGAATACAGAAGAAACCGTTATGGCGCTCCAAGAAGCAAAGAAGAAAAATGCCCATATTTTTTGTGTCTCAAGCGGTGGGCAATTAGCCTCATTTTGCACTGAATACGCTTTGGAAATATCCATAATTCCACCTGGGTTGCCCCCAAGAGGCGCCCTTGGATACTCCTTGGTTCAACTCCTCAATTACTTGACCCAACAAGGATTCATTTCGTCCAAAATATGGGGTGAATTAAAAGGAGCTATAACCTTCTTGTCTACAGAGCAGGAAAAGATCAAAATCAAGGCGGATGAACTCGCTTCATTCCTTTACAAAAAAGTGGGTGTTTTATATGCGGAGGATGCCTATGAAGGGGTTGTCATTCGTGCGCGTCAACAGTTTAATGAAAATGGAAAGTACTTGGCCTGGCATCATACCATCCCGGAAATGAACCACAATGAATTAGTGGGGTGGGCTGGTGGCGACGACCGCTTTGCTGCGGTATTTTTCCTTGCAGAAGATATGCACCCCAGAAATAAAAAGCGTTTTGAAATCACCAAAGAAACCGTGAAAGAAAAAACAGGAAGAGTATGTTCTCTTAATGCGGTCGGCGCCAATTTCACGGAACGCTATATGTACTTCATTCATCTTGTAGATTGGGCCTCCTACTATTTGTCTGAATTGAATAAGGTGGATATCATGGATATTAAGGTGATTAATCATCTTAAAAGTGAATTGAGTAAAGGATAATCGTGTGACCCCTATCGTTCGTTTGCACCACCTAGGAACTATTGATTATAAAGAGGCCTGGGATTTTCAAGAGTCCCTTTTCCAGCAAGTCATCGAAGAAAAAAGAAGGGGCCTCCGGCCCGTAAACCACCTGATTTTGTGCGAGCATCCTCACGTTTACACCTTAGGGAAAAGTGGTGATAAAAACCATCTTTTAGCCTCTGAAAAGGAACTTTCTACCTGGAATGCTTCTTTCTATAAAATCAATCGAGGCGGAGATATTACCTACCATGGACCTGGACAATTAGTCGTTTATCCCATATTCGATTTAGACCAATTTTTTACCGACATACACAAATACATGCGATATCTTGAGGAAGCTGTTATTCAAACGCTATCCAAATATAGGTTGGAAGGATTTCGAATTGAAGGGCTCACAGGCGTATGGGTTAACGCATTATCGCCTAGAAAAATTAGTGCCTTTGGGGTAAAAAGTTCAAGGTGGGTTACCATGCACGGCATTGGCTTTAACGTAAATACCGATTTGCGTTATTTTGAACATATCGTTCCGTGCGGTATTACCGACAAAAAAGTAACGTCCATGTCCCATGAACTTGAAGAAGAATTGTCGATGCATGAGGTGGCTAATACCTTTTGTTCAATCTTCAAAGATCTATTTGGCTTTTCATGGGAAAATTAAAATAAAATGAAAATTAGCGAACTTATTCCAAAGGTTGAGGGCATTGAAATTGCGGTTCTATTGGAAGACGAAGGGGCAGATTATTCCGTGTTTTTACGCAACGGAAAAGAGGATATAATAGAGGGTATCATTATAACAAGCGTTGGTTACGGGGAGGATCCTTCGACAGGAGAGAAAATTCGGACCTCCACATTAAGACACTCGTTGGAAGTAATGTTGCCAAAGGAAATCGCCAAAATAGAGCTTATCGTTCCGGAAGTTTTTGGTCTTTACAATGAGTATTGGGTTAGTTTTTGGATTGATGAACAACTTTTCGATAAGAAATTTTTATTTCTTCCGGATGCCATTCAACCAGAAAAACTCAAACTATTGCCTGATTTCGGAAGGAAAGGCATCCTTCTCAGTTAACCATAGATAGCAATTCTTGATAGGGCATTAACCCGCTCCTACGCCAAAGCAATTGACCCGCTTTGTAATACAGCAGAGTTGGTACTCCACGAACACCGATTTGCGCGGCTAAAGCTTGGTTTTTATCGACATCTATTTTCAAAATCCTTAGTCTTGAACCTTTTTCCTTTTTTAGCTGGTCCAATAAAGGACTCATAGCCTTACATGGTCCACACCACGTCGCATGAAAATCCACCAAGGTAGGTGTCTCGCTGTTAATAATATCTGTGTATTTATTCATGCGTCAAAAATACGCGTATGAAAAACTGAATTGGGTAACATGGGTAACAAAAAAGGCGACCGAGGCCGCCTTTTCAAAGTATTTAAACCGATTATTGTTTATCGTATATTGCCATACAAGTGCCTGTACCTCCAATGAGTGGGGCATTGTTATCATAAGTGTAGGTAATTTGTATCTGTGTCCCGGTATTGTTCATGGCTCCTGTTCCTGAAAAGGTAACGTCACCAATGGTAATGTTCACCGTTTGTTCGGGTACGGTAATACTGCCTCCATTAATGGTTCCTGTAGCAGTCCCTCCTACCAGATTGAAAAAGTTATCGATGTTTACTGCCGTGGAGGATCCTCCAGCCGTAATGCTAGGCGAGGACGAGAGGGGGAATTGGGTGCCGCTACAAGTGGTTGAAAGCGCCCATGTTACGCCTGTCCAATTCTCTGCCCCGATAATAACATCAACCCGTCGTTTGGCCGTTGTTGTTCCATTAGAATTGGTTGCAGCGTAATTTACGTAATACGTACCAACCATACTGCTGTCTACTTGGTTATCCGTTGTTACAGGTACGGAAGAACCATCTTTATTCGCCGCTGTTGCACCAGCATCCGCATACGAGGAGCCCACATTGATGCTGACCGTGGCTTGACCATTAACCGTAATCGTTGGTTTGTATAAACAAGACCCATCGTCTTTTTTAGCTTTTGCATTATAATTTACAGCCGTACTGTCCATACAACCTTTTTTCTTGCATGCATTCAATCCCATGATACCGATTCCAAGTACCATTAATAGCAGTGATTTTTTCATTTTTTATAGATTTGGTTGGGTAAATATAAAAAAAGGCGGAAAAATTTCCGCCTTTTCCTCAAAGAATTGCAAATTAATCTTGCAATACACTTTCTGTGCCTGCCATTAATTGATCCTTTATGCGCTGTTCTAGTTCCTCGGACAATTCAGGGTTGTCCAACAATAAGGATTTTATAGCATCTCTTCCCTGTCCTAATCGTGTTTCGCCATAAGAAAACCATGAACCACTTTTTTTCAAAATATTCAATTCAACACCCAAATCAATAATTTCACCGATTTTCGAAATCCCCTCACCATAAAGAATGTCAAACTCTGCTTTTCGAAAAGGAGGGGCCACTTTATTTTTCACCACCTTCACTTTGACTCGATTTCCAACGATTTCCTCTCCATCCTTAATCTGAGTGGCCTTTCGGATATCGATGCGCACAGAAGCATAAAACTTAAGGGCATTACCTCCTGTAGTTGTTTCTGGGTTACCAAACATCACCCCTATTTTATCCCGTAACTGATTGATAAAAACACAACAACAACCCGCTTTATTGATGGATGAGGTAAGCTTTCTCAGCGCTTTTGACATCAACCTCGCTTGAAGACCCATTTGTGAATCCCCCATCTCGCCCTCGATTTCTGCTTTAGGTGTAAGGGCTGCAACGGAATCAATAATAATAAGATCAATTGCCCCTGAACGAATTAGGTTATCAGTAATCTCTAAGGCTTGTTCCCCATTGTCCGGTTGGGAAATCAATAAATTCGCAACGTCTACGCCCAACTTTTGCGCATAAAACTGATCAAAAGCGTGCTCTGCATCAATAAATGCCGCAATGCCCCCTTGGCGCTGAACTTCAGCAATGGCATGAATGGCTAATGTTGTTTTTCCGGAAGATTCTGGACCATAAATCTCTACGACTCTGCCTTTCGGATAACCGTTGATTCCCAATGCTAAATCCAGCGTTAATGAACCCGTAGGAATAACTTCTACTTTTTCAACAGGACTATCGCCTAATTTCATGACGGCACCTTTACCAAAGGTTTTATCCAGTTTTTCCATGGTTAATTGAAGCGCTTTTAATTTTTCTGATTGCAATTCTTTAGTTGACATAATTTTTAAAGTTTAATAATACAAATTTCCACAAGCTAAACGTAAACTAATTACGGTTAGTCGTTTTTTGTAAATAAATCCATTATTTCTTGTGCATGATTCTTTGTGTCGGGTTTTTCAATTACACTAAACAACTTCCCTTCAGTATTAAATAAAAATGTTTTTCGATGGATACCGTCGTAAACTCTTCCCATAAATTTCTTAGTTCCCCATACACCGAAGGCATTTATCACCACTTTGTTCGGATCAGAAATTAAAGGGAAAGACAAGGAATATTTGTTGGAAAATTTGGAATGTGATGCAACGGAATCGGCACTAACACCAATCACATGTATTCCCGATTTCTTTAGGGTTACTTCCCCATCTCGAATACTACAAGCCTGGGCAGTACACCCCGGGGTATCGTCTTTTGGATAAAAATAAACCGCCAATTTTTGGCCTTTAAAGGCGCTTAATGTAATTTCTTCTCCGGAAGTAAGTATACCTTTTACGTCCGGGATTTGGTCTCCAATGGTTATCATACAAACAAACTAATTGATAAATTTCTAATCAAAGCTAATGATTAATTTAATATCAAAACACAAATGCTGTAAAAAAGTTCAGCCCGAAAGCCCCTTGCCCTTTACAAAGCTCCTCCTTCCAAGGATTTTAACCAAACGGAGCCCCATTTCAATTCAAATGGTATTTTTGTTACGGATAAAAAAGTAGCTTCACAGAAGCCTTCAACCCCATTAATAACGCATTTATTACCCAACCAATGGAATTCTCAACGTATTCGTTTTCAACTAAAAAGGTCCTTCTCCGAGTTGATTTTAATGTCCCAATAGATAAAGTGACCTTTGAGATTTTGGATGACAAACGCATAAAAGCCGCTCTTCCAACCATTAATCATATTATAAACCACAATGGCATTCCCATCCTTTTATCGCATTTTGGTAGGCCTAAAAATGGACCTGAGAACCAATTTTCATTAATTCATATAGTCAAACGACTGGAAGAATTAATCCAAAAACCCATTATCTTTTGTAAAAACGTGGAGGAAGCTGAACGTAGGTGTAAAGACGTATGTCCGGGAGAAGTAATGCTGCTAGAAAATGTACGCTTTTATCCTGAAGAAACCCAAGGTGATCTTGCTTTCGCAGAGCGATTAGCCTCTCTGGGAGATTGCTACGTTAATGATGCTTTTGGTTCAGCACATAGAGCCCATGCCTCAACCACTCAAATTGCGCGACACTTCCCAACCGATAAGATGATGGGCTTTTTAATGGCCGAGGAGCTGGCATGCGCCAACAAAATCCTTCAAAATCCACAAAAGCCCTTTACCGCGATTGTCGGTGGCGCAAAAGTATCGGATAAGGTTCTAATTATTGAAAACCTTTTAAATATTGCAAGCGATATAATAATTGGCGGAGGGATGGCTTACACCTTTGTCTATGCCCAAGGAGGGTCGGTTGGCAGTTCACTGCTTGAAAAGGATAAGGTAGATGTTGCACTATCCATTCTTCACAAAGCAAAGGAAAAAGGCGTCAACATTCACTTGCCGCAAGACAGCATTGCAGCCTCTTCGTTTCTAGAACATGCCGAAACAACCATTGTTCCTACTCATTCTATTCCTTACAATTGGATGGGATTGGATATTGGTCCTGAATCTATAGCGCGTTTTTGTGAAGTTGTTTCGAAAAGTAAAACCATTTTATGGAATGGCCCAATGGGGGTTTTCGAATGGGAGCGCTTTGAGTTAGGCACTAAATCCCTTGCTGTTGCCTTGGCCGAGGCGACGGAAAAGGGTTCTTTTACCCTAGTAGGAGGAGGAGATAGCGCTTCCGCTATAGCAAAATTCAAACTCTCCCATCGAGTAAGTCATGTCAGCACCGGCGGAGGAGCTTTGCTCGAATTATTTGAAGGAAAGGAATTACCCGGAATTAAAGCCTTAACTTAAAGTTGGGAAATCAGATCCACCAACCTCGCTGAATACCCCATTTCGTTGTCATACCAACCTACTAACCTAACCATGTTTCCTGAAACCATGGTCAGCTCTGCATCAAAAACACAGCTATACGTGGATCCAATAATATCGCAAGAAACAATGGGGTCTTCCGTGTATCCCAAAATGCCTTTTAGGGAGGTTTTTGCCGCCAATGACATGGCCTCATTAATTTGAGAAACCGACAAGGGAGTCGCTGTAATCAAGGTGATTTCCGTCATAGAGCCGTCAATAACCGGAACCCTAACGCTTGACCCTGTTAGTTTACCTTTGAGGTGCGGAAATATTTTTACTATGGCCTTAGCCGCTCCCGTGGAAGTCGGTATAATGGCTTGTACCGCAGCCCGGGCTCTTCTCAAATCTTTGTGTGGGGCGTCATGTAACCTTTGGTCCGATGTGTAGCTATGAATCGTTGATATGTGTCCAACTTGAATATCGCTTAATCCTAATATCACGTGAATCAAAGGTGCCACATTGTTGGTGGTACACGATGCATTAGAAAGTATATGGTCTTCCGGTTTTATCAGATCCCCATTAATTCCAAGAACGATTGTTTTAATTTCGTCGTCGTTTGCAGGCGCTGACAGAATCACTTTTTTTGCGCCTCCAACAAAATGTTTGGATGCAGAATCCTGGGTTAAAAATAACCCTGTACTTTCCAGAACTACCTCAACACCATAAGATTTCCATGGAATATCGGCAGGATCCTTTATTTGACTAAAAACAATTTTTCTTCCATCCTCAAAAGTAAGCTCGTTGTCTTTCAAGGTAAAAGCATATTTACATAATCCGTGTACGCTGTCGTACTTTAATAAGTGTGCTAGCGTCTTAGCATCTGTTAAATCGTTAACCCATGCAACATCAAACAAATGAGCGTCCATGGCCAGGCGTGTAAAGGCCCGTCCAATTCTACCGAACCCATTAATTCCAATCAACTTCATTGCAATATTATCATTTTATGAGCCTTAAAATTACCCCGCTCCGTGAAAGCTTAATAGGTAACATATACGAACCCGTGTTTGTTCGCATCGATGTCTCCGCTGTATTTTGCCGTAATTTTATAAAAATAAGTCCCTTCATCAACCAATTTTCCATCCTGGGTTTTTCCGTCCCACGTTCCATTTGGATCGGTAAAGGTATAGATCACGTTACCCCAACGGTTTAAAATCACACATTCAAATTCAACTAGTCCTTCTGGATTGCTTATCGCAAACAAATGGTTCCCCACATTGGATTCTAATGAAATTATATTTGGAACCTCAAAATCACAGGGTTTGATAACAACGGTAGCGATATCGGTAGACGTATGGCACACGTTGGAAGCAGTGATTGAATACTGACCTGCGCTTGACACAACAATAAAATTATCCGTTGAGCCATTGCCCCATAATAAATCTATGGAGGGGTTGTATCCTTGTTGCAACGTTCCCGAATTTATACTGGCCGCAACCATATCAAAGGTAGCACCTTGACATAATGCTGTGTCTAAAATATCCACATATACGTAGGGAGGAAATTCAATGGTCGATGTAATTTGATCCCCACAGGCATTATCGGTGTAAGTCACGGTGTAAATACCCGGTGTTGTGGTAGAGATCAGCGGATTTTCCAACCCGGAGTTGGAGAAATGAACGGCCGTATCCGAGGCCGTCCATACACCGCCGCTATAGGAACTGGTGTTAGCCACTTGTAAGAACAAATTACAGGTTACCGTATCGGTAAAAATTGAAGCAAGAGGAAGAACCTCTAAGGTTACCGTGGTATCGTACTGGCAACCAAAATCATCCACTACATTATACGTATAGAAGGTGGTGCCGGGTGTGTTTGGCTGAACAATAATTGCGGTGTCGTTTTGACCAGAAATTATGGTTGGATTGCTTGACCAATTATCACTCACAATGATGTTTTGATATCCTTCCTGCTCAGGGTAAAGGCTTTGGTTAAAATAAATCCCCCACTGAAAAATGTACCCGTCATCTATTCCTTGATTATCCTGAACCGTAATCGTCCAATTGCCGTTTACAGGGCATCCGATGAAATTATTAAAATCTCCATCGGGCAAATACACTCCATTGGGATTCATGGATGGAAATCCGTAATCGTTAATAACCGTGTTACCTGCGGCATTCTCACTACAAATCGTTCCTAAAGTCGCTTGGGTTGGAGAAAAACAATAGGTCCAAACTGGAGAACCCGGAGCACCTCCATCGAGGTTGTTATCATTGCCCAAAAAAGTTCCAATTCCATTACCACAACCGCCTGGAACTAACTCATTCCAACCAAAAGGCGTTTGATTGTAAGCATTCATAATCGAAACCGTTGTACCGTTGGGACAGGTAAGCGCAATTTCTAAATCACCGATGTAAGAATGTTCAATGTCAATACACATTTGATCAAAATCTGCAGCACTGGTAATCGTGGTTGTGTCATCAAAACCTGTAATGCCGATGTTGGTCTGGTATTGAACCCCACTTCCATCCGGGAGAAAGGTAAGTCCCGCAAACACGCCACCTATTTCGAATTCCCCTCCAGGAATATCCACCCCCACAGTGTCCTGTGGGGTGACACCCCCAACGAGCGTAGTGTTTTGTCCTAAGCATACCGTATCCTCTGCCGGTCCAGTTCCTGCAAAAATTGGTAACTGAGAAACCCGAACTTTAGCCGTAATTCTTTTAATCTGCGGGAAAATATCCGTGATTCTTAGGTCTACAAAATACCCTGCACGAGCCGGTGGTGTAAACCAAATAGAATCGTTGTTAAATTGACCAACCCCACCGATTGTCCATTGATAAGCACAGTTATTTGGTGTTTGTGAATAGCCCGTATTGGTCACTTCAAACGCATAAGGGAAGGCGGGGTCTGCCACAAATAAAATACTATCGCCATAACAAACATCCACATATCCTGTATCTGCGGGATTAAGCGCATCAGGGCCCGCCCCGTTAATATAAGCGTGCATGTGAGGCTCAAAAGGTTGTTGTGGATTGCCGCAAGCTACATTAGCATCCCACCCCGTACCTTCACTGGTGCCGTTAGACTTAAACCTTAATGTAAGGCATCCTGTCGGGTTGTTTTGAAAGGAGGCCTGAACAAAAAACCCTGTGGGGTGCGTACCTGAGTTGTAGGCGCCGAGCAATGGAGCTGCCGTTGTTGGACCATCATATACATAGAGGGTATCCGAGGGGTCTATGTTGAAGGTAAAACCAATATTCGTAGCAAAAGCGATACTCACCTTAGACCCTTGTGTTAAATCGGGACAAAAGGTAATTACTTCGTTCATGTTGGGCAGGTAATTGGTTGGGCCATCCGTAAAATTTGTTCCACCCGCCGGAGGGATGATCGCGGCGCAATTTAAGGGATTTGCCTGAGGAAAGTCTGGACCCGTTAAGAGCATCTGACCATAAAGGCTAATCGAAGTAAAAAAGAAAGAAAAGAGGATGCTTAATATTTTTCTCATAATAATACCTATTGTTTATTTTCAATGGATTTTTGATGAAGTTCCTGCTGTAATTGATATATCGATTTCACGGCAAGGATTTCACCCGGGTTTTCCGATTTAAAATACTGGGTATAGGGTTGAATTTTGACCCCCAAATCGGTAAAGTGGCTCACCGAAGACTTGCAACTTGGAAAATCTGATGAGGGTTTATTGCCATTATTAAAAATCTTGACTATCGCATGATCGTAGGCATATTCGAGGAGATTCAAGGATCCGTACTGTCCTTCAAAAGACTTAAGCTCTTTGTTGGAATAAACGTTGTTCAAGGCAGTACGAACCGACTTTTGGGAGTACACCATAGAACAATGGAAAAGAACACACAAGAGAAAAACAAGTAATCGCATAAGGAAACTAATTAATTGAGGTTAAACGCTTTTCTATTTACGAGGAATCCTGTCAATAGAACAGGCCTTCAGACGAAAAAAACATGGATTGGGTTGCAACAGAAAATTAAAATATTTGGTGACCAAATTAATAAAAAATTAGTTTTGTAATAAAATTCATGGACAATCTAAAAGCAATTGCTAGTCAAGTCAGAAGGGATATTTTACGAATGGTACACGCCGTTAATTCGGGGCACCCGGGCGGCTCCCTAGGCTGTGCGGACTTATTCGTTTACTTGTATTTTGAACGGCTTTCGTTTTCGCCTCAAAACTTTGAGATGAATGGCGAAAATGAGGATTTATTTTTCCTATCCAACGGACATATTTCGCCTGTTTGGTATAGTGTTCTAGCAAGGTCCGGTTTTTTTAAAGTGAATGAGCTTACAACATTCAGAAAAATTTCGAGCAGGCTCCAAGGTCATCCTTCGGTAGACAAAAACCTACCCGGCATACGCATGGCCTCTGGTTCGCTCGGACAAGGATTGTCGGTCGCCATTGGTGCAGCCTTGAGTAAAAAATTAGCCGGTGACCGATGCCAGGTATATTGTTTGATGGGAGATGGCGAACTTCAAGAAGGTCAAGTTTGGGAGGCCGCGATGTATGCGGGCCATAAATCGGTGAATAACTTGGTTGCCATTGTCGACTACAACAACCGACAAATTGATGGAGACGTAAGTAACGTTATGGGGGTAATGCCGTTAGCGGATAAATGGTCCGCTTTTGGATGGAACGTATATGAAATGGATGGCCATGATTTTGATGACATGCGCCGTGTTTTTACGCAGATAGATAACGAACCGAGCCAAAATAAACCAAGGGTTATAATAATGAAGACAGAAATGGGAATGGGGGTTGATTTTATGATGGGAACCCACAAATGGCATGGCTCTGCACCCAATGATGAGCAATTGCAAACCGCACTGTTGCAATTAGAAGAAACGTTAGGTGACTATTAGACCTACATGAAATCTTGGATAGTACTTCTCGGTGTTTTTTTCTTTTTTGGGATAGCTAAATCCCAAACAAAAACACGCGTTCTTTTTATTCTGGACGCATCCAATAGCATGAACGTAGCTTGGGGGAACGAAACAAGAATTCACGTGGCAAAGGAGGTCTTGTCTCAAGAAATTGAGTCGCTTAGGGGCATCAAAAATGTCGAAATTGCATTGCGGATTTATGGGCATCAGTCCGTTGTAACCAACTCGTTTCAAGACTGTAACGATACGCGGTTAGAAGTTCCTTTTGGGAAAGATAACCTTACGGCGATTAAGGAAAAAATAAAAACCATTCAAGCGAAAGGGGCAACGCCAATCGCGCGTTCCTTAGAGGCCTCTGCGAGTGATTTCCCCGACACGCTTGCAAAAAATTATATCATTTTGATAACCGACGGTTTGGAGTCTTGCGACAACGACCCCTGCGTCATTGCGAAAAAACTCAAAGAAAAGGGCGTGAAGGTGACTCCGTTTGTCATTGGTCTTGGACTTGACTTGTCGTATTTAAATCAATTCAGCTGCATAGGATCCTTTTCTGAGGCGGAAAACAAAGAAGCCTTTAAAAAAGTGCTGGATAACATTGTCCAACAAGTGATCCTTCGAACTACCGCTCAAATTAATCTAAACGATAGCAAGGGAAAACCGAAGGAGACGGATGTAACGGTTCTGTTAAAAGAATCAGAATCTAAAAAATTAAAATACACCTTCATGCATACCCTGAATCGTTGGGGAAACCCTGATACCGTGGTTATTGACCCTTCCCTGCGTTATGATGTAGAAGTTCAAACCATTCCACCCGTACTAAAAAAAGGAGTTACGCTACTACCCAACACACACAATATCATATCAGTAGATGTTCCACAAGGGTACATTCGCGTCAAATCTACACAACCGCTAGTGAATCAATCCATTGTTGTAAGAGTGAGCAAAGCACAAGAAAACCAAACCCTTCACCATCAAATGGTTAATGAAACCAACAAGTTCTTGGTAGGCAAGTACGATTTAGAAATTTTAAGCCTGCCGAGGCTTCGCCGCACAGTTTCGGTTAATCCGTTAGAGACGAGTGAAATCGAGATTCCAACGCCTGGAAAATTGAATATTGCTTCTAATAAACCTGTGGTTGCTCAGCTTTTTTATGAAGCATATCCTTCGGAGTGGACATGGATATACAATTTTCCCACGGATATCACAAAAGGAGAGGTCTTTCTTCTACCCGGGAACTACAAAATTGTTTATCGCATTAAAGAACGTAAATCAACCGCATACACCTCGGTTAAGTATATAGTTGTTCAAGAAAATAAATCAAATCAAATAACATTAGAATGATGAATGAAATTATTTCAACGGGGAACAAGGACACCCGATCGGGCTTTGGAGAAGGGCTTAGGCTGCTCGGAGAAAAAAACCCAAATGTAGTTGCCTTGTGTGCGGACCTTACCGGCTCACTGAAAATGGATGCCTTCCAAAAAAACCACCCCGATCGGTTCTTTCAAATTGGCATTGCTGAGGCAAATATGATGGGTATTGCTGCAGGGATGACCATTGGAGGTAAAATACCCTTTACAGGAACCTTTGCGAATTTCTCTACCTCTAGGGTATATGATCAAATTAGACAGAGTATTGCTTATTCTAAGAAAAATGTTAAAATCTGCGCATCACATGCGGGTTTAACGCTGGGCGAGGATGGTGCAACCCATCAAGTATTGGAGGACATTGGTATGATGCGCATGCTCCCTAATTTAACGGTGATCGTTCCTGCCGATTACAACCAAACGGTTCAAGCTACCTTGGCAATAGCCGAATGGGAAGGTCCTGTTTACTTACGTTTTGGGCGGCCATCAGTCCCTGTATTTGTTCCAGAAAATGCCACGTTTCAAATTGGGAAAGCAGAGGTTCTTACCTCAGGCCAGGATGTCAGCGTTATTGCTTGTGGGCACTTAGTATGGACGGCCATCGAAGCGCAGAAGGTTTTAAGGAGCGAAGACATTTCCGTTGAGGTCATTAATATGCACACCATTAAACCATTAGATGAAGCTGCTGTTATCGCATCCGCACAAAAAACGGGATGTGTAGTAACTGCGGAGGAACACATGAGAAATGGCGGACTTGGTGATGCCGTTGCGCAGGTACTTATGCAACACCACCCATGCCCTCAAGAGTATGTGGCGGTTAACGACCGATTTGGAGAAAGTGGTCCTCCTATGGAGTTAATGAAGAAATACGGATTAGGGGTAGAAGATATTATAACTGCGATTAAACGCGCCATTAAACGAAAGAAGCTATGAAAAAGAACATTGGGAAGTTGGATCAAACCCTTCGCTTTACCATCGGGGCTCTTATGATCTTGTCCACCCTTTTTGAATGGACAAAAGGTGGAATTAACACCCTGTTTTTGGTTCTTGGCTCCGTGCTGCTTATTACCGCTGGTATGCAGTTTTGTCCTCTTTACAAGGGGCTTGGTGTCTCTACCTGTAAGCTCAAAAACAATTAGCTATTTACAGTAAGAAGTAAACCAATAAAACAGCATCTACAAAAACGGTAGCCAGGGCTACACGGGCAATCCAAACCATAGGTGCTACTGCTAAAAGTAAACTTAAGGTTGTCATGGTAGGAAAGACGACTAACATTAAGGTGAAAACGTTGTTAATGGCTCCCATTCCAACCGTGAGTCCACCAAGGCATCCCACCAATAAGATCAAACCAGAAATGATTGCGAACCTATTTTGTTCGCTTACGAATTGATTTTCCATAACGCATTTTTGTGTAAAGTTCTTGGTTCCCACCCTTCTGTGAAATGATCCATATTCTCTTGTTTGTTGATTTATATCAGTTTTCTTGGCTTTTTGTAAAAATAGATGGGGGAAAACTTGACAAAGGCCTCCGTCAGGTTGTATCTTTGCCCTTTCTTATTAAGATTCCCTATGAGTAAAATGAAATTATCGGAATTCAGTTTCGATTTACCTTCAGAATTAATTGCAGAATATCCAGCAGAAAACCGAGATGAATGCCGCCTGATGGTGGTTCATCGAAAGACCGGCAAGATAGAACATAAATTATTCAAGGATGTACTTTCTTACTTCGACGATGGGGATGCCATGATTTTAAATAATACCCGTGTTTTCCCTGCTCGAATGTATGGAAACAAAGAAAAAACAGGCGCTAAAATTGAAGTTTTTCTTTTAAGGGAGCTCAATCGAGAAAGTCTGCTCTGGGATGTCCTCGTGGACCCCGCAAGAAAAATAAGAATCGGGAACAAACTTTATTTTGGGGAAGATGACTCATTGGTCGCAGAGGTGATTGACAATACCACCTCACGAGGGAGGACCTTGCGCTTTCTATTTGATGGCCCTTATGAAGAGTTCAAGAAAATAATCACCGATTTAGGAGAAACGCCTCTTCCCAAATATATTAAGCGAGAAGTAGAACCATCTGATGAAGAGATGTATCAAACCATTTTCGCAAAAGTGGAGGGAGCCGTTGCTGCCCCTACAGCAGGACTTCATTTTTCAAGGGAACTATTAAAGCGCCTTGAATTAAAAGGGGTAAACTTCGCGGAGATTACCCTTCATGTGGGGTTAGGTACTTTTCGTTCCGTTGAGGTGGAGGACTTAACCAAACATAAGATGGACTCTGAACAGGTCATTATCCCTGAAAAAGCTGCGTCCATCGTAAATGAGGCAAAACTGAATAAGAAAAAGGTCTGTGCTGTAGGTACTACTTCTATGCGGGCAATTGAATCGTCCGTCTCTACGGATGGAAGGCTAAAACCCTATGATGGTTGGACGAATAAATTCATTTTTCCTCCGTACGATTTTATGGTCGCCGATTGCTTAATCACTAATTTTCACACGCCCCTTTCCACTTTACTCATGATGATCTCAGCATTTTGTGGTCATGACTTAATGATGGAAGCGTATCATGAGGCAATAAAAGAGAAATATCGCTTTTATTCTTATGGAGATGCCATGCTAATTTTATAGCCTAGGCTTACTTAAAAACAAGCAGAAAATTCGTTTTTTTACCTTTTCCCAAGAGAATGTACTTTCCATTCATTAAATCCTTGGGAGTTAAAAAGTATTCCTCCGATACTTTCAACTTGTTAACAGAAATAGCCTTCGAAGATAGTTCTCGACGCGCTTCATTTTTAGACTTAAGAAATGAGGTAACGCCGGCCAGCGCTTCAACAATTGGCAATCCGCTTATCAAAAGTTCATGCGACAAGGTTGCCTGTGGAACCCCATCAAAAAGCGTTAAAAAGTCTACTTCTGATAAAGCCCGAAGTCCTTCCTCTGTAGCGTTCCCAAACAAAATTTCCGAGGCTAACATAGCTGCTTTGGTTTCCTTTTCTCCATGAACCATGGAGGTTATTTCAAAAGCAAGCTTTTTCTGTAACTGACGTAAATGTGGGGCCTCGCGATGTTGTAATTCTAATGCCTCAATATCCGCTTGATTCCATAGGGTAAAAACCCTCATATAATTTGAGGCATCCTCATCGCTAGCATTTAACCAATATTGATAGAACTGGTACGAGGAAGTTTTCTCCTTCGAAAGCCAAATATTCCCGGATTCTGTTTTTCCAAATTTACTGCCGTCCGCCTTTTTTATTAACGGTGTTGTCAACGCAAAAGCTTCTTCACCGGTTTTTCTTCGAATGAGTTCTGTTCCCGTAACAATGTTTCCCCATTGATCGGACCCACCCATTTGAAGCACACAGTTTTTGTGCTTTTTTAAATGAAGGAAATCATACCCTTGAACTAACTGGTAGGAAAATTCTGTAAATGACATCCCAGAATCCATGCGTAATTTCACGGAGTCCTTTGACATCATGTAATTGATTGTCATATGTTTGCCTACGTCGCGAATGAAATCCAAGAAAGAAAAAGATTGAAACCAATCGTGGTTGTTTACAATTTCGGCAGCACAAGGCCCATTGAAATCTAAAAAGGCTGCCAATTGTTTGTGAACACACGCAACATTATGCGTCAAGGTTTCATGATCTAATAGGTTTCTTTCTTCTGATTTTCCGGAAGGATCTCCAACCATCCCTGTTGCCCCACCAATTAAGACAATAGGTTTGTGTCCAGCCCGCTGAAAGTGTACCAAGGTCATAATTTGTACTAAACTACCAATGTGCAACGAATCGGCTGTTGGATCAAAACCAATATACCCCACGCACGATTTTTTTTGAAGTTGTTCCTCGGTTCCAGGGATGATATCATGGATCATTCCTCGCCAAGTCAATTCTTTTATAAAATCAATCGCCATTTTATTTATTGGTTAATTCTTTAAATACCGTTTCAAGGGATTTAGTTTCCATCCTAAGCGTAAGGATTAACCATCCTTCTTTTTGTGCTTTTAATGCAATCGCCTTTCGCAAGTCTTGGGTCTTATCGCCCTCAATTAACCACCCTTTATCAAAAGGCTTAACTTTGGATACCCCAGCAATGTTTAGCAACTGGTTTTGGTTTACTTTACCCTCGAATTCAATGTAAAGGGTTTGGGTCTCGTGTTCTTTACTTAAATTCTCTTTTTGATCGTTTGCCACTATTTTACCCTTGTTGATGATAATTACGCGGTTACAAATAGCTTCTACCTCTTGCATGATATGGGTTGATAATAAAACCGTCTTTTGGGATCCAATGTGTTTAATTAACTCCCTGATTTCTACAATTTGGTTCGGGTCAAGCCCCGTGGTCGGTTCGTCTAAAATTAAGATGTCGGGGTCATGAATAATGGCCTGTGCCAACCCAACCCGTTGCCTGTAACCTTTGGAAAGCGCTCCAATTTTCTTGTTTGACTCTACGCTTAACCCGACCGCTTCAATCATTTCTTCTACGCGGGTTTTCAACCCTTTAACCCGATAAATGGAGCCTACGAAGTGTAAGTATTCGCGCACATACATGTCGGTATAAAGCGGATTGTTTTCAGGTAAATAACCAATATATTTCCTTGTATTCAATTGGTCGGGATCAACCACTTCTCCGTTAACTTTAATGGTACCGGAACTTGCAGCAATGAAGCCAGTAATCATTTTCATGGTAGTCGATTTTCCTGCACCATTTGGGCCTAAAAAACCAACAATTTCACCCCTGTTTGCGTTAAACGAAATGTTGTTCACGGCGGCTTGTTCACCAAAGTATTTCGAAACGTGATGTAGTTCTATGGACATGGGGTCAAAATTAGTCAATTTTTAAACGTGGGTTTGCATCTCCATCGCTTAAAAACAATCCAAGAAAAAAACTAAAAAAAGAAATTCCCGCTTGGGTTTCGATACTGTCTTCTACCATCATGGAAAGCAAAGAAATACAAAGAAAGCTAAATAATAAGGCATGTTTGCGAGCAATAGAACGATAAAACCCAAGGCCAAACAGCAATACGAGTAGGAATAAGCCAAGAATACCAACGGCAACAAACGTCGTGAGAAACATGTTGTGAGGACGCCTGTAATTTTCTTTTTTCAACCCTGTTTGGCCTTGATACTGTTGGTTTAACGCTTCTTGTACATCCCCCATTCCCACTCCAAGCCAAGGGTTTTTTGAAATTACAACAAGGGCTGCTTTCCAAAAGACTAAGCGTTGTAATAAGGAATGTCCATTAGGATCCTTTGCCTCATACAGCTGAAATTGAACCTCCTCAACTTTCGTTAAAAAGCCTCCGGATGCCTGATCAACGCTGGTAAACCCTTTCTCTACATGGCTCACCTCCAGCGGACTCATCGATTGAATATCCTGTTCAGAGAAAGGTCTTTTTTTCGAACAAAGGTATCGCTCCAAGGTACGTTTGAGCGGTTGTTTTTTTGCATCTGCACCATGGAAAGGGAATACAGACTTTTTTCCCCAATACGATGCGGCAAGATTGGGTTGTGCAAACGATGGACATTGTTCCGGCTGCCCCATTAAAGCGAACAAAAATAAAATTACCGCCGCAAGGCTCAAAAGTCCAGCCCACCAAAAAAAATGTACTCTATTATTGGTTTTTAAATAATGATACACCATCGTAGAACCAACGATAAGTAAGGCACCATAGGCACTGAGGACCTGGCTGTAAATCGTATACAGTACAACCATACCCAGATACGTAATAAAAAACCCATTTGAAACGGCCTTTTCTGTCCAATTATAATAAGCAAGGAGGGCAGAGAAACTTAAAAAAACACCGAAGCGGATGTGTGAGCCGAAAAAACTTAATTGTCGAATATCCATCATTTCTCCTTTGTTTAGAAGAATTTGATAGCGTAACACATTTACCAATACCAATACGACAAAGGTGTATAGGAGGAACGTTACAATAGCGATGGATTGCTTCTTTGAAAATTGAAGGGTAAGAACTATCAGAAGGGGTATGATTAAAAACGTTAGTCGAACACGAATGCCGTCAACTCCTTCGGAAATATGGTCCGACCAAAACAGACTTAGGATGTGCAGCAATACAAAGGAGAATACTAACACTATCCAACGGTTTTCGCTTAACCTTGAAGCAATTCTGGTTTTGAATTCCTGCCAAGTCTGCGTTTTTAGTATATGAACAACGGTCCAAACAAGCCATGAAATCATCGAAAGAGACATCAGTAACTTACTACAGGCAATACCAACAACAAAAAACAACGCAAAGAGAAAGGGCGGGGTTACCATAGAGTCCGTTTTCCTCATTCCCACCAACTAGTTGATTTTCAAGATTTGTTTATAGCTTGATGCATCATCCAAAATACGGATTCCTTCTTGGAGATACTTATCCGTTTTGAATGAACGTTGGGTTTGCCCCTTTTGATAATAGTACCTCCCAATAATCTCTTGTTCAATCAAGGATTTTATAGCGGTATAGTTGTTTTGAAAATCTTGTTGGTGTAACCGTTGCAATTTAAGGTCAATGCGTTCCAATTCTTCTTCGAGTTCTTTGTCGGTGTAGGCCTTTGAGATTTCGGATTTTAATGACGCCAACAACTTTTGATCCGGTGTATTGGCAACAAAATTCTTTGCATCAATGAACCGCTTGAAATCATCCATGTCTTGCTGAGCGATATAAAAGTCCTTTTCATCATCAATTTTTTCGTGCTTACTAACGTATTGGTTGACGAAAAAGAAAATCAAGTTTTTCGCTATTAATCCTTGGACGTATTTTGAATATACCGAATCGTTTACTTTAACATCGGGTTCGATCCCTCGGCCATCAATAACCATCCGTCCATTTTTCGTGTAGAACTTTTGAAGCAAGCTATCTGCAATTTCTTTCGGTTTCATGCCTTCCGCCTTATCGTAGTATTCCAAGCGTTGAACGCAACGCCCGGAAGGAGTATAATATTTTGAAATAGTAAGTTTTATTTTGGACCCGTATTTTAAATCAAAGGTTCGTTGTACCAATCCTTTTCCAAAACTTGTCGTACCCAAAACCACGGCCCGGTCTAAATCCTGTAAGGCGCCCGCAACAATTTCACTTGCAGAGGCACTATTTTCATCAATTAACACCATCAAGGGCATATCAGGAGCAATCGGGTTTTCTAAGGATTTGTAGGTCATGTTTTCCTTCTCGTTTCTACTTTTTGTAGTCACTACACTTTGTCCTTTGGGAACAAAAAAACCAACGATTTTTACCGCTTCCATGAGTAAGCCCCCTCCATTGCCTCGTAAATCCAAAATCAGCTTTTCCATGCCTTGGTTTTTCAAATCGAGAAGGCTTTTTCTAACGGATTCCCCCGCGGTCTGAGTGAAGCTACTCAGCGATATATACCCAATGTTTTTCGAAATCATTCCCGAGAAAGGGACATCGGGTAATTGTATTTCTTCTCGACTTAACGTAAATACTAGCGGTTTACCCTCTCGTTCTACCTCCACCTCTACCTTGGTTCCTTTCGGTCCCTTCAGGGCACTGGACACCTCATCGGTTGTTTTTCCCAAACAAGACTTTTTATCAATTCGAATAAACTTATCTCCCGCCCGTAATCCTGCTTTTTGTGCGGGTTTTCCCTCATAGGGATCCGTAATGTAAACGGCACCATCCAACGTTCCAATCAAAGCACCAATGCCTCCGTATTGTCCTGTCGTCATTAATTTATAATCTTCAATGTTGGCTTCATGATAATAAACCGTATACGGGTCCAGCTCCTTGAGCATTGCATCGATGGCCGCCTTGGAAAGTTTTCCGTGTTGAACTTCATCCACAAAATGAAGGTCTAAGTTTTCATAGATTTGATCAATTATCTCAAGGCTTTTCAGCTCTTCAAAGGCCTCCGATTGGGCAAAAACCCGGTTTCCATAAAAAAAGATGAGTATCCCGAAAAGGATGGTAATGCATCGGCTCATAGTTTCTGAAATATTGCGTTTAATTTTTCTTCAAGTAAGGTAGTTGTAGGTTCTTCCTCCCAAAGATACGTGATACTTAAATGATAAAATCCATTTCTATCCATCGCCTTCGATAAAATGATCGATTTATTCTTTCTCACGTACTCCCTTATCATTCGTTTGATGTGGTTTCGGGCAACCGCTTTTTTAATTTTCTTTTTAGGAACACTTATCAAAATGGAAAATCCGGGTGATGCATCAAGGACAATGTTAGAACGCAATAAAAAAGGGAAAACCAGTATCTTTTCTTTGCTTTGAAACAATGCTTCAATGGCTTTTTTACTGGATAAACGGTATGCCTTACTAAAGCCCTCACTCATGCTACAAAGGTAAACATTCAAAATCCTTTAATCCATGGTTGCATTTACGGTTCCTTTATAAAAGTGAATTTTAATTTTTTCACCTCTCTTTATTTTTTTCGGGTCGTCTATAATTTTCTCCTTTGCCTTAACAATGGCATATCCGCGTGAAAGAACTGCTTCCGGGCTTAATAGTTGAATTTGCTTTTCAAGCCCATCGAGACCTTTTCGTTGCCCCGTTAGCAACCGCTCTCCTTGATGTAAAAGGCGATGCTGAATTTTCCACAAGTCGTGGGCTCCGTGTTGAATTTGTCTGCCTCCGTTGTCGGCCAACCCCCTTGTAATCCCTTTAAATTGCTGAACAGAATACCGTACGATTGCTGGGGTTAAATACCCAATTGCTCTTTCGTGATTGACGGTTCGGTCTTTTTCAAACCGAATGCGGGTATAAACAAATCGAACCAAGGACGCGGCAATAAGTTGCCGCCTTTGCGACGCATAGTTTAGGGCATTATTCCAGGCCAATTGAATTTTTATGCCTTGCTGCGTTAATAGCTCCGATTGAATCTGAAAATGAGAAACCACTTGATGTGCTAATTCAGAGGGGGTAATTGCGTGGGAATAACACACCATTTCTGCTGCGGTTAAATTGGTTGAATGGCCTATTCCGCACAAAACGGGCAAAGGAAATAAGGCTATTTCTTTGCATAGATTTAAATCGTCGTAACAGGAAAGTCCTACCTCTGCACCCCCACCCCGAACAATTACCACTACATCAAAAAAATCCTTAACTTTTTCGATGCGCTTCAAGCTTGCTACCATAGATTTTGCGCCTTGATTGCCTTGAATTTGACTGTTAAACAAAAACGTTTCAATACCATATGTCCCTTGGGTGCGTTGAATGACGCTCATAAAATCTGACAACCCCTTGCTAGAAGCGGCAGAGATGAGTGCAATTCGCTTCGGTATGGGAAACTTAAGTCCCTGATTTTTCTGCAAAATTCCAAGGTTGCTTAAAGCCTTTAGGGTGTCTATACGGAGCTTGTGCAAGGCCCCTAACGAATAGGCCGGATCTAAATCAAGGATGTGTAGCGTTAGTCCATAAACTTCATGGTAATCAATTCTCACTTCCATCAAAACCTCCTTCCCATCATCGAGGGGTTCTTTAACGGTTTGTTCGAATACCCTCCGAATGCGATCGAAATTTGTCTTCCAAATAATACCACTTATGCTTGCTAAAACCTTACCCCCTTCTCGCTGAACGAGTTCGGGAAAAGCATGACCACTTGGCGTAAGGTTTACTTTGTAAAGCTCGGCCTTTACCCAATACGATGCGTGGTAGCGTTCTTTAAGCGTTTTTTTTATCGAGTTAGCCACCTGAATCAAAGAAAATACCGCGCGTTCCATTCCCCATAAAAGTACTAAAATTGCGACTAGATAGGATTTTGACAACACGATTAAATGTCTTACCTTTGCGCTCTTAATTTGAGTTCAATGGGTGTTAAATTATTTGCTGGGCGAGCTACCAAATCTTTGGGGGAGCAAATTGCAGTATCGTATGGCGCCCAACTTGGAGACGTAAAAGTCACCACATTCAGTGATGGTGAATTTCAACCCAGTTTTGAAGAAACCGTCAGAGGCCAAGATGTGTTCATCATTCAATCAACCGCTCCGCCTTCTGACAATCTATTTGAGTTGTTGTTGCTCATTGATGCGGCTAGGCGCGCTTCTGCACGAAAAATCATCGCTGTAATCCCTTATTTTGGCTATGCAAGGCAGGACCGAAAGGACCAACCTCGAGTAGCTATTGGAGCCAAATTAGTTGCGAACATGTTGATGGCGGCGGGAGCCGACCGCATCATGACAATGGATTTACATGCCGATCAAATTCAAGGATTTTTTGAAGTTCCCGTAGACCACTTGTTTGGATCCACCTTGTTTGTGCCTGAAATACAAAAACTAAACCTGGAGAATGTCGTTGTTGCTGCGCCAGACGCTGGGGGGGCAAAAAGAGCAAATTCATATGCCAAAACGCTGAATTGTGGATTAGCCCTCTGTCATAAAAATCGAAAAAAGGCAAACGAAATTGCAGAAATGACCGTCATTGGAGAGGTTGACGGAAAAGACGTCATCATCATCGATGATATGTGTGATACCGCCGGAACCTTAACGACAGCAGCAGACCTTTTGATTGAAAAAGGCGCTAAAACGGTAAGGGCTTTCTGCACGCATGCGGTACTTTCTGGCCCAGCCTATGAACGCATTGAACAATCCAAATTGACCGAATTAATTGTAACCGATACCATTCCGATAAAGAAAAAATCGCCCAAAATAAGGGTTTTATCCGTGGATCATTTGTTTGCAGATGTTATCAAACGATTGGTAAACAATGAGTCCATCAGCTTACACTTTGTAATACCTTAATTAATATAAAATGAAAACAGCACAATTGAGCGGTTCGCTTCGAGCGAACGTAGGGAAAAAGGATGCAAAAGCGCTTCGAAACGAAGGCCTTGTACCTTGTGTGCTTTATGGGCAAGGCGAGCAAACGCACTTTTCTGTAAAGCAAGTACAAATGGAGAAAATCATTTTTTCGCCGGATGTATATCGTATTGAATTGGATTTAGACGGCAAAAAAGCCAGTGCCATCATTCGCGAAATCCAACAGCACCCAACAAAAGACACGGTACAACACGTAGATTTTCTTGAATTGAACGATGCGAAAGAGGTGCGAATTAAATTGCCCGTTCGATTAACGGGCTCTTCGCGCGGTGTGATGGCTGGAGGAAAACTCATGCAGGTATTTAGACATTTGCATTGTCAGGGTTTACCTAGTGCCTTGCCTGAAGATATTAAAATAGATATCTCCCCGTTGCGCATCGGGCATTCGGTTCGTGTAAGCAACATTAACTTGGAGGGTGTAAAAATTCTTGACCCGTCCAATGCGGTGGTCGTTGCTGTTAAAATGGCAAGAGGAGCGACAAAAGGTTCCGACGCAGATCCTGAGGAAGATTCAGAATAGTTTTTTAAAGAAAAACCGCTTCGGCGGTTTTTTTTTGACCTTATTTTAGGAGTCCTTTCTTTTCCCACTGAGTCGGTTATCTTTGTAAAAAAATATCCATGCAAATAGAAAATATTTTGTCGCAGTTTGGTATTAACACCAGTAACCCTGGTGGATACCTAGGAAAACAGACGTTTGGATCCTCAAACGAACGAATAGATTCCCTATCTCCAGTAGACGGCAGGCTCATTGCCTCCGTTCAACCTGTTACCCTCGAGGAATACGATGCCATTATTGAAAAATCGCAACAAGCGTTTTTGTCCTGGAGGATGATACCTGCTCCGAAAAGAGGGGAGATCGTTCGTCAGGTAGGAGATGCATTGCGAAAACACAAAACGGCACTTGGAACCTTAGTGTCCTATGAAATGGGAAAATCGCTTCAAGAAGGATTAGGAGAAGTGCAAGAAATGATTGATATCTGTGATTTTGCGGTTGGTCTTTCAAGACAACTTCATGGCCTTACTATGCATTCTGAGCGAAGTGGACACCGAATGTATGAACAATACCACCCTTTGGGAATTGTTGGGATTATATCTGCGTTTAATTTCCCCGTTGCTGTTTGGAGTTGGAATAGTGCCTTAGCTTGGGTATGTGGAGACGTTTGTGTTTGGAAACCTTCGGAGAAAACCCCCATTACAGCGCTAGCCTGTCAATATATTACCAACGAAGTGTTTGCAGAAAACAACGTACCCGACGGCGTTTCTTCTCTTGTGATAGGGGGGCCTTCCATCGGAGAACGGATGGCATCCGATGTGCGCGTTCCATTGGTCTCAGCCACGGGATCAACGCGAATGGGGAAATCGGTTGGCGCTGCTGTTGGATCCCGTTTAGGACGTTCCCTTTTGGAATTAGGTGGCAATAATGCCATCATTATTGCTCCTTCGGCAGATCTTAAAATGGTGGTTCCCGGTGCGGTTTTTGGGGCCGTTGGAACTGCAGGTCAACGCTGTACCTCGACGAGAAGGCTTATCATCCACGAATCGGTATACGAAACGGTAAAAACGGCTTTAACCCTGGCTTATTCCCAGTTAAAAATCGGCAATCCTTTGGATCAATCAAACCATGTTGGGCCATTAATTGATCGTAATGCGGTGGAAAGCTATCTTCAAGCAATAGAGAAGGCGCATGAAGAAGGCGGAAAAATCGTAGTTCCTGGCGGCGTACTTCAAGGGGAGGGATTTGAGTCCGGATGTTTTGTTAAACCCTGTATAATAGAAGCTGAAAATCATTATTCCATCGTTCAACACGAAACGTTTGCCCCTATCCTTTACCTCATGAAATATACCGGCGACGTGGAGAATGCCATAGCCTTGCAAAATCAAGTCCCTCAGGGCTTGTCCTCAGCGATTATGACCAATTCTCTTAAAGAATCTGAAATGTTCTTGTCTCAAGCAGGTTCCGACTGTGGTATAGCAAACGTTAATATAGGGACTTCCGGAGCGGAAATCGGGGGCGCCTTTGGAGGAGAAAAAGAGACCGGCGGTGGACGCGAATCGGGTTCGGATGCATGGAAAATTTATATGAGGCGGCAAACGAATACCATAAACTATTCGGATAGCCTTCCGCTTGCACAAGGGATTAAATTCGATTTATAATAGGTCTAGATTTCCCAATTCCGTTGGGCTTTCCTATTTTTGTAAAAACTAAATAAATGCAACTTTTAACGGTAGGTAGCGTCGCCTTTGATGCCATAGAAACTCCCTTTGGGAAATCTGACAAAATAATTGGAGGTGCGGGGACCTATATTACCTTAGCCGCTTCTTTTTTCAACAAGGAACAAGCGATCGTTTCTGTGGTAGGTGAAGACTTCCCTTACGAGACGATTGAAGGCATGAAAGAACGAGGAATTGATACAACAGGCATTCAAATTCCCACCGGAGGGAAGACCTTTTTTTGGGCGGGAAAATACCATAACGATATGAATTCCAGGGACACCTTGGTAACCGAATTAAATGTCCTTGGAGATTTTAATCCAATAGTACCAGAGGCCTTTCGAACAGCCCCCTATTTAATGCTCGGGAATTTAAGCCCAGAGGTACAACTTAAAGTGGTTTCTCAGATGAAAGTTCGCCCCACGTTTATTGCAATGGATACCATGAATTTTTGGATGGACATTGCCTTGGAAGCCTTACATCTTACCCTTAAATCGGTAGACTTACTTATCGTTAATGATGAGGAAGCGCGGCAGTTAACCGGGGAGTATTCGCTCAAAACAGCTGCAAAAAAAATTGCTGCCATGGGGCCATCAAAGGTCGTTATTAAAAAAGGAGAACACGGGGCCTTGCTTTTTGAAAACGATCGAATTTTTTATGCACCCGCCTTACCCTTAGAGGAAGTTTTTGATCCAACAGGGGCAGGAGATTGTTTCGCGGGTGGGTTTATGGGATACCTTTCTCAAACCAACGATACGAGCTTTGAAAACATGAAAAAAGCGGTAATTGCAGGGTCGGCCGTTGCCTCTTTTTGCGTGGAAAAGTTTGGAACAAAACGGTTAGAAGAAATTACAACAGCCGACGTAAAAGAAAGAATGCAGGCCTTTCTTCAATTATCCCAATTTGACTTGAATTAATTGCCATGAACAGCATAAATGCCTTGATAGATCAACTTTCCACCTTGGAAACTTGCGAAGACCTCATTGGATTAGGGAAAGAATTGAGCGAACTTAAACAGACCTTTGAAGATTATTTGCTTGAATTAGAACGCATTGAACAAGTGAACTCCCTTGATGCAAGAGCGCAAGGGGAACCCTACGAGCCCAAAGATTACACGGACGAAAAAAATGATTTCTACACGCGTTACAACATTTTAAAAGAAAAAAGAAAAGGCCAAATTTCTTTAAGAGATACCCTAGAAAAGGAAAATCTTAAACTGAAAAAAGAGCTTCTCGATGAACTGAAGAACATCATAGAGGGAGAGGAGAATATTGGTGTTGCCTTCAATGCCTACCAAAGAATCCACGAAACATGGAAGAAAATTGGTGATATTCCTAGGGACCGTCGCGATGAGATTCAACGAGAATATTCCCGCTTATTGGAAATCTTTTTTTATACCATGCGCATTTATCGTGAAATTAAAGACCACGATTACAAAAGAAATTTGCAGCGAAAACAAAAGGTACTAACCCAACTGCAACAACTAAGAAACGAAGAACAGGACATTAAATCAATCGAACAACGGTTGCGGACCCTACAAGACGAATGGGAAGAAGTGGGGCCCGTTCCAAACGAAGAGTGGGAAGCGATAAAAGCGAAGTATTGGGAAACCATTCGGCAAATTTATGACAAAATAAATGCCCACTACGACGCCCAACGACAAGTATATGCGGATAATATCGCAGGGAAAAAAGCGCTCGTCAATGAAGTGTCTAAGTTGGTTGAGGAAGCAAAAACAGCACAAAATGCGAAGGTTTGGGATCGGTTGATTCAAGAGGTAAAAACTATTCAAGAGGCCTATAAAAAAATAGGCCCCGGTAAAAAATCTGAAAACGATGCCGTATGGAAGGCGTTTCGATCCGAATGCGATGCGCTTTTTGCGATTAAGAAAACGTTCAACAAAATCCAAAATGAGACCTTTTCCGAAAACATTCAACGGAAACAGAATCTCATTGAAGCCATGAAAGGATTGTTGGACAGCGCGAATTCGAAAGAATCATTGGCTCAGGTCATCCAATTTCAAAAGGAATGGAAAGCCATTGGTTCCACTGGAAAGGCGGAACCAAAATTATGGTCCACTTTCCGAGGATCGTGCGATGCTTTCTTTGCACAAAAAGATGCACTGAATAAATCGCTGGACCGTGAAAAGGAGGAAAATTTGGCAAAAAAAGAGACCCTCATCGAAGAACTAAAAGGACTAACCCTCTCCGAAAAAACCGAAGGGTTATCCAAACTTCGAGAACTTTCTAACGCATTTAAGGCGGTTGGTCCTGTCCCGCATGCTAAAAATAATGACCTTTGGAATCGATACCAAAATGCGCTTCAAGAACAGTACAGCCACTTAAAACTGAGTGAAGCCGAAAAGGAGGACCTTCTCTTTACGGAAAAATTGCACGCGATAAAACCTGGTCCCGACCGGCAAAAATTCCTTCAAAAGGAGCGAGGAGATATTCGAAGACAAATTGAGCGAATGACCCAAGAAGCGAATCGTATGGAAACCAATTTGGCCTTTTTTGCGCGTTCAAAAGGCGCGGATACACTCAAAAATGAGGTAGAACAGAAAATCGAAGGCCTTCAAAAACAAATTGCCGTTCTCACTCGGCGCCTAAAACAAATTCCTAATGAATAGAATTACGAATGCGCTGTTGTTTTTTCTATTTATTCCCATTTTAGCCCTTAGCATTTTTATAGGCTTTGATTTGCCTTTGGAAATACTAAAAACAACGGGGCGGTCGCTTCCGTATAAATCGGTTTTGTTTCTAGGATTTGCACTATTGGTGGGTATAATTGGGTCAAACCGTAGCATAAAACGTTGGGTTGGATTATTCACCATTAGACAAACAACCCGATTTATGTTTACGGCGAAAAGTAGTGCCGATAGAAAACAACGCGTTGTCGTTTATTCCTTGCTTGAATCTATTGTTTTAGCACTCCTTGCCTTGGCCCTTTATAATTTGACTCAAGATTCCTTGATTTGTTCCCTCTTGTATGCGGTTTTTGCTGTCGATGGGCTTTTGTTTTTGATCTTCGGTATTTCCTCCTTCGGGGTTGGCATAAGTACCAAAGCCATTTTGGTGGTTGACCGAGAGGTAACGGTGGCTTTTTTAAGTGGTCTGCGAAAGGTGAGCATTTCGCAACAAACCCTTTACCTAGACTACCTAAACGGACTACAACTTACCTTTCCCGTAAATTGCATTCCGGATGGCGATAAAAGTGCTTTTATTCTTACCTTAGAATCGGTAACAAACCGGGATCGCGTTCTGATTCAGAATCTTAGCACATGGAAAACGTAAAAATTCTTATTGTTGAAGACGATTTATCCTTCGCAAACCTTTTACAAGAAAGACTCACCCTCTTAGGATACAATCCCTTTGAATTGCTTTGTATTGATTCTTTGGATGAAGCCATTTCAGTCAAAAAAGAGTTAAATCCTGACGTAATACTACTGGACCTAAACATTCGTGACTCCTCAGGGATTAAAACCTATACGAGTATCTCGGAACTTTTTGAGGAAGCCACCATTATTGTTTTGTCCGGGCTCGATGACCAATCGCTATCCTTGGAGATTGTTGCCAAGGGAGCACAAGATTATTTGCTTAAAAATGAAATCAATGCTGGTGTACTAGATAAAACCATAAAATACGGGATGCTGCGAAGGACCTTTCAAGTTCAGCTCTCGGAATCGGAAAAAAAATACAAAGACCTTTTTTATAACTCCCCACTTCCGATGTTGAAGCTTGCCGTTAATAGCTATCAAATTCTATTTTGCAACCAAGCGGCTCTTACCCTTTATGGAGCAAATGAAGCCCAAGAAATGGTAGGAAAATCATTGAATGATTTCATGACTTCTGATACGAATTTATTGTCCGAAAACAACGCCCCGCGACTCGTTGGCAATTATAAACAGTGCACCTTTTCAAACCAAGAAATTTCAACGCAAATTATTCTGAACCAACTTAAAGAAGACAAAGACGCTTTTATTGCCCTTGTAGTTGACAAAACCGATGAGTTGCTATTTGAACAAAGAAAATATGACATCATTGCGCAAGCAGAGGAGGGTGAAAAGAAAAAAATTGCCCGAGAACTTCATGACGGACTGGGCCAACAATTGGTGTTGTTAAACCTCCTCCTTCAAAACATCCAGCCTATTCCTGAGCAAGAAGCTTCCTTGGAGAACATAAAACAAATTTTACACAACTCCATTCAAGAAGTAAAAGAACTCGCCTATAACCTTTTGCCACCAGCCCTTGAGCAAGGGTTTTTAAATGCATTAGAGCGTTTTGCACACCGCGTAAACGCAACAGGAAAACTATCCTTTGAATTAGACATTGATTCCTCGATTGAAGAAGATAGCTTTAAAAAGGTTGATCGGTTTAACCTTTATCGCATTGTGCAAGAATCATTAAACAATGCATTGAAACATTCTCAGGCCACTAAACTTGTCATTTCGATCATAAAAAACAAGGATACCCTTTGCTTAAAAATTAAGGACGACGGTGTGGGCTTCGCTTCGTGTAAACAGGAAACTGGATTGGGTCTTCAAAACATGAAGTATCGAATGAAAATGGCTAATATTCAGGGGGACATACAAAGCGAAGAAGGGAAAGGCGTTTGTATTACCTTAACATTTAATACGTGAAAATTCTAATAATTCGCTTTAGTTCCATCGGGGATGTTTTACTAACCTTTCACGTCATCCATGCTTTAAAGGAAAAACATCCTGATTCCGATATTCATGTACTTACTAAACCTGCGTTTGTCCCCTTGTTTCGCATGCTTCCTGTACCCGTAAATATCATACCGCTGACTAAATCAATGATAAAAACGGCATCGATCCTACGCCGGGAGCGCTTCGAGTTAATAATCGATCTTCACAACAACCTGAGAAGCCGATTTTTACAGGTTTTACTATTCCATCATTCCTGGCGCAATGTGCAAAAATTAAACGTGCGTAAATGGCTTCTTACCACCTTTAAATGGAATACCTTACCCCAGATTCACGTGGTTGACCGGTACTTGAAAGCGGCCGGCCTTGCTTCTTCTGGGACAAATCCACTTACGCTGAATGTTCCCGAAGGAGTGCGCCTTCCTACCGACAAACCCTACATCGCCTGGGTGCTGGGCGCAAAATTTAAAACGAAGCAATTTCCAATCGTAAAAATCATGGAACTTTTACCGTCCATTACATACCCGATCGTTTTTCTTGGCGGTACCTCTGAAGAGGATGAGGCAAAAAGACTACCTGCTAATCATTCCATTTTTAATTGGGTAAACAAAACTACACTTGACGAAGCCGCTTTTGTTTTAAAAAATGCATCAATGGTAGTTTCTAATGATACCGGTTTAATGCATTTAGCTGCTTTCTTCAATAAACCTATGTTGGTTCTTTGGGGAAGTACGAGTGAAGCCTTTGGTATGGGGCCCTACCGATGTACCCGCGTTGTACATGCCGAAATTCAATCCCTTTCCTGTAGGCCTTGTTCAAAGATTGGGTACAAACAATGTCCAAAAGGACACTTTAAATGTATGATGCTGCATCCCAGTCAACGCTTAGCATCACAAATTAATTCCTTATTTTTAGAAGGAACTGAAGCACCTCGTTAATAGCCCGTTCATCAATTGTTATATCAATCGAACCATATTCGCTTGGATTGCCAGAAGCAGAAGGCTGAAATAAATGGTTCAATCCATCCAGCGGTTTAATGGCTTTTATTTTTTCGTCCCCGGGATTGCAATTCGCAGCAATAGCCTCTAAGTTCATTTTTGCCGGTACTTGTAAATCCGTGGTTCCATTCAACGCCAGATAATGGCATCGAATTTTTCGAAGATCCGTGGCGGGTTCATAATTTAGAAAGTAAAGCATCCATGGGTTGACATAGGCTTCTAAATTCATTTTTACCCACTCCGAACGGTCATTTACTCCATTTTTGCGCAAGTCCTTTGCGCTCAAACGCTTAGCATAATCCATCAAAAACGATTCAGCTTCTTTTTGAACTTCACTCAAAGAATCTAGGGTCAATAAAGGATAAAATGCCTTCGAAAACGATCGTATTTGTTTTTGTTCCTTTTTCGAAGCCCCTACAGCTCGCGCAATTAATATTTGCTGTTCAACCAATAGGGTTGAACCTAAAACCCCCGGACCCGCTAAGGAAATCACGCCAAAAACCTCTGGATTCCTAGCCGCAACCATATTAGCAACCATTCCTCCCTCGCTGTGCCCCAATAAAATTATTTTTTGAGCATCAAGATTCGGCACTGTTTTTACAAACGCCAATGCCGCCTCAATGTCTTGAACAAAGTCAAGAGAGGTTGCTCCAACAAACTCGCCTTCTGATTTAGCGGTACCACGATCATCCATTCGTAATACAGCAAATCCAGCGGAAGTTAAGCGATCTGCCAAGACCAGAAAGGGTCGGTGCCCTAAAATTTCCTCATTCCGATCTTGCGGACCACTCCCAGTGATAAGAATAATACAAGGGAATAACGTTGAAGGGGCATTCGAGGGATGGGTAAGGGTTCCGCTGAGGTTAAAGCCTCCCCGTTCATTCTTTATTGTAACTTCCTTTTCAACATAGGTATAAGGCTCCGTAGGCTCTTGAATTTTTCTTTGGGTTACCGCTGCTTCAAGCGTTTGATCAAAGGAGAGCGCCGCCTTAAACACGCCTTGTTTAAACGTACCAACAAGTACATTGGAGGCATCTAAAGTTCCTTCATAGGAAGCGCGCAACGGATCAATAGTAAAACGAAGCGTTTTACCGATAACGGAGACGCTTGACATTGGAATACCCATCGCTTTTTGATTCGGACTATCCATCGTTCCCTTGTAAAGACCCGAACTATCCTTTAAATGTAGGACCAAAGGTAACTTTTGGCCCATAGCATCAAGCGTTCCATACCAATCCCCTTCTATCTGAGAATGGAAAACCGTCCAATTAAAAAGAAAAAGCCAACCTAAAAACTTAAACACTATTCTTTAAATAATTTCTGTATTTCTTTTGCCTCTGAAGGTTTCATCTTTCCCGAAAGGATTAGGTTCAACTCCCTTCGCCGAAAAGCCCCCTCGAAGCGTTCTTTTTCTTCGTCCGTTTCGGGAATAATTTCAGGTACCTGAATCGGGCCCCCATTTTGATCAACGGCCACAAAGGTGTAGATGGCCTGATTACACTTATCACGAATTCCAGTAACATGGTCCTCAACATACACATCGACAAAAATCTCCATACTACTATTGAAGGACCTTGACACCTTGGCTTCAAGGGTAACAATGGAAGAGGCCGGAATGGGTTTTTTAAAGGAAACACTGTTCACAGAGGCTGTAACAACTACCCTCCTACAGTGCCGATGCGCCGAGACGCTTGCAATGATATCCATCCAAGCCAATAACTGCCCCCCAAATAAATTCCCAAGAGTATTTGTGTCATTTGGAAGAACTACATGGGTGGTTACCGAAAGGGACTCATTGGCTTTTTTTGCTCTCATAGTACAAAGATAGGTAAACTGAACAATGCTTGAGTGTAAGCGTTTGACTAACGATTATTTAATTTGTATTTTAGTGCCGAAATTACATCCTATGACTAGAATTACTGCCTTTACCCTTTGTCTTGTAGCCTTTTCTGCGCTCGCTCAAACCAATAATAAGAACCCTTTCGATCCTACTAACGCAAGGGAGGGAGAGTCTGTAGAATTTTGCCAAACACACAAAAAGATGGCATTGCTTCAAGAAAATCCCGATTATCAAGCGCAAAGTATCCTTGATGCGTTGGAAATGGAAAATCTTTCAAAACTACCGCACGAAAAAGCTACCGTTTATAAAATCCCTGTGGTATTTCATGTCTTGCACAACAACGGAATTGAAAACATTTCTGATGAACAAATTTTTGATGCCATTGCCATTCTAAACAGAGATTATCGCCTTCAGAATCAAGATGCCAACAACGTGCATGCTGAATTTCAAGGAATGCCTGCAGACATTGAAGTGGAATTTTTATTGGCTACAAAAGCCCCTAATGGCCAGTGCTTTAAAGGAATTACGCGCACTCTTTCTCCACTAAGTTACGATGGTAGCGATGGCGGAAACCAAGTTGATGCCATCATTGCAGGAAACGATGTCTACAATGGCGTTTGGCCAGGAAATAAGTACTTAAATGTATTTGTATGTGGAGACATTGGGGGTGCCGCAGGATATACGACAAAACCCTCTGGATGGTCTGCTACCCAAATGACCAATGGGATTTGGATTCTTCACGACTACGTGGGGTCCATCGGCACAAGCTCTGTAGGCTCAAGTCGAACGATGACGCACGAAGTCGGACACTGGTTAAATTTAGACCACACTTGGGGACCAAACAATAACCCTGGTAATGCTTCTAGCTGCTCCACGGATGACAACGTTCAAGATACTCCAAACTGTATCGGTGTTCAAGCTTGCCTTATGAACTCGAATACCTGTAATTCGGACAATGCCTATTGGGGATTTGATATTCGCGACAACGTAGAAAATTACATGGACTATTCATATTGTTCAAAAATGTTTACTCAAGGCCAGAAAACTCGCATGAGAACAGCCTTACAAAGCAATAATACAGGAAGGGCCAATGTGGTATCGCAGGCGAATCTAACCGCTGTTGGTGCGGGAATCGCTCCTTATCTATGCAAAGCGGATTTTACCTCTACTAGAACCACTATTTGTGTTGGCGACACCCTACAATTCTCGGATGACTCCTACAACTTAGTTAACGGCTGGAATTGGTCGTTTGCAGGAGGGACACCCGCAACAGCAACAACCCAAAATCCCGTGGTGGTTTATAATACCCCAGGTGTTTTCAATGTTTCCTTAACGGCAACTGACGGAGGAACGACAGATACGGAGGTGAAAAACAACTATGTTCGCGTCCTACCCGCCCCTACGACCATTCCTTTTTGGGAAGGGTTTGAAAGCTATGCTACGTTGAACAACTTGGTCAATTGGGAAGTATACAACCAAGAAAACAACAATGCATTTACGATCGAAAACACTACAGGATACTCGGGAAATCAATGTGCAAAATTGGTTAATTTCGGACAGGCTCCTTCGAATATAGACGAACTAATAAGTGCGCCTATTGATTTGGCCGTAGTGCCTGCAAGCGGTACGGTTACGCTTAGCTTTCGATATGCCTATCGTAAAAAAACATCTGCAGATTATGAGTATCTCAAAGTGTTCATTACCGGAGATTGTGGAGAAACATGGGTTCAGCGCAAGACGCTTGGCGGGAACCAATTAAGTTCGCAAACATCTGCCTCTAGCTGGAAACCATCCAGTCAAGCCGATTGGGTTACCGTACACATGACCAATATTACAAGTAATTATTTCGAACAAAACTTCAGAGTTAAATTTCGATTTGAAGGAGAGGGAGGTAATAATTTCTATTTGGATGACATAAATCTTTACAATGGTTCCCCTTCGAATACCGTGGTCTTAAATACACAGGAATCCGATGAGTTTTCTGGAGTTTCTATATTTCCCAATCCCGTAAATGACGATATAAACGTTCGCTTTGAGATGAAATCCTTTGGCGAAGTAAAAGCGCTTCTGCTCGATGTTACAGGAAAAACCGTGATGGCTTATTCCGTAAATGCAAATCCTGGATCCAACGTATTAATGATGGATTTACAAACCCTTGCGTCTGGTAAATATACGTTGTTGTTGAGTAGCAACAATGGCGCGAAGACCTTGCCTTTTATTAAACATTAAGGGTTACTTTTTCTAATTTTATTCGCCAAATTCTTTCCCAATTTGGCGTCTTGCTCTGCCTCACTCACCTCCCAAAATGACGTAAGCGTAGGAAAACTCTTCTGGATTTTTTGCGCCGTTTTTTCGCCAATGCCTGGCAATTGTAAAAATTCAGAACGCATGAAATTTTTACTTCGTTGGTTTCGGTGAAACGTTATCCCAAAGCGATGGGCCTCATTTCGAATGTGCTGCAGTAAAAACAAAGCTGGGTCATCCTTTTTCAAATGGATAGGGTTGGTATCTCCAGGAAAAAACACCTCCTCTAATTTCTTTGCCAATCCAATTATTGGAACTTTACCCCGAAGGGATAAGGCTTCCAATGCTTCCAGTGCGGCGGATAATTGTCCTTTGCCACCATCGATTACAATTAAATTTGGAAGGGGTTTCTGCTCGTTAATCTGTCGCTCATACCGCCGAAAAACAATTTCGCGCATGCTGGCAAAATCATCTGGGCCATTAACCGATTTTACGTTGTAGTGTCGATAATCCTCTTTAGATGGAGCCCCATTCCGAAAAACTACACATGCCGCAACGGGGTTGGTTCCTTGAATGTTAGAGTTGTCAAAACACTCTATATGAAGAGGTTTCTCAGGAAGCCGTAAGTTCGTGAAAAGGCTTTCAATCCTCTTATCAAAATCAATATCCTTCTTATGTTCCTCAACTTCACGATAGGAAAAAGTTAAATTTTGTATCGAAAAAGCAAGGATTTTATATTTATCACCCTTTTGTGGAATGCTAAACTGTACCCCCTCAATCGATTCGGAGGGCATTACGTTCGTAACGATTTCTCTTGCATCACTTTTAAAGCGTTCGCTTAGTGTAATCCATACCAAACCGAGCGTGTTTTCTAACGTTTCATCCAATGGCATTGGGGTGCTTTCGGAAATGGAAAGATCAATTCGACCCTCACGCACCCACGCATAATGGAAACACAAGATGCCATGCCGTTTTTCAAGCGTTAAAACATCAAAGCTTAACCGTGGGTTATTTACCATGGCCGACTTAGCATAATAAGTATCTAAAACCTGCAACTTTACTTTACATGCTTGTGCCTCTTCATAGGCTAAAGCGTCGGAATAGATTTGCATTTCTTGCTTCAACTTTTGGATTAACGGATAGGTTTTTCCACTCAGCAACAATTTTATTTCATCAATGCTAGCTTGGTATTGGCTTTCGTTTTGATGGCCAACACATGGGCCAACACAACGCTTTAAATGGTACTCCAAACAAACATTATATTTTTTTTTGGCAATTTTTTGAGGGGATAAATCCAACGCACAAGTACGGAGGGGATACATTTCCCGAATCAAGCCCAATAGAATTTTAGGAGTCGTTGCTTTAGGGTAGGGGCCAAAATACAAATCTTTGGAATCGAAACGCTTACGGGTTAAAAATACCCTAGGAAATGGCTCATTGCGAATACAAATCCAAGGGTAGGTTTTGTCGTCTTTTAATAAAATGTTATAGCGCGGTCGATTTTGTTTGATTAAGTTGTTTTCTAAGAGTAACGCATCCCCCTCACTTTGAACAAGGGTGATTGAAAGGTGTGCAATTTGTTTAACCAAAACCCGCGTTTTGGCATCGGTGTGGTGTTTAATAAAATAAGAGCTAACGCGTTTCCTTAGGTTTTTGGCTTTCCCCACATACAAGAGAACGCCATCGACATTAAAAAACTGATATACGCCTGGGTCAGCAGCAATTTGTTCTAGAAATCGGGGGGTATCCACCTGGATTTTCATGGAATAAAAGTACACAAACTAAGCATTATAAAGGTATGAGGCGGCATTTAGAGCCCCCCTTCTTTAAGGTCAACGCACAGGAAATTCCTCAGCGGATGTTGTATTCCTACACTGTAAGGTGCAATTAGCGTATAGAAGCGTAAACGAAGTTCTTGGTTTTTCATTCGTTATTGCATATCAAAGCACGTGTTTGACACGCTATCAACGAAAAAACCTCGACTCATTTCAGTCGAGGTTCTTCTCGTGACCCCGGAGGGATTCTAACCCCCAACCCTCAGAGCCGAAATCTGATGCGCTATACAGTTGCGCCACGGAGCCATTATTTGGCGAGTGAGCAACTGAAATACCCAAAGGGACAGTTGCGCCACAGAGCCTTGTGTAGACAAAGATAAAACATATCTGTCACCTCACCAAGGAAGTTCTTTTATCTTGACCTTGATTTTTTTACCTTTATACGCTTATCTTTTCCAACGGACTATGAAACCTTATTTACCCTTTATTTTTTTCATCATTACTTTGCAAGCTTCTGCCCAGAACTGGCAGTTTTTTATAGACTCCATTCCAACCCTATCCTCTCCTAGAGCGTGTGACCTTAACAACGATGGGATACAAGACATCGTTTTTGGGGGTGGCACAGACGGTGCGTTTAGTCAAAATGGAATCATGGCGGTAAATGGGGCCAATGGAACCTTGCTTTGGAAGCGGACTTCAAGAAATGAAGTTTTTGGAAGCGCTATATTCCAAGACATTACCAATGACGGAATTAAGGACGTATTCATTGCGGGCCGTCAGGCGCAACTTTTAGCGATTAATGGCGCGAATGGTAATCTCTTATGGGACTATTTTCCCTACAACCTTAATCCAGGAGATAGCGGTTTATACAATTTTTACAACCCTCAATTCATTTCGGATGTGAATGGCGATGGATTGATGGATCTATTGGTCACGAATGGAGGAGATCATGCTGCTCCTGTTTGGGATACGAATCGGCCTCCAGGTCATCTTATGGTGATAAATGCCTTGAATGGAAATTTGTTGGCGAAGGCCGTTGTCCCTGATAGCGCAGAAACGTATTGTTCTCCTTTAGTTGTAGATATACAAGGCAATGGAGTACAATGGGTACTATATGGCACTGGTGGCGAAACCCTAGGAGGCAGTTTTTGGGCATGTCCCTTAAGCGCTCTTTTAAACAATACCCTGAGTCCATCCATCGCCTTAGCTCAAGACCCAAACTTTGGCTTTATTGCTCCAGCATCGGTATACAAAACCAATAACAACCAATACAATATCTACATACAATCGTACAGCGGTAAATTGATAAAAATAAAAGGAAGTAATTTCACGCAGCACTGGAGTTATGATTTACCCAATACGGAATCTAGTGCTGAACCTGTAATTGGTAATTTCACTGGAAACAATAATCCAGATGTGTTTTTATCCTTGGCCAAAGGCAGTAGCTCTGGGTACACCGATTATTACCAGGTATTGTTGGATGGGGCAACTGGACAAGAGGTGTTCAAGGACAGCATTGGGCACTTACAGTTTGCCTCAGGGAATGCAGTAGACCTTAACAACGACGGTCGCGATGAAGCGGTTGTAGCCGTAAATTATATGGTGAATGGCGTTTGGAAACATCGGCTTCAATCCTTCGATTTTGTAAACCAAACCGTGCAAGAAATCGTGCCTGAAAAATCAGGTGTGAACATTGGTTCCACACCGCTATTTACCAATCTAGATGGGGACAACTCATTGGATTTAGTTTATTTGGTAAAACGTGATAGCACCAATGTGATGGGATGGAAAGGTGTTTTTGCCCTGAGGGCCGAGTTAAATGTTGGGTTTCCCAATGCGGGTATTGCGTGGGGAAGCTACCTTGGAACGCTGAACGATGGTGAATACCACAATACCTCTATCGACTGTGGTCCTGGAAGTTTAATTTCGTCGGTAGCCCTCGTAAACCCTCATTGTAATGGTGCAAACACGGGTTCTATTACACCCTCTGTGACCTTAGGAGCCCCACCCTACACCTACATATGGTCTAATGGTAGTACGTCAAATTCACTCAACAATATTACAGCAGGAACCTATACCTTACAAGTTACGGACAATGCGGGATGCTATGAACTATATACCGCAACGCTGAACGATCCGTATTTAATTACGTTTGGAGGCGTTGTTCCTCCTACATGTCCTGGCGGAAGCAATGGACAGGCTGTAGTTAATAGTTCAGGATGTTCCTGTATGTTCAGTACGTGCCAATTTCTGTGGGAAAATGGAATTACAACGAAACCGAATAGTACGCTAACAGAAGGTTGGGCAAGTATAACCATTACCCATCCAGATGGTTGTGTAGTAGTAGACTCGGTATTGATTCCATCGTCGCCATCTTTAGTGGACACCGCCATTGTGCATTCTATTTCTTGTTATGGATATAACGATGGTTCTATCCAAGTATCCTCCAATAATGCCACACCTCCCGTATCGTATAGTTGGAATAACGGCTCCGCTAACGATTCACTGATGAATTTATCTCCTGGGGTTTATATCTTGAACATATCAGATGCTCGCCCCTGTTTCGACACCCTTCTTTTTACCGTTACTGAACCCTCGGAAATTTCGGTTTCAACGCTTACCATTCCAACTCAATGCTATAATTCTCAAGACGGGGGAATGGAAATTATTCCCGCTGGAGGGAATGGAGGCTATAGCTTTTTCATAAACAACCAAGCCTATTCTCAATCTCCCGTGAACGGATTAAGTGGCGGAACCTATAATTTGTTCGTTCAAGATAGCCAAGGTTGTTTCTCGTCTACCACAAGCATCACGATCCCATCGCCAAGTCCAATAAGTATTTCTACCTCTATAACCCCGGAATCTGCACAAAATGCTTTAGACGGAACGGCCACCGTTAATACAACGGGCGGAACACCTCCTTATTTATACACCTGGAGTGACCCTAATCACCAAACGGACAGTACCGCTATTTATCTGAGTCAAGGGTGGTATTCGGTTTCTGTATTGGATCAAAATGGCTGTTCAGCCATGGATAGTGTTTTTGTGGGTGTCCTTGGAACACCAACCCTAGAACCCTCGGCCGTTTGGGCATTTCCTAACCCCTCCAAAGATGCTTTTCAATTGAATGTCGTGTTGGAAAAAGCTCAACTCTTTGATGCATCTGGAAAATTAGTTTACGACGCTTCTCCTTGCAAAGAAATTAGTAGTGAAAAGGTTGCCCCCGGATTTTATTATTTAACGTATTTCCATCAAAATACCGTTGGAACTTTAGTGCTCATAAAAAACGAGTGATGCTATGTTGCGATTGATTAGCCTTTGCCTTTTCGCGTTATCGTCATATTTGTTTTTTCAGTGCGGTTCCAATCGTGGCATCGATAAAAAACCGGTCAACGCAAACGCAACAAACACCCTACGGTTAGCCCTTCCCGAACCCGTATTGTCCCTATTTCCGTTGTTTAATACCGACGTTCAATCCCACAGGGTATTAGGAAATATTTTTGAACCACTCTTTGATGTAACGGAAAAAAACGTTCTAATTTCCCGATTGGTTGATTCCTATGCTTGGAATAAGGAAGGCAATCGTGTAAAATTACACCTTAAAAAAAAGGTGCTTTTTCACCACGACGCATGCTTTGGCGGGGATAATGAGGAATTAACTTCCGAGGATGTCGCTTTCACCTTAAACCTAGCTTGCAGTCAAAATAAATTAAACCAATCAAGCGACGCAATCCTTGGTAAAATCGTAGGAGCCGTGCCTTATTACAACCATGTGGACCGCAAAAACGGGGTAGAAGGAATAAAAATACTTGATCGCTATACCATTGAACTTCACTTAACTGGGTCCTATCCCAATTTTCTGTATGTACTCTCAAGTTCTAAATACGGTATCGTTTCGAAAAGAGCTTATGCGTATTATCAAGATAATATCGTTAAGCATCCTATTGGAACTGGACCCTTTCAACTTTATTTATGGTCGGCCACTAAAATTATTTTATCGGCCAATCCACAATATTGGAAAAAGGACGCCCAAGGAAACCCGCTTCCTTATTTAAAAGCCATAGAATTTTCGATTTTCCGGAACAAAAAGGAGGAGTTATCGGCATTTAGAAATCAACAATTAGACTTTGTTTTTGATGTTCCATCCCAACATGTTGATGACTTATTGGGGGATTTTAACCTTAAAGAGAATCCTAAAACATTCCCGCACAAAGTTTTGGTTATTCCTGGGGCAAAAACCTCATTGCTTTGCATGAACCCATCCTTCAAGCCTTTCAAAGATCCCCTCGTAAGAAAGGCCATTGATCTATTGATCGACCGGAATTATATCGCCGAAGAACTAATTGCAGGAGATGGCATACCTGCCCTTAAAGGTTTTGCTCCAAACTCACCCTATTATAACAACCAAAGCATGGCAGACAAAACGTTCAGTGAAACCCAAGCCCTTTCCTTATTGAAGGAAGCAGGATATAGTAATGCCAACCCTTTTCCAAAAATAGAGTTATTTGTTCCTAATACAGACCCCACGTCCATTTCCTATGGAAAGCATATTGTTGAGCGTATTAACACGGTACTTAAAATTCCTTGTGTTCTACATGTTGTGAGCCCAGAAGAACGGATTCAAGCGATTCGACAAAATAAAGCCCAAATATGGAAAATAGGATGGTCACCCGATTATCCAGATGCCGAGGCCTATTTTAGCTTGTTTTATAGTAAAAATCCAAATACGGCGGATCAAAACCCATTGTTTCCGAAATTTCATTCAGAATCGTACGACCTCAACTATCAAATGGCTACTAAGGAAAAAGAATCCGTAACACGAAATAACTTTTTCACCAATTGTGATGGTATTCTTCAGGCAGAGAATTGGATTCTACCGATAATGTACGAGGACTTTGTATACATTTTTCATGTGAAATGCCGTGGGATAAGCGTTTCATCCGTTGGTGTTTTCGACTTCACGAACACCTTTATTAAGCCCCTTTAAGAATGGTTTTAATTTCCTCTTCTACCCACCCTTTTCCCCAGTTTTCTTTTTCGTCCTCGGTCCACAAGGCGGGATAGAAAATTCTTTTTTGAAATTTTGGGGGCAAATATTTTTGCCAATTGGTGCCTCCAGTCGCGGCTACATCTTGTTCCTTCTTGGCTAAATACCGAACAGCAGATTTGTAATGAGCAAGGGGCCAATAAACATTAACGTTCAAATCGTTTGCCTTAAGGGCTGCGATTACCGTTTGATCCTTTCGATCTTCATCGGAAAGCCGAAGGTATACCTGCCATAAATTTCGGGTGCGACAATGTTCGCCTAATGCGACCAATCCAGAACCATATTTTTCCTCAAATTGTGTTAGGGTAAGCGTTTTATTTCCCGTTTCTAAATCGGTGGCCCCAGATTTCCAATACACATGACGGTACATTTCAATGATATCGTCCGAGGTGGTAATTTTATCTCGAACCCCATGAGAAACTAAGTTGATAAAATCCGTACTATAAATTTCAATTTCTCGGTACTGCGCCGATTGAAATCCACTCGCTGGAAGCAGGGACATTCTGAACTTTAAAAAAGCCTCTCGATCCATGCCATCCACCATAATCGAAAAACTTTTAATCAAGGCTTCAAAATAACGGTTTATGCGAGAGACCCTTACTAAAAAAGACTCTTTGGTCGGCATCAACTCCTCGCCCAAGGATTTATACTCTTGTAACGCTAACTTAAAATACAATTCGGTGATTTGATGGTATACGATAAAAATCACCTCATCCTGAATTTTGGTTTTTGGTTTTTGTAAACTCAACAAGGTGTCTACTTGAATATAATCCCAATAGGTGGTGACATCAGAATACAATAATCCATCCAAGTAGGAAATTAAATCTTGACCAATTGCTTGATATTTCGCATTCAATAACTCAAGTCTTTCTTGTAATTCTTTTGTGATTTCCATTAGAATAAAATGAGCTTACGAAGTTAATTGAATATGTTTTGCTTTTACTACTTGTCCGAAGATTTTACTGGCATGTTCGTTAAAGTAAGAGGCACTTTCTGTTGTAAAAAATCGTGTCTGTGGCTGCTTAGAAAGCCTTTTTGTCAACTCGGGGTGTCGAAAAAGATAGTCTTCCAATTTATGGGCAACCAAGGGACCTTGATTCAAAACCTGAACCCCCTTCGGGACCAATTCTTCAATAATCGGTTGTATGATAGGGTAATGTGTGCAAGCTAAAACGATGGTGTCAATTTGGCTGTTTTTATTAAAAAGTGCTTCAATATCCTTCGCGATAATTAATCGACCGGCTTCCGTATGATATGCTTCTTCCTCAATCAAAGGGACCCATAACGGACAGGCATGCTGAATCACTTGGATTTGAGGGCTCGTTTTATTTAGCTCTAAAACATAGGATGCTGACTTTATAGTGCCTTCCGTTCCAAGAATTCCAACAAAGCCACTTTTTGAATAATTCCCAATTTCTTCTGCGCTTGGTCGAATCACCCCTAATACGCGTTTTTCTGGAGCCAATAATGGTAATTCATTTTGCTGAATGGTTCGTAAGGCCTTGGCGGAGGCCGTATTGCAGGCTAAAATCACCAATTCGCATCCCTGGTTGAATAGAAATTCTATTCCTTCCAAGGTGTATTCGTGAATAAGGTCGAAAGACTTGTTGCCATAAGGGGCGCGGGCATTATCGCCCAAATAGACAAAATCAAACCTAGGTAGCACGGAAACTACCGATTTAAGGACCGTTAAACCCCCAAATCCCGAATCAAAAAAACCGATGCTACCGTTTGCTTCCAAACCTTATTGACAGAAAAAAAGGGCCTAGGCCCTTAATACATTACTATTGCTTTTTCATCGCTTCAGCATCGAGTTTGCTGAGCTCTATTTTGACTTCTCCCGTTATGTCTACTCCCGTTTTGGAATAAAGCAAGTTTGTGACATCCAATACGTAGTCTATTTTTCTACGCACCGCTACCGTTTCGATAGCCGTTTGAAGCCTATTTAAGATGGGCTGCATGTAATCCCCCTGCAACGCCTGAAGCTGTTGCTTTAACATATTCTGGGTTTGTTGATAGCGCTGATCCAAGGCCATCACTTTCTCCTGTTCGATTTTAAGCATGGTTGGGGTTAAATCCCCTTTGACCGCGTCGAATTTGGCGTATGCTTCGTTTAATTGCTTCTCCAAAGCCGCAAGGTCGTTTAAACCATCCTCTTGAAATTTCTGCAATTCCTTTTCTGCCTTATTGTATGATGGTAGAGAATCCAATAATCGCTGAGAGTCTACATGGGCAATTTTTGATTGAGCATTTAACGTGAATGAACAAACTACGCTTAGAATTAAAATTATTTTTTTCATTGGTTATGTTTTTAAAATTAGTCTTGGTCAATACCCATTTCCTCCAAGACCAGGTTACTAATATCGGCTTCTTTGTCTGCGTATATAAGGTTGCTTTGATTGGCTTTGTCAAAAACAAAGGTATATCCATCGGACTTAGCTACTTTTTTCATCGCCGTATAAATTCGGTCTTGAATAGGCTTAATTAATTCTTGTCGTTTGATAAAATAATCCCCATTTAAACCGAAACGCTGTGTTTGAAGTTCAATGGTTTCTTTTTCCAACTTTTCAATTTCTTCCTTTCGTTTGGTTTTCTCTTCCTGAGGCAAGAGAATTTCTTCTTTATTATAGTTGTCTTTTTGAGTCTTAATAACGGCAAATCGCTCTTCTAATTCCTTGGTCCAAGCGTCAGCCATTTTATCTAATTTCTCCTTTGCCTCCTTATATTCTGGAACATTCTCCATGATATAGTCGGAATCGATAAAGGCATAGGTTTGACCTTTAACGAAGCTATTGGCGAGGAATAAAAATGCGATAATTAAGAAGTTAATTTTCATTTACGTGTCTATCAGAAAACGAAGTTACAATTTTAATTAGGAAAAATCTACAACTCACCAAGGTTCATGCCAATAGTGAAACTCAATTTAGGATAAAATCCTTTTTTCAAAATTGATGCATCCGAAGGCCCCCCATATCCACTGGCCCAAGGGTCCAATCGGTCAAAACCAAAACCGTAATCTAGTCCCAACATTCCGAACATAGGTAAAAACACTCGGATACCAACACCGGCCGCCCGTTTTACATTAAATGGATTGAACCGATTAAAATCTGGATAGGTGTTCCCCGCCTCCAAAAATCCGGTGACATAAAATGTAGCTTGTGGATTAAGCGAAATGGGGTATCTTAATTCGAGCGTGTACTTTGCAATGATGGGGTCAGAACCCGCCGAAGATAAGGCCTGATCCTCATAACCCCTAAGTGCAATGATTTCTCTTCCTCCTAATTGATTTACTCCCGTTAAACCGCTTCCTCCCATAGTGAATCGGTCGAAAGGCGTTATGCCCTTCGCCTTGGTGTAAGCCCCAATATAACCAAAACCAAAACGAGGCATTAATACTAATTTTCGATTAGGAGATAAAGGAATATACCACTCCCCCGTAAATTTGAATTTAAAATACTCTAGGTACAAAAACCGTTCGCTTAAGCTCATGCTGGCATAATCTACATCCTTTTCAAAAAAGGAATAAGGAAATGTTGATTTTGCTGTTAAGGTAAAATTTGAGCCGCTTTGAGGGTAAATAGGCGCGCTTACCGAGGAACGTTGCAACACATATTTCAATGCGATATCATTGGAATACCCTTTGGGAAAAATAGGAAAACGAAAATCATTGTTTACATCATAATACTGATAGCTCAATTCATAGTATGCAGTGAAGTAATCATCTGGCCACTTCTTTCTGCGTTGCAATCCGACACCAACCGAACTTATTGATATCCCGGTGTAGGCCGGATTCGTTTTCAATAACCCGTTTGAAGACAGCGCGGTATGATTGGTCCAAACCGAAAGAGAATTCGGCTTTTTACCTCCTAACCAAGGCTCGGTAAATGAAAAATTATACCCTTGATAAAACCGTCCGTTGGATTGTGCCCTCAGAGAGATTCGCTGCCCATCTCCTCCAGGCAAGGGAGTCCAAGCCTCTTTTTTGAAAAAATTTTTGGTAGAAAAATTATTAAACGTTAATCCGAGGGTTCCAATAACTCTTCCCCCACCTGTCGGTCCAGCCCCGCCATATCCTCCCGAAAGTTCAATTTGATCCGACGATTTTTCTTCTACGATATATTCTATATCAACCGTGCCGTTTTCGGGGTTTGGAAGAGGGTTTACTTTAAGGGTTTGTTCGTTGAAAAACCCGAGTTGCGCTAACTCCCTCTGGGTCCTTATAATGTCCTCTTTATTAAACAAATCACCGGGTTTTGTTCGGATTTCTCGGTATATAACTTGATCATTCGTTTTGTTATTTCCATTAACATAAATTCGGCCGTAACGGGCTTCTTTACCTTCAAGCAATCGCAATTGATGGTTAATGTGGTTGTCTTTAACTCCTTGTTCCACGGGAATAATCTGAAAAAACAGATGGCCTTTGTTCATGTACAAAGATGCAATATCCCTTCCATCTTCGCCGCCATTCAATCGTTTATCCAATAACACTTTATTATAAACATCCCCGTACTTGATTCCTAAAACGGAATCAAGTAAGGACGATCGATATTTGGTGTTACCGATCCATTCGAAGGAACCAAAATAATATTTTCTTCCTTCGTCTATTTTTATATCAATAATTAAATTCTTACTGTCTAAAAAATAAACCGTATCACTTATAATTCTTGCGTCACGCAAACCCTCATTATAAAACTTTTCAATCAGTGCTTTTTTATCCTTTTCATAGGTCGATTGGGTGAATTTTGAACGTTTGAAAACCGACAAAATAGTTTTCTTTCTCGTGTCTTTCATCGCGAAAAAGAGCTTCCACGATGGAAGGCTTTCAACCCCAATGAAGTTTACCTCTTTTATGCTTACTCGTTCGCCCCGATTTATATCAATTACAAAAATCTCGGAGTTATTCATTATGGTATCTTTTACCCTTTTGATGGTGACATCCACCGTGTAAAAACCTTTTTCACGAAAGTAACCCCTAATTTTCGCCTCGGTTTGAAACAAAAGGTTTTCTGTGATCGTTTTTCCTGAGAACAAGGTGATTTCATCCCTTAATTTATCTGCCTCGCGTTTGGGAACGCCTTTAAATTTAAAATGAGATAACTTAGGTCTTGGGGTCAAATGGATCGTTAAATATACTATTCCGTCTATTTCTTTATCAAGGTTAATCGCAACATTCGAGAATAACTCTTCCTTCCATAAGTTTTTAATGGCCTCACTAATTTTGTCCCCAGGAATCGTTATTTTTTGTCCTTGCCGCAATCCAGCCACGGCCTTTATCGCTTGTGGGTCAAAATTATCTGCACCAACAATGCGAATTGGCCCAATTTCATAGGATGTCGGGGTGCCCGTTAAGAAGGCGGTACTGTCCAAGGTTGGATCAGCAATTTGACCCCATACAATGGGCAATGAAAAAACCAGGTAAAGAAGGAAAATGCGCTTTATCATACCACTATTTGTTCGGAAGTTTTACCAAACCTTCTTTGCCGGTGTTGAAAGTCTTCAATCGCCGCAACAAGGTGTTTTTTTCTAAATTCTGGCCAAAAAACCGGCGTAAAATGTAGTTCAGCATAGGCCGCCTGCCAGAGCATAAAATTACTCAATCGATGCTCCCCACTTGTTCGGATAATTAACTCGGGGTCAGGAATACCATCGGTATACAGGTAGCGGGAAAAAAGTTCTTTCGTGAGGTCCTTTTCCTGCAACACCCCTTGATTTATTTCTGAGATAATTTGTTGAGCGGCATGAAGTATTTCTTCTTGCGAAGAATAATTAAGGGCTAAAATTAAGGTGATCGCCTCATTCTTTGAGGTAAAATCAACGGCCTCTTGAAGGCTATCAACACAAGATGGTGGTAGTTTTGTTATGTCTCCAATGGTCTTAAACCGAACCCCGCTCTCATGCAAGGCTTTTATTTCTTCAGAAATAGCGGAAACCAAAAGCTCCATTAATCCATCTACTTCTTCTTTTGGTCTTAACCAATTTTCGGTCGAAAAAGCATAAAGTGTTAGGTATTTAATCCCAAGATCAACGGAGGATTTTACCGTTTCTCGAACGGACTCTACGCCATGGGTGTGACCATAAAGACGATCCTTACCCTGGGTTTTCGCCCATCTACCATTGCCATCCATTATGATGGCGACGTGCTGAGGGACCTTGTTCAGCCCATTAAATTCACGAAAATCATTCATTTGTAATGAAGCTAAGGTAAGTAAACTAATGCGGCTTTTAAAATGTTATGGAAATCAACAGGATTATTCCGCAAGAAGAACCACTTTGTTTTCATCCATTTCGATTACACCGCCTCGAATAGACAAGGAGTAGTTATCATTTCCCCCCTCTTCTTGGATGCTTGAATCCATATGAGAAGGTTTCTCAGTAACCTTAAAACGAACCGAACCTTCTTTCAAAGCCGAAATAATACTCGCGTGCCCAGGGAGGACTTGAAATTCACCACTTGTTCCTGGTAAAGTAACTTGAGCTACTAATCCACTAAACAAAACGGCTTCAGGCGATAAAATCTCTAATGTCATGGGTTCTAAGATTCTTGTAGCATTTTTTCACCGGCTTCTATTACTTCTTGGATTCCTCCTTTTAAGTTGAAAGCCGCCTCTGGATATTGGTCATACTTTCCATCCAAAATTTCATTAAATGCCGAGATGGTATCGTTGATATCCACAAAAACCCCTGGAATACCCGTAAATTGCTCCGCAACATGAAAGGGTTGGGACAAAAAGCGCTGAACCCTTCTTGCGCGGTGCACGACCATTTTATCTTCTTCTGACAATTCATCCATTCCCAAAATGGCAATAATATCTTGTAATTCTTTGTAGCGTTGCAAGGTGATTTTAACCCGCTGTGCGCAGTTGTAGTGAGCTTCTCCAACAATTTCAGGGGTTAGAATTCTCGAAGTGGAATCTAGCGGGTCCACTGCTGGATAAATTCCTAATTCAGCAATTTTACGGGATAACACCGTAGTAGCATCTAAGTGAGCAAAGGTGTTCGCCGGCGCAGGATCTGTTAAATCATCGGCAGGAACATAAACCGCTTGAACAGAGGTAATGGATCCACTTTTCGTTGACGTAATTCGTTCTTGCATTGCGCCCATTTCTGTAGCTAGCGTAGGTTGGTATCCTACCGCAGAAGGCATCCTACCCAACAACGCGGAGACCTCAGATCCCGCCTGAGTAAATCTAAAAATATTGTCAACGAAGAAAAGGATGTCTTTCCCTTGTCCGCCTCCGTCACCGTCTCTAAAATACTCCGCAATCGTTAATCCCGACAAGGCTACTCGAGCACGAGCACCTGGAGGCTCATTCATTTGTCCGAAAACAAAGGTAGCTTTAGATTCCTTCATTTCGTCAAGGTTAACTTTCGTTAAGTCCCAACCACCTGATTCCATGGAATGCATAAACTCCTCGCCATATTTAATAATTCCAGCTTCTAGCATCTCACGCAAGAGGTCATTTCCCTCACGCGTTCGTTCGCCCACACCTGCAAATACGGATAAACCTCCGTGTCCTTTGGCGATGTTATTAATTAATTCCTGTATTAGTACGGTTTTTCCAACCCCAGCTCCACCAAACAATCCAATCTTTCCTCCTTTAGCATAGGGCTCAATTAAATCAATAACTTTTATACCTGTAAAAAGAATTTCTGTCGCAGTTGATAAATCCTCAAATTTTGGAGCCTCCCTATGAATCGACAATCCATTTTTATTGTCTACCGCACCGATTCCGTCAATGGCTTCGCCAACCACATTGAATAAGCGTCCTTTTATTCCTTCTCCTGTAGGCATCTTTATCCCGTCCCCGGTAGATACGACCTCCATTCCTCTAGTAAAACCATCTGTCGAGTCCATTGAAACGGCACGTACCGCGTTTTCTCCAACGTGTGCTTGTACCTCCAAAACAACACGAACGCCATCGGATTTTCGAACCTCTAAAGCGTCATATATGGCAGGTAATGCTGTTTCATTTTCAAATGTAATGTCAACAACAGGTCCAATTACTTGAGAAATTTTGCCTTTAATCATGAAATAGTGTTTAATTTTTCGGGGCAAATATAGCTAATAATTAACGTTCATTGAACAAATAAAAATCCTTTTTTACGGATTTTGTTAAAAATGCGGCAGAGAACCAAGACGCTAGGATTCCAAGTAAAAATAAAATCCCAAGGATTGAGAAGGATTGGCCCGCCTTGAAGGCCATCGGGAAAGCCTTGTTCGTTCCTGGTATTAAGAGAAGGGAAAACCGCAATTGAAAATAAACCAATAATTGGCCCATTAAAATCCCGGAACTTATGCCCAAAAAGGTTATTAAAGATCCCACTAAATAAAAAATAGCTCGGATTTTATTTAAGGTAAACCCCATCGCAACCATGGGTTTGAACATTTTTTCTTTTTCAATAAAAATCATAGTGAGGGAAGCCACTAAGTTGAACATGGAAAGGATAAAAATAAAGCCTAAAATTGCCATAACGATGCGTTTTTCTGACTGGCTGGTTTTATACACCAATTGGTTCTTCTCCTCATTTGTTTGAACACGAAATTGGGAGGGAAACTTAGATAATATTTTTTGTTTCAAGGCAACAGCATCCTGAGGATGGGTGGACACTAAAATACCTGAAAATCGGGAATTAGGATAAAAACTCTGAGCAAATGATATGGGGACAAGCAGGACTTCTTCGTTTACCTCTTTGTTATAATTTAACACCCCTGAAAGCGCTATGCTCTCTTGAAAAAAAGGGTTTTTCCCTAACCCAATTTTTGCGTCTTGCTTAGGTAAATACAACAGCGTTTTTCGATCTTGACCAAGCTGATTCATCCCCAGTTTAACCGCGAGATCATGCCCAAAAAAGAACTGATCTTTATTTTTATTTACCTTACCTACAATAAGGTGATGCTCGTCATTCAATTCCGCCATATCAAAAAAAACGGGCTCAACGGCCCACATTTCGGCATTTGCCCATTTGTTTTCGTTTCGCAACAGCACCCTTTCGCGAATGAACTTGCTCAGGCTCAAGACTTCCTTTTGTTCTTTACAAAAACGGAAAACACCATTGATGTCCTCCTGTGTTAGACTCTTTCCTTTGACGGGGAGAATCATAACCTCTTGGTCAAACACCGAATACATGTTTTTTATCATCCCCTCAATCCCATTAAAAGCAGAAACCAAAAGGATGAACGCCGCCGAAGAAACGCAAAGGCCGACCATTGAAATCCATGAAATAATTTTCACAGCAGCCTTGTTCCGCGCAGAAAATAAAAACCGCCAAGCGATGAAAATACTCGTTTTTATAGCTATTTCTTTAAGAGTTCTTCAATTCGGGCAGCATAGTCGAGCGTGTCGTCAAGATAAAAAACAAACTCGGGGATTTTACGCATATTTTTGAGGCGTCCACCAAGGGCGAAGCGCACCTTTTTAGTGTGGTTTTGAATCGATGTCAAGACTTGTGCGGGATCCTTGTGATTAAACACACTGAGGTAACAACGCGCTAAGGACAAATCGGCAGTAATCCGAACAACTGTAACAGTAACCATAGCCCCTTCGCAAATTTGCGAACCATTATGGAGAAAAAAGGAGGAAAGTTCATTCCGAATCGCTATTTCAATTTTTTGCTGTCTAATATTTGCCATACGAAACAAAGTTACGAAACTTGCTTAGCTATTTTATCTGCGGCCAACATTAATGTATCTTTGTGCTGCCGTGAAAGATCTCAAAGAAATTATCAAGTATACCTTTTTATACAAGGGAACGGCAGCATTGGTGGTTGTTTGCAACCTGCTTTTTGTTGTTTTTAATTTGCTTTCTCTCGTATTGTTTATTCCCATCTTACAACTTATTTTTTCAAACCCTGATACCGCAGTAAGGCCTATCCCTGCTCCAACCATGGAGTCGCTTTTGGATGTGGGTAATTACCTAAAACAAAGTTACGAATACCATATGGCTCAATGGGTTCAAAGCGACCCCAAAATGGCATTGCTAGGCGTTTGTATTAGCGTTTTTTTAGCCTTTTTTCTCAAGAATTTTTTTCGGTATGGGGCGGTATGGTTTCAATCCGAATTACGAATGGCCGTAGTGAGAGACTTAAGAAATTCCCTTTTCAACCGAGCCTTGGTATTGCCACTCTCTTATCATTCTAATGAACGAAAAGGAGATCTAATGGCAAGAATGAATAGTGACGTTGGAGAAATTGAAATTGCGGTAGTTAGTGTGCTAGAATTGTTGTTTCGCGAACCCATAGCCGTAATTATTAACCTCATAACGCTGATCCTTTTAAGTCCGGAATTAACCTTATTCTCCCTGTTTTTACTGCCTGTTTCTGCCTTTGTAATTTCACGCATTAGCAAAAGCCTAAAAAAAACAGCCAAGCTTGGACAAGAACAGACGGGATTGTTATATGCCGCTATCGATGAAGCATTAAATGGAATTCGAATCGTTAAAGCGTTTGGCGCCATTCGTTTCGTTCAAACTAGGTTTGAACGCATTAACCTAATTCATCAAAAATTAATCACTAAAACGTTTAGAAAAAAAGACCTTGCACCTCTTTTGAATGAAACAATTGGAGCATTAATTATGCTATTAATTGTTTGGTTTGGGGGTGTTTTAATTCTGGACCATCGAGGTGTTGGACTTTCGGGTGAAGTGTTCTTAACGTTCATAATTGTTTTTTCCCAACTGTTACGCCCCATTCAAGGAATATCCACTTCCTTATCAAACCTCGCAAAAGCTAGAGTTTCACTCGACCGAATAAATGAGGTGTTAAACCAGCCGGAAGTTATCCTGGAAGAAAAAGACCCCACGATTCTTACGGATTTTACAAATCGGCTTACTTTTCAAAATGTCTCCTTTTCGTACCAATCTGATCCCATACTTTGCGACCTTAACTTGGAAATCAAGAAGGGGCAGACTATTGCTTTGGTTGGTGAATCGGGCAGCGGTAAATCTACGCTGCTTGATTTGATTCCTCGTTTTTACGACCCTAGTTCCGGGGCACTGTTTATAGACGGTATTAACATCAAGCAATTCTCCATAGATTCGCTTCGTTCCAAGATCGGAATGGTGACTCAAGAACCCCTACTTTTTAACGGTTCTGTTTTAGACAACATCGCTTTTGGGGAAGATTTTCCAGACCTAGAAAAAGCCACCCGCGCAGCGAAAATCGCGAATGCCTATTCATTTATAATGGCACTTGAATCGGGATTCGATTATAATATTGGAGACCGCGGAAACAAGCTTTCAGGTGGTCAAAAACAACGGATTAGTATTGCGAGGGCTATTTACAAAAACCCTGAAATCCTGTTGCTGGACGAGGCAACCTCAGCGCTCGACACAGAATCTGAGCGGCTTGTACAGGAGGCCTTGGACGAAATTATGAAGGGGAAAACTAGCATCGTTGTGGCTCATCGACTCAGCACCGTCGTCAATGCAGACCTTATCCTTGTCATGTCTAAAGGTGTAATAACGGAACAAGGGAGCCATGAACAGCTTCTGTCTAAAAATGGCGACTATGCTCATTTCTGCCGTTTGCAAGGTCTAAAATAAGCGTTACCTTTGGCTAGAATTAACGTTTGACAACGTTTGCGTTTTTAATTCGTCTTCCTTTACGATGAGAAAAAGAGCTCTTACCCTTTTCGTGTTTTTTTGCTTCTCGTCCTATGCTTGGTCGCAGTTAATCACAAGTCCTGGCCAGACCCCTCAAAATTTAGTTCAAAATATCCTTATCGGTCCCGGTGTCACCGTAAGCAATATTCTATACAACGGTAGCCCAATGGCAATTAGCTCGTTTACTGCGAATGGAACCACCTTAGGGATCAACCAAGGGATCGTTATGACCACGGGAACCATACTCAATAACGGTTCAGGGCCTCAAGGACCTAATAACGCAGCCTCCAGCGGAGTAGATAACAATAGCCCTGGGTCAGGATTGCTGTCAAATAATATTCTCGGTGGTACACCAACCTTTAACGCAGCAACATTAGAATTCGATTTTATACCTTATGCCGATACCGTTCGGTTTAAATATGTTTTTGGCTCGGAAGAATACCCGGAATTTGCGCCGCCAAATAATTCCACCTACAACGATGTGTTCGGGTTTTTCATTTCTGGCCCAGGAATTACTGGATTGCAGAATATTGCTCAATTACCTAATGGAGGAGGGGTTGTTTCCATTAATAACGTAAATGCCGTTACGAACGCGGCGTTCTACAATTCCAATGGTGATGGAAGCACTTCCCCATTTAATAACTCTCCAAACTACATTCAATATGATGGCTTTACGGATGTATTAGAGGCCATATCTGCCGTTCAATGCGGCCAAACGTACCACCTAATTCTTGCCATTGCAGATGTTGGTGACGGCTCATGGGACTCCGGTATCTTTTTGGAAGCCAATAGCCTTACCACTAAAACACCTGTTGATATTACCTACAGCCTTTCGCAGCATGTGTTTTCTAGCCCGGATGTGATGGCAGAAGGCTGTGTTACAGCCACGGTGAATGTAACTCGTCAAAACAATTTAAATACGGCATTAACCATTCCAATTACCCTATCGGGGTCCGCTACATCGGGCATCGATTTCTCCGGAATACCAACCAATGTGGTTTTCAGCCCTGGGCAATCCGTATTCTCCTTTCAAATTGTAGCCATTAGCGATGGCTTTGCCGAAGGATTGGAATCCATAATTTTAAATTTTAATGTTTCAGATCCTTGTGGAAATATCACGCCGATTCCACTAACAATATTTATCCAAGATATTTCACCTTTAACGATTTCATTAAACGATACCATGCTTCCTTGTCCAGGTCAGCCCATAACCTTGAATCCTATCGTAAGCGGGGGCGTTCCTCCCTACACCTACCTCTGGAATACAGGTGCCACAACGCCGACCTTAACCCTCTTGCCCCAATCCAGTCAAACCGTTTATCTGGAAGTGCTTGACAATTGCTCGGGGCTAATGGTAGTGGATTCTGCCACCATCACCGTGCCTGTTTTCCAACCCTTGAGCCTTCAACTTTCTTCTGATGTCGTGGAAGTCTGTCCCTACATAGAACATACCTTCACGTCACAAATCGTGGGAGGAAATGGGAACTACGCCTTTTTATGGCAACAAAATAGCCAAACCCTAAGCACAACGTCAAACCTTACGGTTTCCCCCGCAAGCACAAGTACTTACACCCTCACGGTTAGCGATGGCTGCGGGAATACGGTTAGCGGAACGGTAAATTACACCATAACAAGCGAACCATTGGTATTAACCATGTCGCCAACTCAAAAAATATGCATCGGAGACAGCGCCTTTGTGAGTGTAACCGCGAGTGGTGGGTTCGGTAACTATTACTACTTATGGCCCTCTACAGGTGAAACCACACCCGGGATTTGGGTCACCCCAAATGCAACAAATACATACCAAGTTTTGGTTTCTGATGAATGCCAAACCTTCACGGTAAGTGGGTTTGCTCAAGTTCAAATTGTAAAACCTTTAGCGGATTTTACGGTATTAACGTCTTCTCCAACGGAAAATCTACCTGTATCTTTTTACAATTTAACACAAAATGGTTTTGGATATGTCTGGCACTTTGGCGATGGTAATTCTTCCTATGAGGTACATCCTACCCACACCTTTTCACCCAGTGGAGAATACTTGATTACCCTCATTGCAACAGATATGAATGGTTGCGTCGATAGCATAACAAAACCTATATTCATTCAAGAGGAGTTTTACATTTACATACCCAATACCTTTCTTCCTGACGACAACCGCATTAACGATGTTTTTTCGGGGAGTTTTATCGGGGTAGAGTGGGTAAAAATAGAAGTTTTCAATCGCTGGGGTGAACGATTATTTTATTCAGAAGATTTAGATTTTGCGTGGGATGGAACCTTTAAAGGCCAAAAGGTCCCGGATGGTGTTTATACGTGGAAACTTATTTACCGAAGAAACAAGTCCCAAGAACAAGAAATGAGTGGGCATGTCACGGTTATTAAATAGGGCTCCCTTTTAACGAAATACAAAGAGATGTTGTACCTTCGTGCCCAAGATGAAGAACATTCGTAATTTTTGCATCATTGCGCATATTGATCACGGGAAAAGTACCTTGGCCGACCGATTACTACAAGCAACGAATACGATTTCTGATCGTGAAATGCAAGACCAAGCATTGGACGATATGGACCTAGAGCGCGAACGTGGAATTACGATTAAGAGCCATGCCATCCAAATGAACTTCCAGTATCAGGGAGAAGACTACATTCTAAACCTTATTGATACACCGGGACATGTAGACTTTTCCTATGAAGTTTCTCGATCTATTGCCGCTTGTGAAGGAGCATTATTGATTGTTGATGCAACGCAAGGTATAGAAGCACAAACCATATCCAACCTTTATTTAGCCTTGGAACATGATCTTGAGATTATTCCGATTCTAAATAAAATGGACTTACCAAGTGCAATGCCAGAAGAAGTCTCTGATCAAATCATCGACCTTATTGGTTGTAAACCGGAAGAGATAATTCCCGCCTCAGGCAAAACCGGATTGGGCGTAGACCAAATATTAGAGGCCGTAATTCATAGAATTCCCGCTCCTAAAGGCGATGAGGAAGCTCCTTTACAGGCTATGATTTTTGATTCTGTTTTTAATTCCTTCCGAGGAATAATTGCCTATTATCGGGTTAGAAATGGGGTGATCAAAAAAGGACAACGCGTTCGATTCTTTAATACTGGAAGAGATTATAATGCGGATGAAATCGGCATTTTGAAAATGGACCTTGTGGCAAAAAAAGAAGTGAGGGCAGGTGATGTTGGCTACATCATTTCTGGCATTAAAGCCGCCAATGAAGTTAAGGTAGGAGATACCATCACTGCCGCTGAGCGCCCTTGTGATACGGCCATTAAAGGGTTTGAAGACGTTAAGCCTATGGTATTTGCCGGGATTTATCCCGTAGACAATGAGGATTATGAAGAATTGAGGTACTCCATGGAAAAACTTCAACTCAACGACTCTTCCTTGGTATTTGAACCGGAATCTTCTGCTGCATTAGGATTTGGCTTTCGTTGTGGTTTCTTGGGAATGCTGCATATGGAAATCATTCAAGAGCGCTTAGAGCGAGAATTTAAAATGACGGTGATCACAACCGTACCAAACGTTTCATACCACACCTTCATGAAAAGGGATCCTGAGGCTAAAATCATAGTAAATAATCCCTCGGAATTACCCGACCCCTCCGGAGTGGATCGAATTGAGGAACCGTATATCAAAGCACAAGTTATTACGAAATCAGAATTTGTGGGCTCGATTATGACGTTGTGTATTGAGAAACGAGGGGAGCTCAAAAATCAAGTTTATTTAACCCAAGACCGCGTCGAGATTACTTTTGAAATGCCCCTTGCAGAAATCGTATTTGATTTTTATGATCGCTTGAAGACCGTGTCGAAAGGATATGCTTCCTTTGATTATCATCCGATTGGTTATAAAGAATCGGACCTGGTAAAAATGGATTTATTGTTGAACAGTGAACAAGTCGATGCTTTATCGGCATTAGTTCATCGAAGCAATGCCTTTGATTTAGGCAAAAAAATCTGTATCAAACTGAGAGAATTAATCCCAAGGCAACAATTCGAAATACCTATTCAAGCAGCGATTGGCGCAAAGGTAATAGCACGCGAGACGATTAAAGCCTTACGGAAGGATGTTACTGCGAAATGTTATGGCGGCGATATTACACGAAAAAGAAAATTATTGGAGAAACAAAAGGCCGGAAAGAAACGTATGCGTCAAGTGGGACGAGTCGAAGTTCCTCAAGAAGCCTTTTTGGCTGTTTTAAAACTGAACGATTAAATTTTATGTTATGTATGAACTATTAAAACACACGCACTCTGGTTTGCGATGGGTAGTCCTAATTTTGATGCTTCTCGCCCTGTATTATGCTTTTACAGCTAAATCCTTTGAGAAGAGAAACAAGCTTGTAAATTTGTTTTCCATGGTAAGTTTACACACCCAATTGCTATTGGGATTGATTTTATACTTCATTTCTCCCCGGGTAACCTTCAACGCAGGTTGGATGGGAAACCCCTCTTTTCGTTTTTACGGAATGGAACACCTTGCAGGAATGGTGATTGCTGTAGCCCTTGTGACGCTAGGTTATGTAAAATCGAAGAAAGGGAGTAACCCAGAAGCGATCTATAAGCCTATCAAAACGTTTTACATCCTTGGTTTAATCCTAATTCTATTAAGCATCCCATGGCCGTTTCGAGCAAATTTAGGCGGCGCTTGGTTTTAGGCCTTGGCCTTTTACTCTTCGCGTGCACAGAAGGTCCAAGGAGCGGTAACTCCTTATCTGAAACCCAACCACGGGCAAAGGACTTATTTACTACCCATTGTTCTAGTTGTCATGGCGCGGCAGGTGACTTGGGTGTATCGGGAGCTAAAAACCTACAAAAAAGCAAGCTAAAACTTCAGGAAATAAAACAGATCATTAGGGAAGGAAAAAATGGAATGCCTTCCTTCGACGGGATTATTGAAAAGGAGAACCAGCTCGATTCCATTGCCCAATACGCTAAAAAGATGCAGCACTAAATGGCACATGCAACGCTCGAAGAAATCCAAGAAAAATGTATTTTGGTTTCTGTAATTCACGGTGATGTAGATGAAAGGCTAGCACATGAGTACTTAGATGAATTAGCTTTCTTAGCTGAAACTGCGGGAGCGGTAGGGGTAATGGCTTTTACGCAAAAGCTGCCCTACCCAAACCCAAGAACCTATGTGGGAGAAGGTAAATTAGCAGAAATCAAAGCCTACGCGGATACCCACAACATCGATGCGATCATTTTTGATGATGAACTAAGTCCGTCTCAAATAAGAAACATCGAACGAGAACTTAACCGAAAAATCATCGACCGAAGCATTTTAATTCTTGACATTTTCGCTAAGCGAGCCAGAACCTTTCATGCGAAAACACAAGTAGAATTAGCACAACTACAATATATGCTTCCACGGTTGACCCGGATGTGGACCCACCTTGAACGTCAAAAAGGAGGGATTGGGATGAGGGGACCGGGAGAATCCCAAATCGAAACGGATAGGCGAATCATACAGCAACGTATTGCTTTAATGAAAGAACGGCTAAAAGAAATTGACAAGCAAATGACTATTCAACGAGGTAACCGTGGACAATTGGTTAGAGTTGCCTTGGTTGGCTATACCAATGTGGGCAAAAGCACCTTAATGAATTTGATCTCAAAATCGGATGTTTTCGCTGAAAACAAGTTGTTTGCGACGCTAGACACCACCGTTCGGAAGGTCGTCATTGATAACTTACCCTTCCTATTAACCGATACCGTGGGATTTATTCGGAAGCTTCCTAAACAATTACTCGAGTCTTTTAAGTCTACGTTAGATGAAGTCCGCGAAGCAGATTTATTGGTGCATGTACTGGATTTGTCGCATCCAAATTTCGAAGATCATTTTGAAACTGTTAATACAACCTTACAAGAAATTGACAAGGAAGAGAAACCGACCATCATTGTCTTTAATAAAATTGATTCATTAAGTGAAGAGGTTTCTTTGGATGAATTAAAGCGAACGTGGATGGCTCGTTTGGGTGGTCGTCCATGTATTTTTATTTCCGCCGTTGACAAAACGAATATTGATGAATTAAAGCAGGTGCTTTATCATGAAGTGCAACGTATTTTCAAAATACGTTACCCGTACAACGATTTCCTTTATTAAGTAGAAGCACAAAAAAAGGGGCCGATGCCCCTTTTCTTAAAATTCAATTATTTCTTATCGAACAACCACTGATTTAGTAGATGTAAATCCGTTAGAAGCAATTCGAACGATGTAGTTTCCTTTAGCAAGGTTTGCCGTCGCAAAAGTAACGGTTTGGAAACCATTAGCATTTGACAAAGCAGATGCATTCAATACGCGTCCTTGCAGGTCAAGAATTTCAATGCTGTAATCTGCATCTTTCGCGTTGAAGTTTACA
>CAIJTF010000051.1 GCA_903823565.1 uncultured Flavobacteriales bacterium
ACAGTTACAGGTATAGATTCCAACGGATGTGCAAATACCGCACAAGTAACGGTAACGGTGAATGCTTTGCCTACTGTAAGTGCAGGACAAAACCAAGCGGTTTGTGCTGGAACGTCAGTTACCTTAAGTGGAAGTGGAGCACAGTCCTACACGTGGAACAACAACGTACAAGACGGTGTGGCGTTTACGCCAAGCACGACGCAGTCGTACACAGTAACTGGAACGGATGCGAATGGATGTACAAATACCGCACAAACTACCGTCACTTTTAATGCTCTTCCTACTGTAAGTGCAGGCTCAAACCAAACGGTATGTGCTGGAACAGCAGTTACCTTGAATGGATCCGGGGCTTCATCTTACACATGGGACAATGGTGTAACGAATGCCGCAGCGTTTATACCGAGTTCTAGTACAACATATACAGTTACAGGTATAGATTCCAACGGATGTGTAAATACCGCACAAGTAACGGTAACGGTGAATTCCTTGCCTACTGTAAGTGCAGGACAAAACCAAGCGGTATGTGCCGGAACGTCTGTTACCTTAAACGGAAGTGGAGCACAGTCCTACAACTGGAACAACAACGTACAAGACGGTGTGGCGTTCACGCCAAGCACGACGCAGTCGTACACAGTATCTGGAACGGATGCGAATGGATGTACAAATACCGCACAAACTACCGTCACTGTTAATGCTCTTCCTCCTGTAAGTGCGGGACAAAACCAAGCAGTATGTGCTGGAACAGCAGTAACCTTGAATGGATCCGGAGCTTCATCTTACACATGGGACAATGGCGTGACGAACGGAGTGGCGTTCACACCGACTACAACGCAATCGTATACCGTTACGGGTATTGATAATAATGGATGTCAGAATACGGCTTTATTAATAATAACAGTTAATCTTAATCCTGAGGTTTCATTAGGTAGTGATACTATCATTTGTTCTTACAACTTCCCATATCAAATTACGGCATCAGGTACACCAGGGTCTATGTATACTTGGGATACGGGCGCGAGTGGTAACCCATTGTCTGTATCAGGTCCTGGAACATTTGTAGTGACAATAACCGCTAATAATGGTTGTACATCCACAGATGATGTTGTAATCGGGTCTGATCCTTGCGCAGGTATTATTGAGGAAACCATGCGATTTATCTTATATCCGAACCCGTTCAATGAAGAATTATTTATTAAATCTAATGAAGCTATTTTTGCACAACTGAAAGTTTTTGCTACCGATGGTAGGATTGTTTATGAAAATAGAATGAACGGTAAACTCGCAACGTTAAATTTACCGGGCTTATCCCAAGGCAACTATTTGATGAAAATCGAATACAATGGTAACATTTATTACAAAATGCTTCTTAAGCAATAATTCAAACCATTTTTGTGAAATTCATAACGTACGTGGATTTTTCAAAAATCAACTTTCACTAATCGTGTTATTCTCAATTATTCCGATTAACCAAGAATGCGTAAGTTTGGAGCTCTTGAAATGATTATCTGCACTTAATGAAAATATTTTGTAAATTTAATATGGACTTAGAATTTATTTTTAAATTTGAAGTTGTCTTAATGACACTAAGTAATTTTTAACCTTTAAATGTTTTTTTATGAAAAGAATTTTTACGTTTATGACAGCGCTTTTCATCGGAGCGGCGGCTACTGCACAAGTAACCGTAACCTTTCAGGTCGATGTAACCAATTATGTAGCTGGTGGTGCTACGCTTGACGCGACGGGTGTTCGTGTGGGTGGTAACTTTTCCTCCAATGGTGCTACCGCAAACGGTGGCCCGATGGCAGACTGGTCTCCGACAACCCCGACATCAGCCATGACCGATTTAGGAAATGGTATATGGGAAATTGCCGTTGATTTTCCTACATCTTCTGTAGGATTACCTTTGTTGTACAAATTTATCAACGGAAACTGGGGGATGAATGAAGGAACAGATCCAGCCAATACTATCGTTGCTGGTGGATGTGGTGTGGATGATGGTTCTGGAAACATCAACCGTACCTTAGAAATTCCAAACGCCAATACTACTTTAACCTATTGTTGGGATATGTGTACAGCTTCTTGTTCTGGAAGCGGTGCCAATGTTGTAGAAGGTGCCATTTCAAACCTAGTGGTTTCTCCAAACCCTGCAAACGACGTAGCTACGTTTAACTTTACGTCAAATGCGGCCAATGCAGACATCGTTTTGTTTGACCTTTCCGGAAAAGTAGTTGCTTCTAAGTCAGTAGCTACAGGAGCCGTTAACAACGTTGAAGTTTCTACTTCGGCATTATCTGCAGGTTCTTACATCTATCAAGTTACTTCAGCAGGAAGCGTTGTAACAGGGAAGTTGATGAAGAAATAAATAATGTTCATTTCAGGAAAAGCCTATGTGAAAACGTAGGCTTTTTCTTTATCCTTTTGGTATGAAAAACACTCTAATTTGGTTAACCCTTCTTTTGGGATGGTGTGGGAAATTCTCCGCACAAATTTTGGAAGTTACCCCCGCTTTTCCAACCGTGAATGATGTAGTTACCATTGTGTACGATGCCACACAAGGCAATGGTGCTTTGGCGGGAGTGAATCAAGTGTATTGTCATACTGGCTTAATAACTTCCGCGAGTACTTCGCCAACCAATTGGTTGTTTGTTCAAGGAAACTGGGGCCAGGTTGATGCCAATGTCCAAATGACCAATCTTGGAAACAATAAACATTCTATCACTATTGATATCGATGCCTTTTATGGTTTCCCCGTTAATACCTATGTACTAAAGCTAGCTTTTGTTTTTAGAAATGCCAACGGCTCAATCGTCGGTCGTGAGACCGATGGAAGCGATATATACTATGATGTTTACCCAGTAAATGGGGGACTTCAAGCTGCAATTTTTAATCCAAGCCAACCTCCTTTGTTAGACTTAAACCAGAATTTCTCCTTTAATGCCCAGTCCAATCAATCCGCAACCCTCACATTAAAAGAAGATGGAATAGTGGTTCAATCTTCTCCGAATGCGACCCTAATCAATACGAACATTACCGCTACTACTCCAGGAACTCACCTGCTCCTTTTTGAGGCAGATAATGGGATTTCGGTGGTGAAAGATAGCGTTTACTATACCGTTAATCCCCCAATTACCTATCAAAATCCTCCGGTTGGCACAAAGAACGGTGTCACCCTGTTAAATGATTCTACCGCTCTTTTTCAATTGTATGCGCCCGAGAAAGACCATGTTTACCTGGTTGGTGACTTTAATGGATGGTTACCCTCAGGGCCCTATCACATGAATTGTTCCTTAGATTCTACGCGTTGGTGGTTGGTGGTCGGAGGTCTTTCGCCAGGGCAGACCTATGGTTACCAGTACTTAATTACCAATCAAGGCCGCTATGCTGATCCATTGAGCACCTTAATTTTAGATCCCAACAACGATAACTTCGTGGGCAATACCACTTTCCCGAACATGCATCCCTATCCAACAGGTTTGACCACGGGATTCGTTTCCGTTTTTCAAACTACCCCCCCAACGTATACCTGGCTGAATTCTGGGTTTAATCGCCCCGCCAAAAAAGACTTAGTAATCTATGAATTGTTGGTGCGTGATTTCGTTTCAGCCCGAAATTATCAAACCCTAATCGACACCATTGCCTACCTTGATCGCTTAGGAATTAACGCTATAGAACTTATGCCTAATCTTGAATTTGAAGGCAACCAAAGCTGGGGGTACAACCCATCCTTTCATATGGCTTTGGATAAATATTATGGGACCGCCCAAAAGTTCAAAGAATTTGTCGATACCTGTCATGGAAGGGGAATTGCTGTAATCATTGATATGGTATTGAACCATGCCTTTGGACAAAATCCCATGGTCAATATGTATTGGGATCCCGTAAACAATCGGCCAGCGGCTAATAATCCTTGGTTCAATGCTGTGTGTCCCCATCCGCCGAATTGCTGGGGGTATGACTTTAATCATAGCCGACCTGCCACTAGGGAATACCTTGATCAGGTGAATCGGTATTGGATTCAAACGTATAACATCGACGGTATTCGATTTGATTTTACCAAAGGTTTCGCAAATACCACGGCGAATTTCAGCGTAGAACGAATTAATAATATTAAGCGAATGGCCGATAGTATTTGGGCAATTGATCCGACGCACTACATAATTCTTGAACATTGGTGTGACAACAACGAAGAAAAACAGCTAGCAGATTATGGGTGTATGTTATGGGGAAATGTCACCTATGGATATCAAAATTCAGGCATGGGATATATTGCAAATTCCAGCCTAACCAACGGAATTTATTCCAACCGGACTTGGACAGTTCCACATTTAATTACCTATATGGAAAGCCATGATGAGGAACGTTTGATGTATGAAGCCATCACATTTGGGAACGCCTCAAACCCCGCTCATAATGCAAAAGATCCGTATACTGCCCTTGGTAGAATGCAAGGGTTGGCTGTGGCTTTTTTGTCGCAGCCCGGACCAAGGATGATTTGGCAATTCGGTGAGTATGGTTATGATATAACCATTGACTATCCCTGCAGAACGTGTAATAAGCCCATCCTATGGAATTATCTTCAACAGGGGCGAAGAAGGCAACTTCTTGACGTTTATAAGGCCATGCTGCATTTGCGAAACAATTATGAAACGTTTCGGTCCTTGGATTTTCAAGCAAGCCTTGGTGCAGGGATTAAACGTATGATTATGAATCATCCTACCATGAATGGTGTTAGTTTAGTGAATGTGGATGTGAACGCCGCCAATGGAATTCCAGCCTTTCAGCATACCGGTTGGTGGTATGAGTATTTCAGTGGGGATAGCTTGAATGTTTCCAACGTCAATGCCGCCATTTCATTGCAACCAGGAGAATATCGGGTGTATACCGATGTTAAACTTCCTAAACCATTCATTACATCCGTAGCTTCGATAGATGAAATTGACAACCCTTCCTTTGAATTCTCTGTTTTTCCGGTACCCCTTCAAGAGCAAGTTTCCGTGGAATTTGTGTCCCCAACCGCTTTTTCCACTAACCTATGCATTTTTAATGAGCAAGGTGCTTTGGCAGTAGAAAAATCGTTCGATTCAAATGAGGGCAAAAACGTTGTTTCTCTTCCGACCGGGTTCTTGCCATCGGGTACTTACCTGGTCGTCTTGCGGCTTGGAACCCATTTTTCGTGTAAAACCATTATGAAATGACGCTTAGGGGCTTGATTTTGGCTTTAATACCATTGGCTTCCTTTGGTCAACTGGTTCATCCACCAAATTCTCCGGCATTTCTTCAGAATGAAGTAGCCAAAATCTATATTACCATGAACGCCCAAGATTTTTATACCATGGTAGGGGATAGTCTCGGCACTTCTTATGAATTTCCAGCCACCTTTATCTACCAAAGTTCAATGGTGAATGATACCGTGGATACGGTGGGCATACGACTGCGGGGTAATACATCCCTTCAATCGGCTAAAAAGTCCTTTAAAATTGACTTTAATGTGTATCAACCGGGTTTCAAATGGTATGATTTAAAAGGATTGAACTTAAATGGAGAACATAACGATGTTTCCATTATGCGCAGCAGAACCTGTAATGAAATGTTGCGATGGGCTGGTCTACCCTGTCCAAGAACTTCGTACGTAGAATTATACATCAACAACGAGTACAAAGGTCTCTACATCAATGTTGAACATTATGACGACCAATTTTTGGAAGCACGGTTTATAGACAACGATACTGGAAATTTATACAAGGCAAAGTGGGGCGCAGATTTAACGTTCCAAGGGAACAATGCGGCCCCTTATCAAAACGTATATGAGTTAAAAACGAATGAACTTCAAAACGATTTTTCAGGGTTGATTCATTTTATTGACGTCTTGAACAATGCTACAAATGCAGAATTCCCTTGTGCCATTCAGGAGGTATTGGACGTCGATTTATTCTTGAATTCTTTAGCCCTTCAAGTGCTTACGGGTCAGTGGGATGGATATGCATTCAATAAAAACAACTATTATCTATACCAAAGGCCATCCGATGGTAAATTTGTTTTCATAGAATACGATATGGATAATACCTTCGGCGTGGATTGGTTCAACATCGATTGGCATGTTAGAAACCTTTACGCATGGTCTCCTTCCAACTCACCACGCCCCCTGTACACGCGAATGATGCAGGTGCCCTATTTTAAGGATCGGTACTCGTACTATATCCAACAACACTTACAGTCTTTTTTTAATACAACCTACATGCTTCCAATTTGGGAGGCGACACAAGACTTAATTGCCCCCTCGGCACTAGCCGATGATTATAAAGGGTTGGATTATGGTTTCAGCGATCAAGATTTTTTAGACGCGATAACAAACCCATGGGGGAGCCACGTTTCAACCTCCTTGGTTTATTATTTGGCCCAACGGCATAATACGGCCGCCAACCAACTACAATATGCTGGGTTAACGAATCCATGTTCGTTGAGTAATTTGACTGAAACAGATCCTTACGCTCCTCAGCAAGTTACTTATTTTGATCTTTTGGGTCGAGAAATCCTCACTCCTGAACCCCAACAATTTTACCTCGAAGCATCCCCTTCAGGTCTTGTTAAGAAAAAATACCTTTGTCCATGAAATGCTTTATTCTGATCCTATTTGCGCTTTGCTGGGGGAATATTTCTGCCCAAAAAAAGAGTCCCTTGATGCACATCGAGCCCCCAAATTGGTGGGCTGGAATGGAACATCATCAAGTTCAACTGCTGTTGCATGGTACCAACATTCGAGAGGATTCCATTTCCATACCAGGGCTTCCAATTTTGGAGGTTAAAAGGACGTCTAATCCTAATTATCTTTTTGTTACCATCGAAACGAAAGGACGAAATCCCGGCATGTATCCAATAGAAATTACGCGCGGTAAGAAAACGATAGCTTCCCTTTCATACGAATTAAAAGAACGGGAATACCAATCTAAAGAACGCACGAGTTTTACCTCTTCAGACGTGATTTATCTTTTGATGCCTGATCGATTTGCAAACCAAATAACAGGCATTGATACCTATCCTGGCATGGCAGAGCCCGCCAATCGTTCGCTTCCTGGAGGCCGTCACGGCGGTGATATTATGGGAATCATGGATCATTTGGATTATATCAAAGAACTTGGTGCTACCACGATTTGGACCACCCCATTGTTAGAAGACAATGAACCTACGTATTCCTACCATGGATACGCTCAGTCCAATTTATATCAAGTGGACCCACGATACGGATCAACAAGCTGGTATAAGGAACTCGTGCGTGAAGCACACCGAAAGGGTTTAAAAGTTATTAAAGATGAGGTTCCCAACCATTGGTCAAGTAAACACTGGATGATGCAGGACTTGCCCACCCAAGACTGGATCCACCAATTCCCTACCTTCACGCGCTCCAGCTATCGCACCAGCACCCAAATGGATCCTTATGCCACTGAAATGGATAAGCGGGCATCGGAAGAGGGTTGGTTCGATAACAGTATGCCCGATATTAATCAATCGAATCCACTGGTTTTAAAGTACTTGATTCAAAATACACTATGGTGGATTGAGTACGCCGAATTAGATGGACTTAGGGTAGACACCTATTCCTACAACGATAAGCATGCGATTGCTCAATGGACTAAAGCCATTCGAGAGGAATATCCGAACCTCAATTTGGTGGGTGAAATTTGGATGCATGACCAGGCTCAAATTTCCTATTGGCAAGATAATAGTCCAATTGGTGCACTAGATCAATACAACAGCCATCTACCCTCAGTAATGGATTTTACGCTTCACGATGCCATCCTTTTGGCCTTCAACGAAAGAAACCAAGGGTGGGATCAAGGGATGGTTCGTATTTATGAGAATTTTGTCAATGATTTCTTGTACGCGAACCCAAACAACGTGTTGATTTTTATGGAAAACCACGATACGAAGCGGTTTAACGAATATTGTCCCACTTTGCAGGATTATAAGCTGGCATTAACTTTAATCGCAACTACTCGGGGAATTCCTCAAATTTATTATGGGACAGAAATAGGAATGAAAGGATCCAAGGATGTGGGTGATGCCGATATACGAAGGGATTTTCCTGGCGGTTGGGAAACGGATCCACAAACGGCATTTTATAGCGAGGATAATCCATTGAAAAAACATCAAAAAGGTCGAACTTCAGACCAAGAAGCGTATTTCCAATTTACTAAAAAAATCCTGAATTGGCGTAAAACCAAAGAAGTCATACACAAGGGGCAATTAATTCAATTCGTTCCACAAGATAATTGCTACGTTTATTTTAGGGTTTTAGAAGGACAAAAGGTCATGGTGGTTATTAATAATAACGTAGTACCCACGACCTTAAAATTGGATCGTTTTCGTGAGGTTTTAGGGAATGCAGGGTCTGGTAAAGAGGTGCTTTCAGGAAGTCCGGTTTACTTAAATGTTCCCTCGATGGAGGTAGGAGCAAAAACGGCCTTAATTATTGAGGTACAATGAAAAATATGGTTTTTTTATTTTTATTTTTCAGCGCACCGGGTTGGTGTCAAAATCCTAAAAGGACGTTTAAAGCAATAGAAAATCTTCCCGAAGGCATTAAAGTTACAGTGTCTGACGGTGTTTATATCTTTCGTTCCTACGGTCCAAATGTCATAGAAACTACCTTTATCACCAATGGGCAAAAGCACATCGCTGCCTCCCATGCCGTGGTTCAGATGCCGGAAAAAGATCCTTTTACGTGGGCCGCGTCTTCCAATGCCATAGTACCTCCCTTCATAGATATTTACCACAAGCGAGACCGTGATAAACGCATGTATCCCTGCATCGTAATTGAGACCCAACCCTTTAAAATATCCTATTTCAACCAAGGTCGGTTTCTGATTTCAGAACGATGGGGGTATGATGTAGACACGACCGTTGAAAAAATACAATTCAACCTTCGAACGGATGAAAAACTGTTGGGTACGGGTAACCGTGTTTTGGGAATGAACAGAAGAGGGTATCGATTGCCTTTATATAACCAAGCGCACTACGGATACGAAACCCATTCTGAGCAAATGAACTATTCCATGCCTCTGGTAATTTCTGACCAAGGGTATATGATTCATTTTGACAATTCCTACACCGGATTTTTAGACTTGGATGCCCGAAAGGATAGTTCGCTAACGTACGAAACTTCAGGGGGTAGGAAAACCTACCAAATCATTGCGGGAGATCATTGGAAAAATCTAGTCACTACCTACACCGCGTTGACGGGGAGGCAGCCTTTGCCACCAAGATGGGCATTTGGAAACTTTGCGAGCCGATTTGGTTACCATTCGGAGCGAGAGGCACGGAATATTGTCTCAAAATTTAGATCGGATAGCATTCCTTTAGATAACATTGTCTTCGACCTTTATTGGTTTGGAAAAACCATTCAAGGTACCCTCGGTAATTTTGAATTTGACAAGGACAGCTTCCCTGAACCTAAAAAAATGATTCAGGATTTTAAGGAGGATAAAGTCAATACCCTACTTATTACAGAACCTTTTGTGCTTACCACTTCAAAAAATTGGGAATATGCCAAAGACAATAATTTATTATGTACCGATATTTCAGGTAAAAAACCCTATACCTATGATTTCTATTTTGGAAATACGGGGTTATTGGATATTTACAAACCTCAGGCAAAAGCTTGGTTTTGGAGCATTTATAAAGGGCTCATTGATCAAGGTGTAGCCGGTATTTGGGGGGATTTGGGGGAGCCAGAAGTCCATCCCAAAGATTTATACCATGCGGCGGGCCCGGCGCATGCCGTTCATAATATTTATGGCCACGATTGGGCTCGTTTGATTCGAGATGGCTACAAACAGGATTTTCCAAGGGCCCGTCCTTTCATTTTAATGCGTTCAGGGTATTCTGGTTCTCAGCAATTTGGTATTATTCCATGGACGGGTGATGTTAATCGTACGTGGGGCGGATTAAAACCACAGGTGGAGCTGTCCCTTCAAGCGGGCTTACAAGGGCTCGGCTACCTTCATTCGGATTTGGGAGGATTCGCCGGGGCGAATGATGATCCCGAATTATATATACGATGGTTGCAATACGGGATTTTTCAACCCATTTACAGGCCCCATGCCCAAGAAGAGGTTCCGAGCGAGGCCATCTTTAAAGCCCCAGCCATTAAAGCCCTCGCGAAAAATGCCATCGAATGGCGGTATCGTTTGCTTCCTTACAATTACACCCTGGCATACGAAAATTCGACAACAGGATGGCCATTGATGAGGCCCGTATTCATGGAATTTCCCGACCGGAAGGACTTCATCGATCGTTCCGATTGCTACATGTGGGGACCCGACATCTTCGTTATTCCAATCACCGAAAAAGGACAACATACCGTAAAAATTGATTTCCCCGATGGGAAACCATGGTTTAATTTATATACCGATGAGCGAGTAGTTCCTGAACAATGGGTTTCTTTGGCCCGATGTTTTTGGGGTACTAAAATGAAATCTACGTGGAGTCAACCGACAGAGGATACCTTATCACTAGATAATATTCCTGTTTTTGTCAAAGCCGGAGCGTTTATTCCAATGGCCAAAAAGGGCATTCAATCCACAGCTGATTATTCCATGTCTGAGGTTGAAATTCATTTTTATTACGATCCCTCCGTTGAAAAATCGACAGGGAAATGGTTCGAAGACGATGGATTTACCTTCCAGGATTTTACAGCTAATGGGGCTTGTTATTCCTTGTTTGAATTCGATTACCAGAAAAAACATGGGAATCAAGGAGAAGTTTCGGTAAACGTAACTAGCCCTTATTGCAAACCCTTCAGCACAGGGGTCACGTTGGTGATTCATAACGTCGACAATCCCCCTAAGGTTCGTGGCAGAAAAAATAGATATAGCTTCGGTTCAGCATACCAAGAATGGTACGATCCATCGACTAAAACCCTACGGCTTTCCTACGGCTTATTCGCCGATAATAGATTGAAAATCAAATTCAAGTAATTTTCTTTGTGTCATTATGACATTTTGAAAAAAAAAGTATATTTGAAACCACAATAAAAATGTTAATCTACTAATTAAGCAACGGTGATGAAACAAAATTTTATACAATCCTTTTTTACGGTACTCGCTTTTTTTTGTGTCTCCATGGCTTTTGGGCAAACTGGAAAGATTAAGGGCACGGTAACTAATAAATCAGGGAGCCCTGAAGAAAACGTTACAATTTCGGTAACCGGTCCCTCCACGGGAGTGGGAATGACCAATGCCTCTGGTCTTTATGAAATTCCAAACCTTAAAGACGGTCAGTACCAATTAAAATTTGAAAAAGTAGGCTTTGAGTCAATATCCTTATCGGTTTCCATTACCGGAGGCGCCACCGTTCAAGGCAATGTGGCCTTTGGTCTAAGCGAGAAGACGACAGGAGAAATCGTAGTCATCGGTTATGGAACGACCCGCTCAAAAGATTTAACCGGTTCGGCCACGGTCATCAATGAAAAGAACTTCTTGAAAGGTTCCATCGCCACCCCAGAACAATTGCTTATGGGTAAGGTGGCCGGATTAAAAGTGACTTCCAACGATGGGGCGCCAGGTTCTGGAAGCACCCTACGCTTGCGGGGAGGAACGTCTTTGAATGCTAGTAATGATCCGCTAATTGTAGTGGATGGTGTTCCTTTAGACAACGGTGGTATTGCCGGTGCAGCAAACCCACTTTCGTTAATAAACCCTAATGATATTGCCTCATTCGTGGTATTAAAAGATGCGTCTGCTACGGCTATCTATGGTTCTCGTGGTGCGAATGGCGTTATTATCATTACCACCAAGAAAGGTTCAGGATTGCAAGATGAAGTTCGGATAACCTTTGACACGAAGACTTCGGTTTCAACCATTGCAAAATACGCAGATGTCCTCTCTGCGGACTCCCTTCGCGCCTTAGTCAACCGGCAAGGAACAAATGCTCAGAAACTGCTCTTAGGCACCGCCAATACCGATTGGCAACGAGAGATTTTTAGAAACGCCTTAGTAACCGATAACAACGTCTCCATCACCGGAGGCATAAAAAAACTTCCTTACCGTTTGTCTGTCGGAAATCGAAATGAAAACGGGTTATTGAAACGCGACAACATGAACCGTACTTCGCTAAACCTTAGCGTAACACCTACCTTGTTAGATGGGACATTAAAGCTTGAACTCAACCAAAAACTAGTTCAGTCGAGGTCGTTTTTTGCAAACCGCGGGGCTTTAGGTGCTGCTTTCTTTGATCCAACACAGCCTGTATATTCTGGTAACAACGCCCTGTATGGTGGATATTTCGAATGGGTTGATAACAATAAACCGAACACGCTTTCGGCAAGGAATCCTTTAGGTTTGATTATGCAATCTGAAGATAAAAGCGTAGTAAATCGTTTAATTGCCAATGCGAAAGCAAGTTATGCATTGCCCTTTTTACCGCAACTCAAAGCCGTGGTAAATATCGGTACCGATCAATCGGAAGGCATAGGATTCACGCAAACTGAGGCTACCTCAGCGGCGGGTTATTTTACCCAAGGCAGATATAGCGAGTATCGTCAAACCAAAGGGAATCGGTTAATCGAGGCCTATGCCAATTATAACTCTGAAAATAAATTAGCAGGGCAGTTGCTCGACATCACCGCAGGGTATTCCTACCAAGACTGGTACACATCAAGTCCGAATAACCCTACATACAATCAAGCTAAAGATTCTATTATCGAATTAGCGGCAGCGAATGCCTTTTACACTAAAAACGCCCTTTTATCCTATTATGCAAGAGCGATTTATACCTATCACGACAAGTATGTAGTTAACGTTTCTATGCGTCGTGATGGGTCTTCTCGTTTTAGTCCAGCGCAGCGTTGGGGATGGTTCCCTGCAGCTTCAGCGGCTTGGATCCTTAGCGAAGAGAATTTCTTGTCCAATTTCAAAGCCTTGAATATGTTAAAACTTCGTGCTGGATACGGTATTACCGGCCAGCAAGATGGTATTGGCGATTACGCCTACATTGGAAATTATTTTGAAGGGGCGTCTACCGCACAATATGCTTTTGGAGGACAATACTACACGGTATTTCGTCCCGCTGGTTTCGACGCTAATCTTAAATGGGAAACAACGAAAAGCTATAACATCGGTTTGGACTTCGGATTCTTAAAAGATCGAATATCCGGATCTATTGACTTGTACAGGAAAGTGACTTCTGATTTATTGGCAACGGTTGCGGTACCTGCCGGTACAAATTTCACAAACCAGATTTTAACGAATGTTGGTGGAATGGAAAACAAAGGCGTTGAGGCGAGCCTAAACCTTGGCTTAATCGCTACAAAAGACATGCGTTTAGATTGGATGATAAATGCTACCTATAATAAAAACCAAGTAACTAAACTCTCGCAAATTAATGATCCGTCTTCCATCGGAATTTTAGTAGGCGGAATTGCGGGAGGAATTGGTAACCAAGTTCAAATTCATCAAGTAAGCTATCCTACCTTTACGTATTTTGTTTACGAGCAGCAATACGATGAAAACGGAGATGTCATTGAAGCGGGTCAGCAGGCAAGCATTGACATGAATGGAGACGGTCAAATTACCACGGCTGATAAATGGAAAGATACCAATGCCTTTGTAGATCAAAACAACGACGGGGTAATTAACGTTAAGGACCGCTATTATGCTGGACAGGTAGCACCAAAAGTATTTCTCGGAACGGCCTTAAATTTCCAGTACGGAAAATGGTATGCAGGTGTTTCCATGCGAAGTGAGTTGGGTGCCACTATTTACAATAACATTCACTCCAATAGTGGTACGTTTACTGGGGTAGAGGGAACAAAAAAATACCTGAATAATATCAGTTCATTGTACTACCAGGACGAAGTTCAGAAAACTACAACCAACCAATTATTATCCGATCACTATTTGGAAAAAGCGAACTTCTTGCGCGTGGATAACATTAACGTAGGGTATAATTTTGGCAAATTAGGATTTTTGAAAAACGCCGTGGGATTGAACGCAGGTATTTCGGTTTCAAACGTTTTTGTCGTAACCAAATATTGTGGTCAAGATCCTGAAGTTGGGGGTGGGGTAGACAATAATTTCTATCCTCGTCCTAGAATGTATACCCTGAATTTAACCTTTGATTTTTAATCTAGTACCTATGAAAAAGTCAATTTTTTATGCAGTATTTGTAGGAATCCTTTGGATAGGGAATTCCTGTAACAAACAATTAAACCAATCACCGAAATACGGATTAAACGCAGAAACGGTATATAAAGATCCGAACAATTACATTAAGGTTTTAGCCAAGCTGTATTCGGGATTATCCATGACAGGTAACCAAGGTCCTGCGGGTCAAGCGGATATCGCGGGAATCGATGAAGGCTTTTCGGCCTATGTAAGGGTGTTGTGGAATTTACAGGAATTACCTACCGATGAAGCCGTTTGCGGATGGAACGACCCGGGCATACCTGAATTGGTTAAAAACGATATAAACGCCGAAAACGTTTGGGTAAAAGGAATGTATTATCGCATTTACTACCAAATAACCTTATGTAATGAGTTTATCGGTCAATCCAGCGATGCAAAATTGGAAGAACGAGGGTTTAGTGAAAACGATAAACAAATGATTCGGACCTATCGAAACGAGGCACGTTTCCTTCGTGCTTTAAGTTACTATCACGCCATGGATTTGTTCGGCAATGTACCTTTTGTGGATGAAAACGATCAGGTGGGCGCTTTTCAACCAGAACGTATTACGCGCTCCGATTTATTTAACTACGTAGAATCAGAATTGTTAGCCATCGAACCTTCTTTAACCTCTGCTGCTTCGGTTGTATATGGGCATGCCTCAAAAGCTGCAGCTCAAACCTTGTTGGCTAAGTTGTATTTAAATGCGGAAGTGTATACAGGGACAGCACGTTGGGCTGATTGTAAGGATTATTGTCAGAAAATCATTGATGCTGGGCCCTTCAGCCTGGACGACAGATACCAAGATTTGTTTTTAGCGGATAACAATTCTTCACCAGAAATTATCTTCCCAGTGGTTTATGATGGTTTATATGCACAAACCTGGGGTGGAACAACCTTTTTGGTCTGTGCTTCCTTGGGGGGCTCTATGGTTGCTGCAGATTATGGGGTTAATGGTAAGTGGGCAGGCCTACGGGCTACTGAAGCATTGGTGAACAAATTTGTAGATACTACCCAAGATTCACGCTTTCTATTTTACACTACAGGGCAAACCAAAGACATTACTTCTCTTAGTACCTTTACTCAAGGATACGCGAATCCTAAATTCAAAAATGTCACGAGTACTGGCAGCCTTGGATCAAACAGTGCAAATTCTCCCCATACGGACATCGATTTTCCCATGTTTCGATTGGGAGATGTTTACCTGATGATGGCAGAAGCGAGCTTGCGATTGGGCGACCAAGGAACAGCGCTACAGTATGTTAATGCGATTCGCAGCCGCGCTTATGGAAACAGTAACTTTAATTTAGCCTCGGTTACCCTTTCGGATATTATCGATGAAAGGGCTAGGGAACTTCAGTGGGAAGGTACACGTAGGACTGACTTAATTCGATTTGACTTATTTGCGGGCGCTACCTATCTATGGCCGTTTAAAGGAGGGGATGTAGCAGGTATCGGTATAGATCCTTATTTGGAATTATATCCACTGCCTACCTCAGACCTCATTTTAAATCCGAATTTAATCCAAAACCCAGGATATTAATACAGCGTTGATTGATGGAGAAGGGGTGTGCCGAAAGGCCCCCCTTTTTTATTGTATACGAACTTGGTAGGTAAGCGAGGCAATCCAATACGAACGATTCGAAAGAAATGCAGTGCGCTTTCCGAGGGCTAGTTGAAACGAATGGCTTTTGGGAAGTTCTATTTCAAACCCTCCAAACCAACGGAATGCCTTAGTGCCTCCTTCGATCAGTACCTCGTCCTCTGTGTAGCTTATATCTCGCTTAAAATCATAGAAATACTCGCCACTAATAAAAGGCGATAAGGGAAAGTGCTCTATATCGTATTTCGCATTAACCTTTGAGCGGAAGACCGTTCGCTCCCTGGAGAATTTTGCTCGATTCCATTGCATTTGAGCCGTTAACCCGAAACTTAGTCTAGTTTTGTCAAACATCCAATCGGTTGGGTTAATGGTGATTCCTATGGCAGTTCTATGCCTATAGGTGGTGGGATTTAAGTCGAGGCCACTATTTGAATTCGGCAATAACCCAAAACGGTATCCAGAAAATAATTGGACTCCATCTACCACTTTGACATGGAATTTGGCTTGAACATAGCTCCGGCTCCATTCCTTAATTCCGTTCATGCGATGTTGTAGCCCCAATTCTACTTTTGTTTTTTTAACCGGTTTGAATCCTATTTCTACTCCATACCACGTCTGATATTGCGCTTGAGCAAGGATTTGCCAACCCAAGAAGAGAAGAAAGAGTGCCCTAGACATCAGTAGTTTATGGTATAGGTCTCTGTGTCTACAATAGTAGCCTTATTTTGTATGCTTACCTCTTTTTGCACCCGGTAATAAACCTCTTCGTTTAATGGGTCTTTTGAAAGGACATACACTTTGTAGTTTCCTGTTTGAAGTCCTTCAAAGGAAAACCTACCCGCTTCATCGGTACGAACATCATCCGATGCGTAGGCATTTTTCCCGTAAACAATGTACACGCGCTCTTCGGCCATAGGAATGTTACTTGTGCTTTCTTCTGAATTTCCTTGGTTAGCAACGTCCATCCCAAATGAAGTCGTCCCATTATCAGAATCTGGCACATCCAGATTGCTTTGATCCGTAATGGTTATCATATCGTTACTAACCATACTCGAAACGGGTATCCCCACCACGGAAGCTATGGCCGCCTGCGTGTTTGTGGCTATTTCAACGTTCGAGTCGGAATAGTTGAACGTTACCATGATACCGATTCGTCCTTGAAGTTGAGGGTCGGCATTGCTGATCCAGGTTGGGTTTTTATAGTAAATATAATACTGCTTTGAGGGATTTCCGGTATTTAAAAGCCAGTAGTCTCCGTGTTCAATTTGCCCGCCCGCTGTACAGATCACTTGTAACACTTCGTGTTGTCCCGCCTTAAAATGGTTTCCTTTTACTACTCCTCTTATCGCGGAAGTCCCTCCCGGACCCTCAATTTTTTTACAAGAGGAAAAGGAAAGAAATAGGATGCTCAAAAGTATTAATGGTTTCATGGTTCAATTAACATTATTTTATACAAAGTGGGATTCCCATCCAAGCGAAGGAAATAGATACCAGAAGGCAAAAACTCCAATTGAATTTCAGGGTTGTTTGGGTCCAGATGAACCCTATACAGTGGTTTCCCGAGCGGGTCTAAGATTTCACCAATGCTTGGTTTTTCGATGCCTTCTACGTAAATCTTTCCTTTGGTAGGATTTGGAAATAAGGTTAAGGGTGAGGAAGCAATAGTATTCAAATTTAGGGATTCACATGAGCCAAACATGTTGGCATCCATCCACGCTAAACGGTTAGTAATCCATGTTTTAAGGTAGTTTACCTCGTCTGAATACGTTTGGCCAATGTAATTGTTCGGCCAAACATAAATGCCTAAAATTGGCCAGCGTTGGTAGTGCCGAATCGAGGCACTATCCAATTGCTGCGCTATACTATCGATGGACTGTAGGATTAGGGAGTCGCTTAATACGTTTTGACGTAAGGCAAGCCATCGGCAGTGAGTCCGATTTGCGTACGTGCTGTCCATTAAAAGCTTAGACCACCAAAAAGGAACTTGTAAGCCTCCACCGCAGATCGAATTAAAATCTTTTGCCCAACCGCTGGTGCTCCCTCCGGCACAGTAATTTGCATTTCCTAAAGCGATATTAAAATCCCATAATGGGCCTGCAACCAGTTTTCCACCCTCACTGACCTTCTGCTTGTACATGAAGCTTGAAATTCTGTATCCATCTACGTTTTTACTAATTTCGTTTACCAAAAAGAAATCGATAAATGAAAGCACGTCGATGTAAGGAGCGTATCCAGTTTGAGGATTGTTAAAATTGGGACCTGCCAAGGCGTTTTCAAAAGCGGTAAAAAAGGTTTGTATGTAATTCAGTTGCAGCGGATGGATAGTGTCTAATTCTGGGTCGTGCAATTGTATTCCTACCGTTGCAGTTCCGGGCGCTGCAGATGGATAGGGAGAATTCCATGCAACAACACCTCCGGCCGTAGTCTTATCCACTTTTAAAATGTATCCACCCGTTAGCGCATTGTCTAGCGTGTCGCTATATGCTAGTGGATCTATTGGTACACGACCAGGATTGGCTTTAATCCGTTCCATTAACACATATACGCCCATGTATTCATTGTTCAGAATCAATTCACACAACTGGGTTCGGG
>CAIJTF010000052.1 GCA_903823565.1 uncultured Flavobacteriales bacterium
CCTCTTAAATCCGCTCCTCTTAAATCCGCTCCTCTTAAATTGGCACTTCTTAAATCCGCTCCTCTTAAATTGGCACTTCTTAAATACTCTCCTCTTAAATTGTCTATTATTAAATCAGAATCTCTTAAATTAGCGTCTATTAAATACGCGTCTTCTAAATTTGCCTCTGATAAATCCGCTTCTATTAAACTCGCTCCTCTTAAATCAGCATATTTTAAATTAGCTCTTCTTAAATTAACTTCTCTTAAATCCGCCTTTTCTAAACGTGAAAAAGGATGAGTAGGTATTCCTAATCGGCTGAATAATCTAATAACTATTATTTTTATTTTTTGTATTCTTGTTAATCCCGCCATCTATAATATTTTATTTAGCCAATTTAATAAATATCCTTCACCCCAACAACGCCCGTTCAATTTCGTAGTACGGTATGCTTTCAGCTTTTTGTATTTGTTCCATTATTCGCAAATACCTTTTGGTTGGTTTCCCTGCATACGTTTTTTTGAAATGCTTTTTATTAAGTTCGTTGTAAAGTTCATCGCTTTTGAAATACTACTTGTTTTTTCACCGTTCCTGCTCCAATTTACTGAACCTGCTTTCCATTGGTTAGGCTTCAAATAACCGTGTTTTGCCAAAAAGAAAATACTAACTGTTTTTACCTCATCGTATAAGGTCTGAAAAGTGTGAGGCTTTGGCATTTGAAATTTATTTTGGCAATGAAACCTAAATCATTAAGGAACGTACATATAAAAAACGTAAAAAATATGGCGACTTTTATGACAATTTTTGGTTGGGTATGGTTTGTATTTTCTCTTTTATTAATTGGGTCATCTTTCTATCTCTTGTTTTTAGACAAAAAGAGCATAGAGAACAATAAAAGGATTGAAGAGCTAATTGCAAACACAGAGCCTGACACGAGAGTTCAAACTAATATAATACTTTCGACTCTAAATCACAATATACTTCACATTGGTGTTTGGTTAATTTCTAGTTTAGGTGTTTTTTTTAGTTCATTAATCATCTATTTATATCGTTAAATTATTTAATTTTCCCACCAATTCTTTTTAGGTGTTTCAGGTTCGCCTAATGCCTATTTTACGCTCTCCTGAGGGATTTCCTTATTCGAGGGTTTCGAAGGGTGGATAATGAATAAGGCCCTTACTTTCCGATACAAAACCGGCTAAAAATCGCACCGAGTATATCGGTATCCATTTCGATTTCCCCCGTGATGTTTCCCAAGGTGCGCATTGCGGCACGCAGGTCCAGGGCTACTAAATCCGCGGGAACCCGCTGTTCCAACCCCTCCGTCACGCGCTTCAAGGAATTCGCTGTTTGATACAAGGCTTCCCAATGCCGTACGTTGGATACTATGGTTTCTTGGTTTACGTCAAAATCTTTTTTAATGCGTTTGCTCATGCTTTCCTTTAACGCGTCAATGCCCTCTCCAGTTAACGCACTCAGGGATAGATCAACGCCCTCAACCGCTGAGCCCAGATCGGCTTTATTGGCGATCCATACAATGAATTTATCGGGATGAATCCTTCTCAATTCGGAAACCCATTTCCTGTCCTCCTGTAGTTGTTGATCGTTGCTACCATCGCTTAACGCTATGACCATACGAGAACGCTGAATTTTTTCCTGTGAACGAGCTATGCCTAAGGATTCAATCGTTTCGGATGTTTCTCGTATGCCTGCCGTATCCATGAGTCGAAAGACCATTCCATCAATGCGTATCGTCGCCTCTATTACATCTCGAGTGGTTCCTGGAATCTCACTTACAATGGCGCGATCCTCCCCCAATAAACGATTCAAGAGGGAACTTTTCCCCGCATTGGGTGCTCCAACAATGGCTACAGGCACCCCCTCTTTCATCGCATTTCCGAAGGAAAAACTATCCATAAGGCGCGTAACTTTCCCTGAAACCTCGGAAACCAAATTCAGCAAGGTTGTTCGATCCGCAAACGCCACGTCCTCTTCGCCAAAGTCCAATTCTAACTCCAAGAGGCTTGCAAATTCAATGAGTTTTTCACGTAGGCCCTGAAGTTCATGGGAAAAGCCCCCGCGCAATTGATTAAAGGCAACTGCGTGAGATTGTCGGCTATTGGATGCGATAAGATCGGCCACGGCCTCCGCTTGAGAGAGGTCCATTTTACCATTGGCAAATGCCCGTTGAGTGAATTCACCCGGTTCTGCCATTCGCGCTCCTGCTGCCGTTAACGCCTGAAGAATGCTTTGCTGTATATACGTCGAACCGTGGCAATGAAGTTCTACGGTCTCCTCGCCCGTAAAACTTTTACCCTCTTCGAAATAGGCCAAAAGCATCTCGTCAATCGGTTCGGAGGCTTGCGATTTGAACAAGGTTAGGTGCAGGGAGTGACTTGTAATATGAGAAAGGTTTTTGCCAACATGTTTTTGGACCATGGCCTTGGCGGATGGGCCTGAAATTCGAATTACCGAAAGGGCTCCCGTTCCTCCCGTCGCAAGGGCAACAATCGTATCATTTACCATATGCCAAAGGTACGCTTTCTACTGAACAACTCATGGTGTTAGCAGGGTTGTCCAGTCCAGGTTCTGTTCTTCTTTTCGCGTGTAGGCAGGAATTATTCCCTTCGATTCCAAAAAAGAACGGGTACTATCACCCCAAGCGATGGCCCGAGCATCTTTGGGAAAATCATTGACCTGAAGAAAGGCTTCTGCATTGCTAGGGCTCGTAAAAATATAAATCGAACAGGGAGGAACCTTTGTGGGCAAAAGGATGGTTTCGTATACGGAGACCACTTCTTTCTGTGCTTCTGGAAAAACCTTGGACACGCTTCCTAGGCTCCGGTCGGAAACGGGAAATAACACGGATTTTTGTCCAACCCATGCGTTAAATTCCTGTGCGGTGCGTGCGGGGTTACCTGGGGTGTTTCCCTGCCAATCCACCCGGGAAAGGTGTTTGGCGGTTCCGTGGGAATAGCAAGCGACCAGTACTTCAGGCCGAATTAGCGCTTTGCCATAGGTGTAGGACCTTGGGCTGCTGAAGAAGATTACTTCATAGGGTTTCCTTGGGGTGTTTTGAAGTGCGTTAAAAGCGATAAGGGGGTGTGCAATGAGTTCAATGGAAAGCTCTTGCGTGGCTTGCATTAGGGGAAGATTCGCCGTGGATTCTGCAGAAAAAAAAACACGCATTACAAAGCGTTGAGCGTTGAAACAATGGTTTGAACCAAGGGTTGATCCTTTTCCAGGGAAAACGTAAATAGCACTGCCGGGTCTTGTTTAGATTTACCATAGGCCACATGAACCGATTCTCCATCGTTGTACACACCCAACGGCAATTGACAACCCCCATCCATGTTTTTCAGCACTTCCCGTTCGATGGCAATTGCGTTTTCTGCGGCGATATGGTTTAGTTTTCTTACCCAAGCGTAGGTGCTTTCGTCCTTTTCACGAACTTGTAGGCCTAACACCCCTTGCGCTGGTGCAGGAACAAAGGTTTTAGGGTCCAAGGTTAGGGACATCAAATCCCTTGTATCTAACCCAAGTCGGGATACCCCGGCCTTGGCCAACACAATGGCATCGTAGGCGCCGCGTCTCAGTTTCTCGATTCGCGTTGGTACGTTACCGCGAAGTTCTTTCAAGACAATATCGTTTCGAAAATGCCTCAAAATGCTTTGTCGTCGTGCTGAACTGGTTCCAACGATGGCGTCTACCTTCAGTCCTAAGGGCTGTGCGGGATCGTGAGCCTCAGGACGAATGAGTAATAAATCCCTTGGGTCCTCGCGTTCAGATACGGCGGCTATTACCAGCCCAGAAGGGGGAGTAGTTTCTAGGTCTTTGTGGGAATGCACGGCTAAATCAATGGATTGATCGAGCAATGCTGACTCAATTTCTTTGGTAAAAAATCCTTTCCCTTCTAGTTTATCGAAACTTAAATCTTGGATGCGGTCGCCTTGGGTTTGAATAATATTCAGTTCAACAGTGCATCCTAGGGCCTCCAATTGTGCTTTAACATGGTTGGCTTGCCAAAGGGCGAGATCGCTGCCTCGGGTGCCGATACGAATTACTGGGTTACGCATGTTTGACTAAAATTTCCTTGGCCAATTTCATCGGCCCGGCAATGTATTTTTTCTCTACATAGCCTAAAACGCGTTCGAGTACTTCCCTTGACTGTGGATCTAAGGCATTTATTTCTGATTTGAAAACTTCATTGACGGCGTCCGATTTAATCCGCTTTATTTGTTCAGGCACTTCCCGCATGGCTAATTCTACCTGGCGTATTTGAAGGACCTCTTCGAAACTTGCTCTCGCTTCTGCAAAAATGCGTTCAACCGCTTCAAGGGATTTGCTTCGTTCTTGTAAATTCTCGTTTGAAATTTTCTGCAAGCGGTCAACCGATATGTGCTTCACGGGATACTGATCTAAAATCCGAGGATCAAGGTCCTGCGGAATGGCCATATCAATTACGGTTTTGGATTGCGTTTCGCCCTGGAGTAATTGGTTATAAATTTCTGGGGTAATGATAGGGTGGTTGGCTCCAGTACAAGTAATGATTACATCAAATCCCGATATATAGTTTTTTAGATCCGTAAGGGGATATGCGGTGCCGCCAAATTCTTCGGCCAAGGTGGTTGCTTTGGCCAAGGTTCTATTAAATATTGTAAAGCGGCGATATCCGTGTTTTTTAAGGAAGCGGCCCATCGTAGTATTGGTAACGCCGGCTCCAACGAGTAAAAACCGAGCCTCGAGCGGAATGTGTAGTTTTTTTAGCTGCTGATAGGCTAAGGAGACCACGGAAACAGGCTTGGTTGCAATGGATGTTTCCGTGTATACTTTTTTTGCGGTTTCAACCACGTGACGATTCACGATGCGCATTAAATCTCCGGTAAGTCCAAGAGTGGCGCAGTGCTCATAGGCTTGACGGACTTGTGTGATAATCTCCCGTTCACCGATAATCATGGAGTCCACCGAAGCGGCAACGGACATGGCGTGATCCACTGCTTCCATGCCTTGGTAGTGTTCAACATGAACCACGAAGGCACGCAAATCCTGTGCATCCATCTCAGGATAAAGGGCTGATAAAAAAGATACCATGAACGTAAGGTTTACGGTTTCATCGGTAACAAAGCTAAATTCCACCCGATTGCAGGTAGACAACATTAAGAGCTCTTGAAGGGAAAACGAACGTTTAATGGGGCTTAAACGGTTGAATTGCTCGTCTAAAGGAATATGAAGAAGTCCTACCTTGGTAACCTCGAACTTCCGATGGGTAAACGCAATGGTATGCAAGTTATTCAACACCTCTTTCGCCATAGTATGCTTCTAGTCGGGCAAATTTCTACATTAACCAGAGGTTAATTGTCATAAAACTGTCATATTTCACGAATTTAGAACGAATCTAAGAGGAGAGGAGTATTTATTGATCTTGGCAAAGTTCTACAAGGAGCTTTTCGGTCGATTTAGGATGTAAAAAAGCGATGCGTTTCTCGTCTGCGCCTGTTTTGGGTGTTAGATGGATTAGTTCAAACCCATTTTGTAGGAGCCGTTCAATCTCTTCGTCTAGGTTACTTGTTTCAAAAGCGACGTGATGAAACCCTTTTCCTTTGGTTTGCAAAAATTTAGCGATTGGTGAATCTGGATGTGTTGCTTCTAGCAATTCGATTTTATTGGGACCAACCTTGAAAAAAGCAGTATTAACACCTTCGCTTTCCACCCGTTCCTTCTTATAACAGGGGGTATTAAGAAGTTTTTCAAAAAGGGGGATGCTCGTTTCTAAGGATTCCACCGCAATGCCTAAATGTTCTATTCTTAGGAGCATTAGTATTTAATTATTTTTTCAGATTTATTGTCAAAATTGATGTAGTAAATGCCATTAAGTAAACTCGAGCAATTCATTTGACTGTCATATCCTTTAATGAGGAGATTGCCATAGGCATCATACAGTTCAAATTTTGTTTTGGCCGGTTTTCCGTTGCTTTTGAAGTAAAGTATGGTCTTCACTTTTGCCGGAGTTTTAATTACCGGAGCGATGTTGGATTGAAAGGTAACTGCTTGTGAGCTTCGGATTTTTCCTGTATTGTCAATTTGCGAAATCCTAACCTTGTTTTTTCCACTGGTAGGTATGATGCTAAGGGAATAGGTGCTGGCCGATCGCAACCCTTTTCCTTGCACCTCTCCAGCAGAAACCCATCGGCCCCATTTGAATTGTTCCACGATAAAATTGAGTTTTCCCGATTCATTGCTTGCCACCCAAGTCACTTTACCATTCGATGCAGCATTCAACCCATTGATGATAAAGGTGCTAAGGGGAAGAAGAACTTCGGGGTTAACGAAGCGAGGAAGGCACTCAGCACCGTGGTCTAACTCAACAAAAATTTCATCGCCTTTCTTTAAGTCAAAAAGGGATAAATTGATTTCAAAATAATCCGACTGAATGCTTGCAGGCAAGACGTTGCCGTTAACTAAAACCTTTTGTACACAATAGCCATAGCCGTCCGATTTGATAGGATTGGAAATGAATAAGTTAAGGCCTTGGTAATACCCGTTAACGGAAAGCACTTGGTCTTGTGCATTGATAAATCCAAAGGAACCCAATAGCAATAAAAAGAGGAAGCGAGGTAAGGGATTAACCAACATAAACACAATATTACTTCCTTCTTTTGTAAAACACAACTTACCAATTAAAAATGTAATTTTGGATTTCTAATTAATGCCTGTGTACATATGTCTTATCTTCTATTCAAAGCCCTACACATCGTATTCATGGTCAGTTGGTTTGCGGGGTTATTTTACATGGTAAGGCTTTTTATTTACCATACGGAAGCAAACCAAAAAGATGAACCAGAACGCAGCATCCTAATTCGCCAATTTTTGATCATGGAAAAAAAACTGTGGTGGATAATTACCACTCCTGCCATGGCACTGACGGTCCTTTTTGGTCTTTTCATGCTCGGGGCGAATCCTTCCCTCCTTGGTTCGCTCTACATGATTATTAAGTTGGGTTTTGTTGGGCTTCTCTTGGTGTATCATTTTATCTGTCAGAAAATTTACAAAGATCTTGGTAAGGAAGAGTTTTTGTGGAGTTCGTCGGCATTGAGGGTTTGGAATGAGGTTGCAACATTGTTGTTGGTGATTATTGTCTTTATCATCGTTCTAAAAAGCGCTACGAATTGGATTTATGCATCCATCGGTTTTTTTGCCGTTGCTCTTCTATTGTTATTGGCCATTCGCATGTACGAATCCCTCAGAAACAAAGACAATGCATTGCGCCGAATAAAAAAGGAAAAAATCCACGATAAAAACGATCGGGATGTGTCGGCTTAATTGAAAGATTTGTTACCTTTGCGCCAAAATTTGGAACTAATAATTACGGAATGAGGTTTTTGCTACGTACCCTACTCTTTTTCTCCGCACTTTCTTGGTCAACCTTTGCCAGCGCAAGCTCAAAGACAGATGAAGAAGGGTTCAACGTTAGCGAATACATCATGCATCATATTCAAGATGCCCATGAGTGGCATCTGTGGGGCGAGGGACATGATGCAACCTCCATTTATTTGCCGATAATTCTAATCGACAACGGGGTTAAAGTGTTCAGCTCCTCTCATTTTTACCACGGTAAGGAAGTCCACCTCAACAACGAACATTGTTTTATGGGAACAGGTCCTGCGGAGGGTTATGCCTTAGTGCATGAAAAAATATATGCTTTAGAAGGCGGGCAGCTCAACATTCACGATGGCCATGTTACGAACGCAATGCCTTGGGATTTGTCGGTTACTAAAAACGTATTGTCTCTGTTTATTGGCGTTGGAATTTTACTGTTGGTATTAATGTCTACAGCGCGGTATTACCGCAAAAACGGAGCGGTGTCACCCAAAGGAATTGCAAAGTTCATAGAACCATTGATATTATTTGTTAGAGACGAAGTGGCGATCCCGAATATTCATGGTGGAAAGCATGTGAAATACTTAGGCTTTCTAACCACGGTTTTCTTTTTTATTTTGGTCAATAACCTATTGGGAATGATACCCGTGTTTCCTGGAGGCGCTAACCTCACGGGGAATATAACCATTACCATGTTTCTGGCGGTTTGCACCTTGCTCATTACGGTCTTTAGCGGAAACAAAAATTATTGGAAACATATTTTTGCAACGCCGGGTGTTCCTTGGTTGTTACTCCCTATCATGATTCCGATTGAGATTGTGGGGATTTTTACAAAACCATTCGCCTTAATGATTCGTCTATTTGCTAACATCACTGCTGGACACATTATTGTGCTGGCATTGATATCAATCATTTTTATTAATAAGTCAGAGGCGTGGGGCGCCCTTTCCGTCCCTATGGCTCTGTTTATTTCTGTGCTGGAGATTTTAGTGGCGTTTTTACAGGCGTATCTTTTCTCTATGTTATCTGCCCTATTCATAGGTGCAGCAGTTGAGGAGGATCACCATTAATGTGTAATTTTTAAAACCATATACAATGACAGGAATGTTTGGTAGTGTTGCGGCGATTGGTGCAGGTTTAGCTGTACTAGGAGCAGGAATCGGAATCGGTAGAATCGGTGGTTCTGCGGTTGAAGGGATAGCTCGAAACCCAGAAGCAGCTGGAAAGATTCAAACCGTTATGCTAATTGCAGCGGCCCTTATTGAGGGGGTTGCACTTTTTGGTGTAGTGGTAGGTTTCCTAGGAGCGAAAGCTTAATTGTTTATTGCCCCTGCGGTTGGCAGGGGCTTTTTGGTTTTATTTTAAAGAGAAAATATGGAATTAATTACCCCGAGTTACGGTCTTTTGTTTTGGACAGGCATCACCTTTTGCTTGCTCCTATTTATTCTTGCAAAATTTGTTTGGAAGCCCGTTTTAAATGCGGTTAATGCGCGCAGTCAAAAAATTGATGAGGCTTTATTGGAGGCGGATAAGGCTCGAAAAGAAATGCAGGCCCTTCATGCGGAAAACGAACGCATTCTAAAGGAGGCGAAAGCGCAGCGAGACGAAATATTAAAAGAAGCGAAGGAGGCTGCGACCCGCTTGGTCGATGATGCCCGAGAAAAAGCTAAAACGGAAGGGAATAAGTTAATTGAGTCGGCAAGGGTAGCTATTGATAATGAGCGCAACGCTGCGATTGCTGAAATGAAGACACAAATCGCTCAGTTCTCCATTGAAATTGCAGAGCACTTGGTGAAGGAGTCGTTGTCCAGTGATGTAAAACAAAAAGAACTGACCACCAAAATGGTGGGTGAATTAAAACTGAATTAATCATGGCCTCCAATAAATCGTCCATTCGGTATGCCAAAGCGCTATTGGAATTAGCCATAGAAAAGAACTGCGTGGAGTCCATTGAAAAGGATTTGTCTCAGTTTTTAAGAACCCTTAAGGACTCTAACGATTTGCGCATTTTTATTGACTCACCCGTGGTTAGGAATGAGAAAAAAATCAAGGTCTTTGATTTGGTTTTTCCCGATTTCAATCCCATGACGATTCAGTTTTTTCGGTTGGTGACAAAAAATGGAAGGGAGCATTTGTTGGATGACATTGCCAAGCAGTTTGATCAGTTGCTCAAAACGAAACGAGGCATTGTTACGGGAACTTTGACCAGTGCAAGGCCTTTGGATGATAAATTAAAAGCGGCAATTTTAGATAAAATCAAAGGTTCTTTTGAGGGAACTTTGGAGTTAAATGAAACCGTTAACGAGTCCTTAATCGGAGGTTTTATTGTGCGCATTGGAGACAAGCAATTAGACCGATCCGTACAGAGCACGCTATCGAAATTAAAACAGAATTTAGTAAAGTAAGAAATAAATATAATCAGTAATGGCAGATTTAAAACCAGCAGAAATTTCAGCAATCTTAAGGGAACAATTATCCGGGGTTAAAACAGAAGCGGAATTGCAAGAAGTAGGAACGGTACTTCAGGTAGGGGATGGTATCGCCCGTATTTTCGGTCTAAATGGAGTTCAATATGGAGAACTCATAGAATTTGACGGAGGAATGCGTGGGATCGCGTTAAACCTAGAAGAAGATAACGTGGGGGCGGTACTTCTTGGTAGATCGTCTGCCGTAAAGGAGGGAGATACCGTAAAGCGTCTTGGACGAATTGCCTCCGTACAGGTTGGCGACGGATTGGTGGGTCGCGTTGTAGATACCCTTGGCAATCCAATCGACGGTAAGGGCCCAATCACAGGAGAATTATTCGAAATGCCAATCGAACGTAAAGCGCCAGGTGTAATTTTCCGTCAACCGGTAAACGAGCCGCTTCAAACGGGGATTAAGGCCGTTGACGCCATGATTCCAATCGGTCGTGGTCAGCGAGAGTTAATTATTGGAGACCGTCAAACGGGAAAGACTACAGTTGCCATTGATACCATTATTAATCAGCGTGAATTTTACGATCGTGGTGAAACGGTATTTTGTATTTATGTTGCCATTGGACAAAAGGGATCAACCGTTGCAGGTATTGTTAAGAAATTGGAAGATGCCGGTGCCATGGCTTATACGGTTGTCGTTGCTGCGAACGCTTCAGACCCAGCACCAATGGAATTCTATGCGCCCATGACCGGGGCAGCCATTGGAGAGTACTTTAGGGATTGTGGTAAGCCTGCGCTCATCGTTTATGATGATTTATCGAAGCAAGCAGTTGCCTACCGCGAGGTGTCCCTTTTATTGCGTCGTCCTCCAGGTCGAGAGGCCTATCCAGGAGATGTATTTTACCTTCACTCAAGATTATTAGAGCGCGCAGCGAAAATCATCAACGATGATACGATTGCCGCTCAAATGAACGACCTACCCGAATCTTTGAAAGGAAAAGTAAAAGGGGGTGGTTCATTAACCGCATTACCCATCATCGAAACCCAAGCGGGGGACGTTTCTGCCTACATTCCCACCAATGTGATTTCGATTACCGATGGTCAAATCTTCTTGGAGTCTGATTTATTCAACTCAGGGGTTCGTCCAGCCATCAACGTTGGTATCTCCGTATCGCGCGTTGGGGGTTCGGCGCAAATTAAATCCATGAAAAAAGTGGCGGGTACCTTAAAGCTTGACCAGGCGCAATACCGTGAATTGGAAGCGTTTTCCAAATTTGGATCCGATTTAGATGCAGCAACAAAAGCGGTTTTGGACAAAGGCGCAAGAAACGTAGAAATTCTAAAACAACGCGAAGGGGATCCCTGTCCCGTTGAAAAGCAAATCGCCATCATTTATATTGGTACCAAAGGCTTGATACAAAACGTTCCTATCAATAAGGTCAAGGAGTTCGAAAAGGAATATCTAACTTTTGTTGAAAGCCATCACCCAGAGGTTTTAGCCGCATTAAAGGCAGGTCAATTTAGCGATGAATTAACCGATGTATTAACGGCCTGTGCAAAAGATATTGCCAGTAAATATTAACCGAGGAAAGCATGCCGAACCTTAAAGAAATACGAAATAGAATTGGCTCTGTATCTTCGACCATGCAAATAACGTCGGCGATGAAAATGGTATCGGCGGCCAAATTGAAACGTTCCCAAGATGCCATTACCCGTTTACGTCCTTATGCCTCGAAACTGAGGTATATACTGGAAAACGTAAGTGGATCCTTGGATTTGTCGGAGAATAAATTTGCGGAGAACAGAGGACAAAATAAGGTGCTCTTGATCGCGATTACTTCCAATAGAGGATTGTGTGGGGGATTTAATAGCAACATTATTAAAAAGGTGAATCAATTGATTCGGGAAGAGTATCGCGATAGCCAAGTAAGTGTACTTTGTCTTGGAAAGAAAATCAAAGACATGGTAAAACGAACGGAGCATTATTATGTTAATGATACCCTAGCCCCTTTAGAAGATATTATGGGGAATGTGAGTTTCGAACGGACGGCACAAATCGGAGAGGAACTAATGTCCCTTTTCGAAAACAAAACCTTTGACCAAATGGTCATCGTATATAATCGGTTTTTAAATGCTGCAAACCAAAGCATTGAAGTAGAACCTTTCTTGCCCATTGTTTCGGTGGCTAAAGGCGAGGAAACCGCTAAAGATTACCTATTTGAGCCAAATAAGGAAGAAATTATTGCTGAATTAATTCCAAAGTCATTAAAGACACAACTATTTAAAGCAATGTTAGACTCGACGGCTGCAGAACACGGCGCGCGAATGACCGCCATGCACAAAGCTACGGACAATGCTTCAGAGTTAAAACGAACGCTTACCTTAAGCTATAATAAGGCGCGACAGGCTGCCATTACCAATGAAATTTTAGAGATAGTTGGTGGGGCAGAAGCCTTGAATGCATAACTTTGCATAAAGGCCTTACTATGAATGATTTAATCAAAGTCTTAATTGTAGATGACCATAAGCTCATCAGTGAAGCATGGTCGAGTCTTCTCAAAGATGCTCCTCAAATTGGTGTATGTGGAACTGCAGATTCAGAGGAAAGTGCTTTTGATCAAGCGATTATTCATAAGCCAGATATCGTACTAATGGACATAAACCTTGGTTCAGGATCCGGTTTAAGTGCAGCAACCAAGATTTTAGATTCCCTTCCAAAAGTCCGGGTTATTGGCCTGTCTTTACACGACGACATTACGTATGTCAAGAAATTTTTATCGCTTGGAGCCAAGGGATACCTAACGAAAAACACCAATAAAAGTGAGTTGATTAATGCAATTCATGCGGTGTATAAAGGGGAATTGTTCATAGCTGCGGAAATTAAAGACCGCTATTTTGCATCGCTTCTGAATGTGGACGAAAGCGAGAAGAAAGAATTAACCATGAAAGAAATAGAAATTGTTAAATTGATTTCTCAAGGCCTAACGTCAAAAGAGATTGGCGACAAATTGTTCGTTTCTCATCGGACCATAGAAACCCATAGGCACAACATCTTGAAAAAACTGGATTTACCAAATGCTGCCCAGTTAAGCAGTTGGGCTAAGGACAAAGGGTACGTATAAGACCCTTACCCAATCGTCGGACCTGCCTCGAAGCCTTTGTCGCTCACAAGGGCACTCAATTTTCCTTCATGATCCTCCGCCATAAGGAGCATCCCATTGGACTCAACGCCACGTATTTTTCGGGGTGCAAGATTCATTAAAACAACTACGGTTTTATTCACCATTTCTTCAGGGGTGTAATGCTGAGCGATTCCCGAAACAATTGTTCTTTCGTCGATTCCGGTATCAACGGTTAACAGCAATAGTTTATCAGCATTCTCCATTTTTTGGGCTTGTTTAACCGTCCCTAAACGAATATCCATTTTTACAAAATCATCAAAGGGTATTAGGTCTTTCATCATAGGATAAGGGCTTTGAGGTGAAGGAGGGATTAGTTTCGCTTTTTCATAGGCCACCACTTCATCCGTTATTTTTTCGAAGAGAATTACCGCAGGATTAAGTACATGACCCACGGGAAGCGATTCTACCGGTTGGCTCCAAGAATCGTTGGGTAAATTAAGCATGTGATATATCTTAGCGGCCGTATTGGGTAGAAAGGCTTGGGCCATGCGCGCCAATTCCCTTGTAATATGAATGGAGGTATAGAGAATGGTAGGTACCCGAGACGGATCTGTTTTTATTTTTTTCCAAGGTTCTTCATCCGCTAAGTATTTATTTCCGAGCCGCGCAATCCCCATCATTTCCTGTTGCGCCTCACGGATTTTGTAATCGGTTAACAAGGCAATGATACGCAACTCAATTTCTCTTAGTTTCTTTTGTAACGCTTCTTCAACTGGCATCAATGGGCCGCAGGGTGGAACCTGGCCTTCATAATATTTGTGGGTCAAAACCACGGTACGGTTCACGAAATTTCCCAGGATATCCGCTAATTCTGAATTTATTCGTACTTGATAATCAGCCCAGGTAAATTCTGCATCCTTATTTTCGGGGGCAATGGAGGTTAGAACGTATTTAAGTTCGTCAACTTTCGATGGATATTCAGCAAGGTATTCATGCAACCACACGGCCCAATTCCTTGACGTTGAAAACTTATCTCCTTCAAGGTTTAAAAACTCGTACGCGGGAACATTGTCTGGTAAAATAAAATTACCATGCGCTTTGAGAAGAATAGGGAAAATGATGGCGTGAAAAACAATATTATCTTTTCCTATGAAATGAACCAGTTTTCTTTCAGAGGCTTCTGTTTTTCCCCAATAGGATTTCCAATCTTTACCGTTCTTTTCGGCCCATGCCTTTGTAGCTGAAATATAACCAATCGGGGCATCCAACCAAACGTAAAGGACCTTTCCCTCAGCATTTGGTAGGGGTACAGGAACCCCCCAATCTAAATCTCGGGTCATGGCTCGAGGTTTTAATCCAGCATTAATCCAAGACATACATTGGCCAATAACTTGATTTTTCCAGGCGCTTACATCGTGTTGAGGTACCCCTTCTAGGATTCCTTTTTGGATCCATTCGGTTAACCACGTCTCGTGTTCGTTCATCGGAAGGAACCAATGCGACGTTTCTTTTAACTGCGGGGTTTTACCGGAAAGCGTTGAAAGGGGATTGATTAAATCGGAAGGACTTAAGTCGGTTCCACACCGTTCACATTGGTCACCATAAGCCCCTTCGAATTGGCATTTGGGACATGTCCCCGTGATGTAGCGATCGGCCAAAAACTGTTCAAAATCCTGATCGTAAAATTGGTTGGAGACTTCCTGCGTAAAAACACCTTTTTCATGTAACACCTTAAAAAAGTCCGATGATGTTTTATGGTGTAAAGGATCGCTCGTTCGGTGGTAGACATCGAAACCTATCCCAAAATCGGCAAAGGTTTTTTCTATAAGGTGATGGTATTTATCAACTATTTCTTGCGGGCTAATCCCTTCTTTTTTGGCTCTCAATGTGATAGCGGCACCGTGTTCATCGCTACCACATATAAAGAGAACGTCCTGCTCCATTAAGCGTAAAAACCGGACAAAAATATCCGCTGGAAGATATACGCCTGCAATATGACCCAAGTGAAGGGGGCCATTCGCGTAGGGTAAGGCTGCCGTTACGGTATAGGAGGACTTTTGCATTCTTTTTCGCAAAGATAGTTTAACAATTCGTTTTTTTGGAAAATAAAAAAGGGGCCGAAGCCCCTTCAAAAGATTCGTAGAAACGATTACTTCTTAACAACGTTAAACTGTGCAGTTTTTCCGTTTTCAAGAGTAACATTGAAAATATACATTCCATGGTTTAACCCTTCTAAAGAATAATCAGCAGTACCATTTAATAAGGTAATGGATTGATTGGAGACTACTTTTCCAGCAACATCGGTTACGGTAAGGTTAGCCGTTCCTTCCCCTTCAATAGAAAGGGTAATGTTGTCATTTGCTGGATTCGGGAACGCTTTTCCATCGATGGTATTCGCTTCAGGTAATCCGATGCTGTTTGCATCAATTACATGAAGAACCAACGCATTGGGAACGTCTGTTCCAAAACCTGCGGCAAAGTATGACCCATCGCTTTCGATTGGTGAAAGCGGTTGTGCATACCAGTTGTAGTTCCAAGTGTGGTCTCTTGAACTTTCAAATCCTAAATAAACATCAAGATTTACAGTTTGAGCACATGCTAAGTAACGTACATTGTCTTCTAAAACAACGGCTTGATCAAACGCACCATATACTAAATCACCTTGAAGATCACTAGGGTAGTAATAGTATCCACCAGCTACTTGGGTTAGGGTATTAAACCCAAAATTAGCATCGTTCAGATCAACGAAGGCATCTTCCCACTTGTACAAGGTAAGCGCAATTTCCTCACCATCTAAGGTTACACCCGATGCAGCCAAGGTTGTTGCTGAGAAATGAAGTCCAGTTGCAGCGATTCGACTCGCGTTGGCATCTTTTAATACGGTACAAATTGAATAGGTAGCATTATTTGTACTTGGTCGGTAATGCGCATTAGGCACAGCATTTCCGGTAGCAACATCAACGTTAGCAAAGGTGTACAATGAATCTTGAACCACGAAATCATAACTTGCTGAATTGTCAGACGGATCATCATCTGCTGTTCCATTAGCTAATGAAATCGTATACGTCAACGTATAGCGGCCCATTGGGTAAGAAGCTAATGAGAATTGAGGTAATGCATTCGCTTGCGTTGGATCTACATCTACGCTGTCAGCTGCATTAATGTTTAATCCGTTTACGGTATTATTGTATACTACGTTACCTGTTGGGTCAGTTACAGTCGCATTCAAGGATACATTAGATTGTGCTTGGTTACCAAAGTTGTAAATACGCGTTCCTAAGTCAAAGTTGAATTCCGAACCATTTTGAGCCAAGAAAGATACTACCCCACCTTGTTTAGGGATTAAGGTAGTGGATGCAGTCATACCCGCATCATTCGGATTTAATCCAATTTTGTTCCCTAAGAACATAACTACCGGGCCATTTTGCATTTCTTGGATAATGTTCATCCCGTCTGTAAAGTCAAGCATAACTACTGGAATGGTCACATTAGCTCCTTGAGCTCCTGGTCCCATGTTGATCCATTCGCCTGGATTACGGTTAACAACGATTACACCAACTGCACCTGCATTTTGTGCGTTGATTGCTTTATCTCCAAATTCACAGGTGTTTCTGAAAACTACTGCAATTTTACCGGTCAGGTCATTTGTCAAAGGAAAACATCCTTCTTGAGAAATGGGATTCCCTTGAGGATTCGTACCCGGCGTACCGTCTTCAACTAGCATTAGGGTATCTTCAACCCACGTGTTTGGAATTAAAAAATCAGGAGTGCCCCAACCTCCTGCGGGATCTGCCCAAGTGAAAGTGTAATTTCCGGCAATACCTGCTGGGGAAATTCCCTTTACAATTACCTGGGAAGAGGCATAAACGACCACAAAAAGTGCGCTTATGGAAAGTAACAGTTTTTTCATAGGATTAAAATATTAGAATTTAACTTGGTCGAATTTACAAATTATTCTCAAAATGAACAAAGTGTTACGGTATAATTATCGGTTATTTACAAACGTAAATTAGGGAGTACACGAGGGCGGCTAAAAGCGCACTCACGGGTATCGTAAGTATCCACGCCCAAAGAAGATTGATGGTCACTCCCCAACGTACAGCACTTAAGCGTTTTGTGGCTCCAACCCCAATGATGGAACCCGTGATGGTGTGTGTTGTCGATACGGGGATACCAAAGTTTGATACGGTAAACAAGGTTAATGCTCCTGCCGTTTCCGCGCACACGCCCTCTAGTGGCGTCACTTTCGTAATTCTAGATCCCATGGTTTTAACGATTTTCCACCCTCCCATCAAGGTACCAAGACCAATCATTAGATAACACCCAAAAGCAATCCAAAAAGGCATCGTTTCTGAATGTACTTTGGTTTTGATTTTGTACCCTTCCTTTAGTTTGTTTTTTCCGTCGATGACCGGTTTAAACGCAAAGGCATTCGAGTATGAAGGGTTCAATTTATCCTTTTTGAAGATAAGTTCTTTTGTTTTGTGGTCGTAAAGATCCTTGCCATCGGTGTACACTTCGATTTTATGCATCGAATTTTTAATTTCTGTAGCGTTATGATCCGTTTTTTGAACCATACATTTTCCCGACTTATCGAAAAGAACAAGGCTTGTTTTCGCTTCTAAAATTGCACCGCTTTCCTTGTAATAGGAATCCTTGCCTAGGGTGGCTATTTCTGGTTTGTATTTTTCAAGTTTGCCATTTTTTTTAAACTCAACTTGCATTAATTCAGTAACAGCGAACTCTTTTTTTACTAAGTTTTCTTTCCCCTCCTTTCGTGCATGGTTTCCATACACCAAAAGGGCTGCACAAATGATACCCATTACTTTTTGAGAGTCCGCACCACCATGGCCCAAGGAAAAGGCCGCAGAGGAGAGCAGCTGGAGTTTCTTGTGCATTCCCGCCTCTCGAGCAGAGGAAGGTTTATTTCTGAATTTAATGTGTTGGTAGGAATAGGTCAGGATGAAAATTAAAATCATGCCCATTACGATGTACATCATTATTGGCTTGACATCTAGATATTCTATCATGTAAAGCATGAAAAAAAGCGTAATCCCAGTGAGCGCAAGAATAACTCCAGTTTTTTTCCAAAAATTCCTGCTTATGGTAACAACCGTGATTAAATACGAAATCAATCCACCAATTATGGGGGCTAGGAAAATGAAAAAGATTACGGTTAAAATTTCTCTTCCCGTTATGACTCCGAAGCCTTCGAGCAACGAACCTTTTGCTATGGCCACGTGGGTAACCGCTGCACCCGCAAAACCACCGATCAAGGTGTGTGAGGACGAGGAAGGAATACCCAACCACCAAGTCAAGAGATTCCAAATGGTCGCTGCAATAAGTCCTGACAAAATTACCCAAAGGTCAATGGCGCTGTTGTCAACGGTCTTTGCAACGGTATTCCCTACGCTCATATCGAACACCCAAAAGGCTAGGACATTAAAAAACGCAGCCCATACTACGGCCTGAAAAGGCGTTAATACTTTGGTAGAAACAACGGTTGCAATAGAATTGGCAGCATCATGGAAACCATTGACGAGATCAAATAAAAGGGCTAAGCCAATGACGACAAGTAAAAGTGTAAACATGATAATTAAGGTATTATGCGAATTTTACTACAATGGATTCAATAACATTTCCTGCATCTTCGCATTTATCCGTAGCCGTTTCCATCACTTGGTAAATTTCGCGGCGCTTGATCAGTTCCTTGGCATCCACATCCGATTCAAACAATCGTTCAATGCTCATGTCGAATATATCGTCCGCACTGTTTTCAATGCTGTTTATTTTAATCACACATTCTATTATCTTTTGCGTATTTTTCAAATTCCTAAGCTCTTTTACGGCCTGCTTAACGGCAATTACAGCCTCACCGATTGCCTCTGCCGTTTTTTGAATACCTTGGTCTTGTATGGGATCGATTTTGTAAAAATTTATCTTCTTTCCTGCCGAGAAAATATAATCGGCAATGTCGTCCAATGCACTTGCTAAAGCGTGGATGTCTTCACGGTCAAAAGGGGTGATAAAATTTCGGCCTAACTCTACAAAAATACGGTGGGTTACATCGTCGTTTTGATGTTCAATGTCGTGCATTTCTTTAATAAGCACCTCTCGCTTGTTATAGTCTGGTTCATGGACCACTTGGATAAGTTTTTCAGAAATCGATTGAAGGTTGTCGCTCGCCTCTTCAAATAGATTATAAAAGACTTTGTCCTTGGGGAGAAAATAACTAAGAAAACCGGCCATAACGTTTGGTGCTTTTTAAGATTAATACCTCCAAAAATAGCGAGGGGATTTCAATCCTTCAATTAACCGAAGAATTGTTAACACAATGGTAATATATAGAAAAGGAACACAATTCTTTTAAAAAGCAGATTTTAACCTTTCGACAAGGGAAATAATGGAGATGTCGGAAAAATCTATGTTATCAAAACGTTAACAAAATTATTTAAAAGTTAAATCAATATGATATAAATATTAATAAAATATTATGCTGGTAGCTTTGCAATAAATTTTCTTCATGAATCATCGTTTATTCCTTTCAATTTCGCTAGCAATTTCTGGAACATTTTTCGCTCAGGCAACAAAAGATTCCACGTTAAAAACCCCCTCAGAGGTCTCGAAAAAATGGTTTGAGAAAGTACAAATTCGAGGATACGTGCAAGCACGATATAATGGGTTATTTCAAACCAATGAAGATTTATCCTGTGAACAATGCGATAAAAGTTGGGGCGGAGATAATGATTTTTTCTTTCGTCGAATGCGTATCATTTTTTACGGTCAGTTAAATCCTCGGGTCTACTTTTATATCCAACCCGATTTTGCAAGCGCCCCAAGCTCAAGTTCCTTGCATTTTGCCCAACTTAGAGATGCCTATTTTGACGTTGGAGTTGATAGCAAAAGCGAATTTCGTTTCAGAATAGGACAATCCAAAGTGCCGTTTGGATTTGAGAACATGCA
>CAIJTF010000053.1 GCA_903823565.1 uncultured Flavobacteriales bacterium
GAAAAAGCGTCTTACATCAACGGAATCAATTTACCAGTTGATGGAGGAAGGACAAAGTCCTTATGACGGCGATCGTTTCAAATGGATGCGATAGGTTATAAACAGCGGTAACAGGATGGAGTAACAAATAACTAGAATCCATCCACTGCCGTACAGGCTTACTGAAACCAATTGATTTTTCTCTTCTGGCGTCATTCCTAAACCAAGAAAGTAACTAAGGCTTACGTTAGTATTTTCAAACGTTTTTTCCACGCCTCCTGTCGAGATAACGAGTTCCCCGGGAAACAAGCGAAGGGAGAGCGTAAGCAGGGGAATGAGGATACCTATTTGTAGCAGAATAAAAATAAGCCATAAAGGAAACTTTGTCATAAAAGGGTTCGGATTAGTTAGACAAAATTAGTTTATTTGCGTCGAATGAATATTGCTTATCTGTGTACTTCTAAAAGTTTAGGGGGATTGGAGTTAAACCATCTTCGTAATGCTTCTTGGATGCAAGCACGGTCCCACACCGTTTTATGTTTATTTACGGAAGGGTCTTCTCTAGCCCTCGAGGCAAAAAAAATGAACTTACCCACGGTTTGTATACCCTATACTAGGCGCTATTATCCTTTTATTAAAGCCTTTCAAGTGGCAAAACTCCTGAAGGAAAACCGAATTACGCATGTTTTTATAAGGGACAATCGAGATATGAGTATGCTTGCGACCCTCAAGTTTTTATTGGGTAAGAAGGTGATTACTGCCTATTTTATGGAAATGCAACTGGGGCTTACGAAAAAAGGAATTTTACATTCGATACGCTTTTCCTTCTTAGATTATTGGTTTTGTCCGCTCCCCTTTTTACAAAAGCAAGCAAAGGAATGGACACATATTGCTCCTCGAAAGGTAAATCTTCTACCTTCAGGACTTGACTTTTCTCTAGTAAAAAAGATACCAAGGTTCGACGCTCGGGAGCAATTAAAAGTACCCCAAGAGGCCTTTATTTTTGGATTGATCGGACGTTTCGATCGATTGAAGGGCCAATTATTGGTACTTGAGGCGATGCAAACCATGAAGCAGTTGAATTTTGTCCTGGTTTTTCTTGGTGAGGAAACAAAAAACGAATCGAATGGGGTACTTTCTGAGATTCATTCAACCATTGAGAAAAACGGGTGGAGTGAAAAGGTACTTATTCGCCCCTTCATGTCTTCTGTCGGTATTTTTTATTCCGCAATTGATGCATTAATTATGGCCACGAAGGCTGAAACCTTTGGAATGGTAACCTTGGAGGCAATGGCCTATGGCTTACCGGTTGTTGGTAGTAACCTCGGAGGTACACCAGACCTCTTAGATCAAGGACGGTTCGGTCGCTTATTTACGTCAGGAAATCCATTCTTTTTGGCGGAAGCCATGCAAACCATACAAAACGATGGGGATACCATTGATGCCGAGGAACGCCAAAAGCACTTGGAACAATTTGATCATCAAAAGGTATGCAAGCGATTGGAATCCTTTTTTAATTAATTCGATTTAAATGAAGAGAAGCCAAGATATATATTCAAAAAAACAACGGTGGAAGTTGATTCTTTTTCTATTGGCCAGCACGATTATCCTCGGGTCAATTTATCTTTCCAATGCCATGGTCGCTAAAATTGCCAATAAGGAACAAGCAAAAGCGAAGCAGTGGGCCCAAACGATACAAAAGAAAGTCGCTCTATTAAACATAACCAAGAGGACGTTTGAATCTCTAGAAAATCGAGAAAAACAGCGCATTCAATTGGTAGTTGATGCCATAAAAACTATAATGAATCCCAGCGAATTAAGCATGAACCAAGACCTTGATTTCGCTATGAAGATAAGGGATGGTAATAAAGACATTCCGATGGTAATATTGGATGACCGAAACCTCATTTCCTCCTTTAGTAACATTGATTTTAAAGCGGATTCGTTGGAATTGTCTGCAAACCATAAAAAGCGGGATTCCTTATTACAAGAGAAAGCCCTGCAATGGAAAAAGGAACAGCGGTTTTTTACTATCGAAGTCTTTGAAGGGGTGAACTTTATGTTAACCTATGACCAATCGCAAAGCCTTAAATCGTTGCGATTTCAGAGCGATTCAATTCTTCAAGCTTTTAATAAGGATCTAATAAAGGATACCCGCCTTATGCCTGTGGTTTTAATGGATCAAAATAAAAAACGGATCATTGCCTCCAACATTGAGGGAGGAAAAGATTGGGATGGCAAACAATTGAAAGCGTTTCAGGCCCATTATCCGCCAATTAAAATCGACTTGGGTAAGGATGGTCTTCAATGGTTGTATTATGATCTGAGTCCTGAGTTGAAGCAATTAAAGTGGTTCCCTTTCATACAATTTGGAATCATTGCGGTGATTGTTCTTATTGGATACCTTGTATTCTCTACCTTTCGTCGTGCAGAACAAAACCAAGTTTGGGCTGGAATGGCAAAGGAAACGGCCCACCAATTGGGCACGCCGATTTCCTCGCTCGCGGCTTGGATGGACTATCTAGAGGGACAATACGTAGACGCAGACAGTTTATCGGAGATGCGAAAAGACATTACTCGGTTAGAAAAAGTCACCGATCGTTTTTCCAAAATTGGTTCTGAAGCCAAATTGAATCCTGAAGATCTCGATGCTACGGTAAACGGTATTGTATCCTATTTAAGGCCGCGCCTTTCCGATAAGGTGACCATCGAAATTATCAATCCATACCCTTCGCCAATCGTGGTTAATCATAACCCATCGTTAATGGATTGGGTGATCGAAAACGTATGCAAAAACGCTGTTGATGCTATGGATGGTGCAGGCACTATCAAAGTAATTTTCCTGAAAGAAACCCGTTGGGTGCATGTAGATATTGAAGACAACGGCAAAGGCATGTTGAAAAACCAGTTTAAGTCAGTTTTTCAGCCCGGATATAGCACCAAAAAACGAGGTTGGGGCTTGGGGCTTTCCCTTGCAAAAAGAATCATCGAAACAAGCCACAAGGGAAAAGTTTTTGTATTAAAAAGTGAGCTAAACAAAGGAACAACGTTTCGAATTAGTTTGCCACTATAAATTTTCCAAATCTGGAGTCCGCATAACTATAAAGGCTTTCAACACCACTTCTCCAACCCCCGGGACTTCCACTAAAATCAAATAGGTACCTCCCGAAACCGGAATGTTGGCTTCGTTGCACAAATTCCAGTCTTGGTAAGTGATAGGACTATCTTTTTTAAATTGTTTCAACCGCTTGCCTTGAGCGTTAAAGATACTAATGGTGCATCGCTCGGGCAGGTTGGTGATCTTGATTTTGTTTTCCAACTTAGTCCGCTCATAATCGGAGAAGGCATAGTAAGGATTTGGGACAACGTTAATCATACTCAAGACCTCCTTAAGGGCATCTTGAGCCCCCACTTGGGTAGCGATATCATCCATGGACCATCCGTACATCGGTCGGCCGTTGTTTTGTCCCGTGGCCGTGTAATTTTTGTATTCCTTATTGATGCGCAATTTGATCGTGACATCCGTAGATAATAAGGTTTGTCCTGGGGTAAGCAAAGGA
>CAIJTF010000054.1 GCA_903823565.1 uncultured Flavobacteriales bacterium
CTAGGATATTCTATAATGCCTTTAATTGGTTTAAAAAATGAATTAGAATCGGGTGAATTAAGCATTCAACCCATTCGCGGGCTTCCTATACACAGTGAGTGGCAGTTAATTTCTTTACGTGGTAAACGGCATGGGCCTGTGGCCAAAGCATACAAAGCGTATTTACAGGAAAACAAGTCGTTTATCATGGAACGTTATTTCGCTTGGTTATCGGAATATAGTTCGTCGTTACAAAGCTAGAATTCGGAGTTCAACCCTTCGGTTATCGCTTCGCTCTTGTTCATTCTTCTCCGGTAAAGGCCATTTAGGTTGCGTTGAACCCAAGCCTTTAAAGGCAAGCCTTTTGGAATCTATTCCTCTGCGGATCATGTCAAGATAAAGGGTTTTAGCCCTGCGGGTTGATAAATCGGTTTCGTCGTATGCATCACAACAAATATGGCCTTCAATACTAATTCTTAAACTAGGAATATCGCGCATCACGTTAAAGAGGTCGTCAATAATCCTCTGCATGCCAGGCAAGTATTCTTCGGTACCCGGTTCAAAGTTTAGGCCCATAAGGGTTAATTGGTCTCCAACCTTGAGTTTTTTTATTTTTGCGCTTAGGGTTTCTGAAAAATATACCACGACCTTTCGATCAGCATTTCCTAAGGTCGGTTGTTCGCCCAATCCTTCTGTGGTTGTATTTCGTAACCAATCCGGATTTATACTATCCAATAGCGTTCGGACACCATCAGCGCGCTCCATGGATAAGATTTTGTTTTTAGTGGTGTTACCCAATGAATCCGTATACCCAATGATACCTATGATATCTTTTACGTCCTTATTCATCGCTTGAAATAACTTCTTCTTTTCCATGGATGAAAGCTTGTTTGATCCAATACTAAAGTGTAGGGTAAGCGAATCTTGAGCTTTAACCATTGCTGTGCTTAGTAGGAGGCCAATAAGTAAACGGATGGGCATGATGAGCAGATAATGAAGGTTTCCCAAACGGTTACATCCTTAACAGACGCCAAACCCTATTTCTCTGTATTTCGAACCAATGCCATGAAGGCATTGAGCAATTCGCTTAGATGACGTGAAACTACAAAGGTTAGGAAGCCGATTCCTACAGGAAAAAGGCAGTCTTGTATTTTGGCGACAATCTTTATTCCAGGAATGAAATGGACCATTTGCATGATGAGGTTACTGGTTGTAATTCCTGCATCGCCGGTGATTAGAATGACCAGGATGGAACCAAAGAGGCTATTTAGAAGAATTAAAGTTCCAAGCCATTCTCCGGTGGTTCGGATGAGGTGTGCTAGGGCAGGTGTAATGAAATAGGGTGATTTTCCACTGAAGATTTGAGGTAAATCCGATTTTCTATTCCACCAAAGTTGAAAGCCTATCCACGAGGAAAAAGTGAATACTAAGGTTGCAAGAAATACGGCAGTAATTACCAAGGGTTCCTGGTCAAAAATAGAATAGTCTACAGCACAATATAAAAGGTAGAAGGGGAAGCCTAAATTCAAAACAGCCATACCCATAAAAATCCATACAAATGCCTTACTGAAAAGCGTTCCATTGTCCAAGCCCTCTAAAAAAGGATTAACGAAATTGAAGAATTTATGATCCATACGAAATCGGTTTATTTTTCAAGATTACGAAAAAAAGGCCTTCAGAAAACAATTGTTAAGATAGGAGGGTATATTATTTAAGCTTTTTTCCATAATTTTTACTTCTTTTTGAGGTAAACGTTTTCTTTTTTATCATAGCGGGTGTTATCGGACTTATGCTCTTTTTTTCTTTGAATAGATAGCGCTTGAAAGGTACTTTAGGATGGAGGGTTTTAAACCGAATGCTTTTAACGGAATCGTTTTGATGGTTAATAGGAAAGTCTTTGGTGTGTTCATTAACAGGGTTGGGAACAAAGTGCTTTTTTTCACAGCCGAGGACAACCCTTAACCAAAGGCATAGAATGATAGAACGCAATACCATAGTGTACGATGAAATGCACAGTCAATAAATCGTTACAAGGAACCGTAAGAATTATCCTAAATGAATAACAATGTAAGCGTTTAACGAGGTTGCAACCACCATCCAGAGCGCATAAGGAAGCAAAAGAACGCTTCTACCTTTTAAGACATTGCGGTTACTGAAGAGGGTGTAAAGCACTAATATGAGCAACAATACTATAGCGATTAAAGCCAATATGGGCTGTTTACAATAGAAAAATATTGGATTCCAAGAAATATTTAAAAGCCACTGTAAGGGGTATAAAACCATCAATTTTCTTCGTTGCTCCTTGAGTGCAAACCATTCTGCCATGTATATGGAGAAACAGAGCATTACGGTTGTCCATGCGAATCCGAATACCCATCCGGGCGGATTCCAAGGCGCTTTGCTTAACGATTGGTACCACGTTGAGGAAACGCCCGATTTCGTAAACAAGCCACCAATAAAAAGCGCTAAAGCATTTAAAAGGAGAAACAGAAAGAAGTAGGCAATACGTTTCATGAAGCGGGGAACGTTTTTAGCTTAGCGTTACTCTTTTATACAACCTAATGGAAGAATTTCACACCAGACAAAGATAACATTTCTGTTAAAGTTTTCCGTTTCGGGTATTTATTTCTAGGTTTCCGTGTGACACCTGACGGTAGGTTGGTGACCATTCGCTTTTCCATTCGTTTCCCAATTGGAATTTTGACAGATAAACGATTTGACCAACATGATAGGAATAATGTGTCATTTGACGAAGTATGGCTTCCAAAAGGGTGTGTGGTTCTGATCGAATATAAACCGTCCGGTTTAGGTCTTCCTCTTCAAAAGAGGCTAATGCTTCGAATAAACAGGACCACCCTTTTTCCCAGTGTACTAGCAATCGTTCCTTGGGTACATTGCCCGGACAAAGGAATTCCAATTCACGAATCCGATCGGGTTTTTCACCGTCGGTGGTTAGGGTATCCTTCCAACGGGAAAGCATGTTTCCGCTTAAATGGCTCATTAGGGAGGCGACAGAGTTCGAGCTATCTGAGGCTTTCCAATGCAATTGTTTTTGATTTAAAGGCTGTATGGAAGAATCGGCTAATGCTTTGTATTTTGAAAATTGAAACAAAGCGTTTTTTAAAAAAGAGTTCATAATAAAAGGTTTAATCAACGGCAAATGCGCGCTCGTTTTGGCTTATGGTGGTAAAAAAGAAAGTTCGAAACGCGCATTTGTTCTCGTTGAATGGTTAAAAAACTGTTTAAAATTGTCGGATGGCTCTAACCCGAAAAGGCATCCATTTTGGAACGCAACCAATAGCTCCTGAAGAGAAATCGAGCATCCATGCTTTTTGAGGACAAGCTTCCGTACTGCTTGCAAATTGATCCATAATTCGTATGGGTTCCGCATCGATAGATTCCAGTGCTTTATTTACGTTGTATCGATTGATCCAAAGCAAATGCAATTCATCAATGGAAGGCAGGTACCAGTCGTCGTAACCTTGAGCGTTAAGTTGCAGGCAGTATTCGGCACAGCTTCTTAGATGACCATTTTGCTGTACGATGTGAAGGGTGTTTGCAAGACCATTCCAAGCGCTCTGTGCCGAACTACCAATAAGTTCATTTCTTAAGTTAGAATAAGGATAAAAAGCTTCGCTTTTTTCTAGGGATACCACTAGGCCATGCAGTTCCTCTTTGGTATCTTCCCAGAGATGAAAAATAATACCGCCTTCGTAAAACTCACCTACAAAGCGATTCGCTTTTTGCTTTTTAACCCTAGGTTCAGTACCGGGTTCCCATGTTTCGGGGTTGACTAAACCCAAAGCAATTTGAGGTGACATTTCCTTTGTATTTTTAATAGTAAACATATTCTGTCAATTAAACCCCTCCGATTTTTTACTTCGGAGGGGCAATAGTATTTAATCTTTGATGCAGCGAACGGCATAACCAGCGCATCGCACGGCATTAATAGTAGAAATCCCTCCTGCACCTACATCATTAATATTAATTGCCTTGGATCCAGTAATTCCGCTAGGAAACGAAAAAGTAGTACTAGTCCAGTAAACACCTGAATTACTAAAATTAAACGCATTTCCCGCACTGCCACTAGATCTGTAGCGTGTTGCTGGTAATTTAAGGGACGAACCGAAGCCACCACTCAGGTTTTGAGTTGCCCACGTTGCAATTTCATCATTCCACTCGGTAAGCGTAGGCACCCTGTATCCTTGAGGGCAAGGGTTATTGGTTCCGTTTACTCCTTGCCAAAGGTTTTCATTTTGTGGACTCCGCCAATCGTTTCCTAAAATCCAAGAAGAACCTGGAGTATCCGCGGAACTTGTTGTATTTGAATTAGGTGAATTACTTTTTTCGTGACCGTCCGCTTTACGCCCCCATTGAAAGGCGTCTCCATGTCCATTAAGATCTTCCATGGAGGTTGCCACTGTACTTGCCCCCAAATTACGATCCATCCAGGTTTTTCCAGTGACCTGGTTGTTTACAACCCCTTCAATAGTTAAGCTTATCGTACAGGATTGTTGTCCAAAGTTAATTGCGAAAATGGCGGTTCCTGAAGAAGCAGGCGTTCCAGTAACATTAAAAATAATCAGGCCATTTCCATTTGCAACGTTACCAGCTGATGTAGATGCACTCAGTCCAGTTACCCCCGTTGATGAGCATGAATAGCTTGGGTAACTGCTACCGTCGCCCCCAGTGTAGGGTATTTGAATACTAACGTTTGCCGGTGAGCCTTCAACCGCTACCCCAGTCACAATCGTTGCATTACAATTGAGTGAAGCAACATTTGCAACACAAATTCCTGGTACTGTTTTCCAACCCAATTGTCCACCGCACAGAGCAAGGACTTGACCATCAAATCCAGGGTTTAATAGAGTCCACTCTGTACCACTCCAATACATCACTTGATTAACGGCTGTACCGTTTTGAAATCCGTTTCCTGCAGACCCTTGTGGCCCGGTAGCACCATCGATTCCTGCTGGTCCTTGTGGTCCCATAGGCCCTGTAGCCCCATCCGCACCATTAATTCCAGCTGGTCCTTGTGGTCCCATAGGCCCTGTAGCCCCATCCGCACCATCAATTCCTGAAGGTCCTTGTGGTCCCTGAGGTCCAGTTAAACCGATAGGTCCTTGTGGTCCCATTGGTCCCATGATGGATAGTCCGTTTGGCCATTGACCATTGTTTTTTGGCCCATATACGGTAGCGGTAGTAACATCAATATAGAAATCACCGTCATTACCCGTTGAATTTGCTGGAGCTGTGGAACC
>CAIJTF010000055.1 GCA_903823565.1 uncultured Flavobacteriales bacterium
AGCCGTGCTTGACCAAATTTAAGGGCTGCAGCCATGACTTCTTTATTCTTGCTAATGAGCGCCCCAATGCGCGCACCGCACATGGAATAGCGTTTTGAAACGGAATCGATCATTAATACATGTTCCTCCAGTCCAGGTAAATTCAAAACCGAATGGGGTTGGGCTCCATCGTAGCAGAATTCGCGGTATACTTCATCGGCATACAGGAATAAGTCGTATTTTTTCACAATCGCTGCTAAGGCCTCCAATTCTTCCTTAGTGTACAAATATCCCGTTGGATTCCCGGGATTACAAATGACAATTCCCTTGGTTTTACTAATAATTTTTGCTTCAATTTCTTCCATCGCGGGTAAGGCAAACCCATCTTCGATTTTCGCTGTTACCGGAACAACCTTTACTCCGGCGGTTACCGCAAAACTGTTGTAATTGGCATAAAAGGGTTCGGGTATAATCACTTCGTCGCCAGGGTTACACGTACACAACATGGCAAAAATCAAGGCTTCAGATCCTCCGGTGGTAATAAGAATATCTTCAGTTTCAACCGGAATACCCTGTGCTTTATAGGATGCAGAAAGTTTAATGCGATAACTTTCAATACCCGCTGAATGGCTGTATTCTAATACCTTGTCGTCGAAATTATGGATGGCTTTTAAGGCCGATTCGGGCGTTTGAATATCGGGCTGACCAATATTTAAATGGTACACGGTTTTACCTGCTTTTTTAGCAGCCTCTGAATAAGGGACTAATTTACGAATCGGGGAGGCTGGTACGATTTGGGCTTTTTCTGATATGTGCGGCATGGTGTTATTTAACTTTGGAATTCAAACTTAAGTTCTTTTTTTGAGTGAGAAAAACAAAACCGTTTTTCATGGTTAATTTCTTGAGGTTGGGGTAGGCTTTTAGGTAGTTTTCATGCATAGGGATTCGCGCTACATAGTAAACGGGTAAATCGGTTGAGTCCGAGCAAATCCAGGCTTCGTTGAATCGATTTTTATTATGATGCGGTTTTACTTGTCCGTAAAATAAATGCGCATAGGATTTAAATCCGAGGGGAATCAAATAAACATTTTGTTTTGCTTTGGATTCATAGAATGAAATAGCCGCACGTTGGGTATATTGTTCAATGTGCGGTAAGATCGTTGCTTGGATGCTGAGTATACCAATTGGCACCGCAACTAACAAGGTAAGAATAGCCTGCTTTAAACGTTCGGTCAGCATAAAGTAAATGCCTACAGCTATTGCACTTAGCCATATCAGTGCTGGAAGAAAATCCATCGGGTTCCAAGGTTCCGCAGCCTGTAAATTGGCGAGCGCAAAAGGATCTTTAATGGTCAAATAGGAAGTAATGCCGTGGCCATATACTTGGATATAAACCAGTACTCCAATTCCTAAGGCAAGGAGGGCAAGGTAAGCAAGCGTAATCCATGTGCTAATTCGGTTTGCTTTCTCAGATTTCGAAACAGTTATTGCAGCAAAGTAGGTAAGAAAGAAATAACAGAACGAGGAGTAATGAATAATTTTAGTTTGAACAATAGAGAAGAGAACCAAGGTAAATAACCCTGAAATAAACAACATGGTGTTGAACGGATTTTGGTACGAATCTTTTCGAAAGAAACTACCAAGAGCAAAGAAGGAGGCAGGGAAACAACCGAGCAATAACACGAGCCAATGGTAGTAAATCGGACCACCATGTCCTGCATCTTTCGTTTGAAATAAGCGCACTTGATAATCCAAAAATTGGGTAATGATGGCTTTGTTGCCGCTAATCCAAAGCAGGAAGAACCATAACAAACTGATGACAAGTGCAGTAATTAGCGTAAGGACAACATACTTGAACTTCGGAAAGGATTTGAATTTTGTTATAAGATGGAATAAGAAAACCGACGAAGCAATAAGCAATATGGCTACTGGACCTTTGGTCATAACGGCAAGGCCCGTAAAAAGCCCAGCAAAAAGGAATTCAGGTATCCGTTGTTTGGATGTTCCGAGGTAGTAAAAAGCAATAGAATTAAAAATAAATAAGTTAAACCAAGGGTCAATAATTCCGGAATGAAAGTACATATTGGGTAAAAAGGAACCGATGTAAAAGGTGGCCCACCAATATCCGAATTTTCGATTTTGGTGTTGAGCTCCATGGTAAATTAAGGTGAGGATGGTGAATAAGGCAGCAACTACATTCGGAAAGCGTGCTGCGAATTCATTGATCCCAAAAATTTTCATGGAAAGCGCTTGCATCCATATGAATAACGGTGGTTTTTCCCAGAAGGGTAGGTAATCAATGGTAACGGTGGAATAGTTCCCACTCGTAACCATTTCTCGAGCGCATTCAGCAAAATTAATTTCGTCCCAATCGAACAAATGAACCTTGCCGAGAAAAGGAATGAATAAAAGAAGGCTAATGCCGAAAACTATCCCTAGGGTTTTAAGGTTCATCGTCGTAAATAAGGGGTTTCGATTGTTAGCCAGCGGGATGGAAAATAATAGAAAAGGAATAGGCTGCAAAGCGTTCCTAGTAGGGAGCCGAAAACGACATCAACCAGAAAATGTTGCGATAAATACAACCTTGAGAAGGCTACAAGGCATGCTCCCAGTAATAAAGCCAAATGTTGAATTCGATGCGTTTTAATGCATAAAGAAAGCAAGGTAGCAAGGGCAAAGGCTGTTGTGGAATGTCCGGAAGGAAAACTGTGAAATTCGTGATAAATAAATCCAGGGATTTCGTGAAAGGATGAATTGGTTTTCAGGTAAAAATAGGGCCGCATGGCTTTGGGAAAGAGTAGGTGCTTTCCGATTTGTGCGAGTAGCGACGAGACCCCGTAGGTCAGTAACAACATCCATCCCCATTTCCGGTTGATCCAAAGAACGAAAAATAAAGATAGGATAATGGCAAAAAGACCATCCCCAAGAAAGGTGAGGAAAGGCATGATATAATCGAGCCAAGGGGTATATATTTGGTTGATTTGGAGTTGTAGGTCCAGTTTTTGGGTGGAAAGCAGTAGAGCAGAGCAGCCCAAAAGGAGTAAAAGATAAGCAATGAAATACGAGTTTTTAAGGGCTTTCACACGACAAAAATAAGAAAAAGCATGGTCATGGATTTTCCCGGGGTGATTGGATGAGGTAGGTAAACAAAACCGCATCGTAGCTTGTGTGTGCGGAGATAGCAAACCCTAATCCAAAGAATTCAAAGCCGAGACTGAGGAGGACAATAAAAGGTAATACAATTAGCCCGTAAAGGGATTTGCGCCAATTCATAGGATTTAAATATCCATGGATCGCCACAAAAAGGATGGATGTAATCCATACACCTAGGTAGGGTTGAAGAGCACCGCGAAAAAATAACTCCTCACCAAACCCCGCACAAAGCGATAAAAACAACCCTTGAATAAAGGTCAATTTAAGGGAGCCAAGAAAGCGTTCCATGCGGCCATTTAGTTCATTAAAGTATGGCGCTTGAGTCAAAAGAATGCTCAGAAATCCATATACATAGCCAAACATAAGCCCATAGCCAATAGGAATAAGGGTGAAAGATTCTAGGCTCAGGAATTCCCAAACCTTTGTATGGTCGAATCCATAGGTAATGAGATACCCAAGCAGGGGAAATCCTAAGAGTGTTATCCAACCCATCCAAGCCACTTTATTCGACATCTTTCAGTAAATTTTCAATGAAAGTAATAAAAAGTTAAAGTAGAGGGCTTATCCAAAAGAAATCTTTAATTTTACGTTTTAACAATTAAACGCTCGCCTATAGATCATAATTTACGTAACCCCAAATCTGGATTAACTGTAAATTATGTCAATAAAAAACCTAGGAGATCAAGAGCTCGTAAAGCTGTACATTAATGGAAACGAAAGTGCTTTTGAGGTTTTATTAAACCGTCACAAGGACCGCATTTATCGGTTTATTCTTTCGAAAATAAATGACTCAGAACAAGCGAGTGATTATTTTCAAGACACCTTTATCAAGGTAATTCTTAAGTTGAAGGAGGGAAATTATAACGAGGAGGGCAAGTTTTTACCGTGGGTGTTGCGAATCGCTCATAACCTAATCATTGATGGATTTCGCAAGAACAAGAAGCTTCGTTTTTTATCGGAGACACGTTCGGCTTCGGAGGATTATTCTGTATTCAATCGGCTTTCTAACGATGATCTGAACATTCTTCAAATTACGTGTAAAGAAGAGTTAGAACAACAGGTAGTAGGGTTAATGGCTCAATTGCCAGATAACCAGCGCGATATTTTGCGTATGCGCTTATACCAAGATTTATCCTTCAAGGATATTGCAGAAATGGAAAACATCAGCATCAATACTGCTTTGGGAAGAATGCGTTATGCGCTGATTAATCTTCGAAAAATTATGGATAAGTACGAGGTGGTTACGGCTATTTAATCCCAAGCATTTCTCGCGGTTCAAAAATCCCTCTTTGGAGGGATTTTTTTATGGGTTAATCCAAATTCTATCTGAGCCATCAAAATAAGGAGCTTGTGTGGATAATACCTTTAGTGGTTTTTTACTTGTCACCTTAAGGACTTCATGTACCATATTCGGTTTAATCACACAAAAATCTCCCTTTTTAATCGAGAATAGGGTTGCTCCAATCTTCATTATACCTTTTCCTCCCAGCACATAAATGGTTTCCGTATGGTCTTTATGATAGTGAGCCGGAACCGACTTTTTAATCCAAATGACAAAACTGGATTGAAGGCTATCGTGTGAAATGGCCTCAATTGATATTGCTTCATCCGTTTTATTAGGGGCTATTTTATTGAGGTTCGTTTGTCCAAAACCCGAAAACGATAGCACAATAGCGGCTGAGAAAAGTAAATAATTCATAGGTAGATTACGATAAGAGAAAAGCAATACGATAGGGAATTTATGGATTCTAATCGTACGTGCCAAATCCTTGCACTTAGAGCTATTCCTTATTGTTTCAAAAATTCCTCGAAGGACAATATCTCTGGCATTTTAATCGAGGTATCCTTTTCAAGGAGCGCCTTGAACGCTTTAATTCTTGTTTCTTGTATTACACCAAACTGTTTTTTTGCTTTGTTCAATTCATTGGACAGCGCACGGATATTAGCTAATTCAGAGGAGGATGGAGCACCAAAATAACTGGAAACAGTGCCGTATATTTCGTTGATTTTTTCCCGCAATTGATCTTCAGCTGCCCCCACGTAATTATCTCCGGTAGTAACTACCAAGCTATTTCGCATCGCCGTTAGCTCCATACGTAATGCATCCACGTACTTTTCCGTTTTGGTATGTTTGGTTTTGTATTCTGTTGCTTTGGCATCCCATTGATCAATTTGATACACTAAGTACGCAAGGTCTTGAATCATAGTAATCAATTCCTTGGTAGCAGTTTGCTGTTTTTCACGATCTGCCAAGGTGAAGGTTGATGTCGAATCGTATTTTACTTCTATGGCTTTTTCAAACGTTTCGTTCCCTTTGGTTATGCGAAGGAGGTAAGGTCCTGCGGAAACAAAAGGCGCTGGTGCGGCAGAAAATCCTTTTCCTTTTGCCACTTTAGGTGCACTGGCATTGAATCCCCATACTACGGTGTTAATGCCTTTTAATTTTCCGACCTCCACATTACACATTGTTTTTCCCGATGCATCGACGATTTCACCAGTCATTTTACCAAAGGTGTGTCGCTTGGGAAGAAAATAACGCACGATTGCTAAGCTGCTCGGGTTATCACCGACAAATTGGTTCTCCGATGCCGTGCCTCCAAAATTGCTTTTTTCTGGCAGGGTAAAGCTTGGAACCTCAAAAAAAGAAAGGTTTTTGGTTAACATATCTTCCTTAATGGCATTAATCGGACGAACGTCATCAATGATTATAATCCCTCTACCGTGGGTAGCGGCTACTAGGGAGTGCTTTGTAGGGTGCAGTTCAAGGTAATGAACCGCTACTCTTGGGAAATTGTTGGTAAACGGAGCCCAAGCCTTGCCCCCGTTGAGGGTGATATACAGTCCATTTTCAGCCCCGACGTACAATACGTTTGGATTCGAATAATCCTCTTGAATGTTTCGAACAAAGGTGTTGATTTCAGTCGTAGCAATGGATTGCCAAGTTTTGCCGAAATCTACCGTTTTAAAGACGTAAGGGGTATAATCGTTTTTAGTATGTCCGTCAAACACGGCATACGCAATCTCCTTTCCAAATACGCTCGCCTCGATGTGATAACACCAGGTGTTTGCTGGAAGTCCAGCAATGTTTTTGGTTACGTTTTCCCATGTTTTTCCCCCGTCTTTTGTCAGTTGAACATTCCCATCATCGGTGCCAACCCAGAGGATTTGGTCGGTAAGTGGAGATTCCGCAATAGTAAATATCGTGCAATGGTTTTCAGCCCCAGAATTGTCTGCGGACAGTCCTCCGGATGCTTCTTGGTTTTGTTTGGTTTTGTCATTGGTGGTTAAATCGGGTGATATTTTAGTCCAGCTATCGCCTCGATCGTCAGAAACATGAACGAATTGACTTCCTACAAACAAGCGATCGGGGTGGTGCTTGCTGGTGGTGAGTGAGGCATTCCAATTAAACCGGAGTTTTGGGTCTCCTTCTAATGCATAAGGTTTTACGGTTTTCAGTTGTTGTTTCTCTACATCAAAGCGCCATATTGCCTCTGCTCCTTGCATTTCAGAATATACAATTTTGGGATTGGTGGGGTGTGGATACACTCGAAATCCATCGCCTTGGCCAACCAATTCCCAGTCACGCGCTTCTATACCGCCCGGGCTCGCAGATGGTCCGAACCAAGAATTGTTGTCTTGTAACCCTCCGTATACATAGAATGGATTCCGGTTATCTAGGCTAACGTGATAGAATTGACTCAAGGGTAAGTTTTCGATAATTTCCATGCTTGAACCGCCGTCTAAAGAACGGTATAAGCCTCCATCGGTGGCTACAAACAGTTTGTCTTTAATTTGGGAATCGAATACGATATCATGGATGTCGGCGTGCATCGAGCCTAGGGATTTAAAGGTCTTTCCCCCATCTCGGCTAATTGACCCAAAAAGACCTGCTTTTGCAATGATGTTGGGGTCGCTAGGATGAACGCTTATCCGAGAAAAATAAAAGGGTCTAACGGTTAAGGCGAAGTCGCCGTTTAAGAATTTCCACGTATCTCCGCCGTCTTCTGAACGATAAAGGCCTTTCTCTTCTTTCTTTTCTGCCTCAATAACGGCGTATACAATTTTCGGATTTGAGGGGGCTATAGAAATGGCTATTCGACCTTTTTTACCCGAAGGGATTCCGTTTTCCATCTTTTTCCAGGTGCTTCCACCATCCGTACTTTTGTACAAGGCGCTATATAATCCGCCAGAATTAAACGAGTAGGCGGTTCTTCTAAATTCCCAAAAAGCCGCATAAAGCTGGTTGGGATTGCTCGGATCCATGACGAGTTCTGAGCAACCTGTGGTATTATTTACATATAAAATTTTATTCCAAGTTTTTCCACCATCCGTGGTTTTGTAGACGCCTCGATCCTCGCTAGGTCCCCATAAGGCTCCGAGTGCACCCACGTAAATTTCATTTGAATTTTTTGGATTGATTTGGATGGATGCAATCCGATCGGTTTTTTCTAGGCCCATTTTGGTCCAATTCTTTCCACCATCGTTTGTTTTGTAGATTCCTTCTCCAACCGAAACGCTGTTTCGTGTCCAAGGTTCTCCTGTACCTACCCAATAGGTGTTATCTGGATCGTTAGGGTCCATGGTTACGCATCCGATGGACTGGCAGTAGGAATCAAATATGGAGGTAAAGCGTACCCCGCCGTCTTGCGATTTCCAAACCCCGCCACCCGCAGCACCAATTAATACGATGTTTGAATTTTTGGGATGCAGTTCGATGTCTGAAATGCGGCCACTCATAAGGGCAGGTCCGATATGCCGTGCTTTTAAATCACCAAAATAATCTCCTGCATTGAGGCTGGTTGCTTGGGAAAATGACACGAAGATTTGTCCCATGCACAGGCACAGTGTAAATAGCTTCTTCATAAAAGGGGTTATTTTTTAGGGAAATTAAATTTGGCTTGGTCTACTTCTCCGTTCATTTCGATTGTTTCAAACTGAATGGATTGGCTCTCTTCACCTTTGATTCCTTGGGAGGAGGAGAAGGGTACAATGACGCCATTTACTTCTTGGTAATCACTAAACTTAATTTGCGAAGTTTTTCCTTTTAATTCTCCATCTAAAATTTCACTTTCCATCAAAAGGGGGACAAAGTTCTCTTGGTCAATGTAATAGTACTCGATGTTTGGGTTTTCCTTGCCATCGACTAAAACAGTTCCCTTGGTTAATTGAATCTTAAAACAAGACGTTCCATCAATTTTTTCTTCCCCCATAAGGGTAGCTGAATACCCTAGTTCTTTATATTTCACGAGTGGATTTGGGAATTCTTTTGAGGCCCTTCGTGCATTTTCAGAATCGTCTGCTGGTTTTTCTTCCGCCTCCATACTCATGAAGTTGGTAGACCAGCTTTTTTGACCATCAAAGGCCGCTACGATGATCTTGTTGCCCATAAAAGTGACTTCGGTGTACATTCTACCGTCGTTCATGGATACAATTTCCAATGGAATTTTCATTCCTCCTTGGTCTACGTTTGCGGTCATTTTCATGGAGCTAATGTCGTTCCATCGCGCACCGCCAATGGTTTCATAATATTTCGAGACAATGGTTTCAACGGATTGACCGAATCCCATTAAGGAAGTAAAAACGGTAATTACGATAAAGGCAAAATTTTTCATGGCTAAAGCTTTTTTGAGAACAATATTACGTTTTTTTACCCATACCCGATTGTCAATTCTTGCTTAATTTATCTGGAAATCAAAGTCCAAACTGCGTGAAGTGATGTTCAATGTGCTTTTGATGCAATAAACCCCATTCATTCTTGGTAAGTGCTCCAAAATAGGGATGAACTGGTAAAGGTTCTTCTTGCGCTGTTTTTGACAATTGATATTCTTCAAAGGAAAGGAAAGCAGCACAAAACGCATCAATGGCTAAATCCAGGTCTTCATGATTCAATGGTGCATTAGTTGTAACAAAACCGACGCGTATGTTTTTTGTGAAGTCTTGGTCTGTATATAGAAAAGCTTTTAGTTTTTCTGCCTTTTCTTCTGAAACTTCCATGGGGTACGAGCGCAATCCCATAGACATTTCCAGCCCTTGGGTTAGGTGTTCGATCATTGCTTGCGCGGTTAAGGATCCCCAAGAAGCTTTGGTTTCTGGGCTTAATTTAGACAGCCTTGATAGGAGGGATTCAAGATTCATTTTCATGGTTTGGGACGATTACGTTTAGGTTATGAGGTATTACTTTTAAGGATATAGGCGAATTTATTTTGATCACTTCGCCGTCAATTTGCCCCCATACACCATCGGTTTCAAGAATTATTTCGCGAAAGGGTATTTCGTTCACGTAGCGTGATCGGTGAAGCTGTTTGGTAAAGGCATGCCAAACAATGGAGAAAGCCATGTACCATGGAAAGGGTTTAATAAGGACCAAGACGAGTTCCCCGTCGGACATAGATGCCCTGGAGGAAATAACAAATCCGTTACCATATTGGGAAGCATTAGCAATACTTACAACGAGAAATTTTCCCTGAATGGTTTCCTTGCCGTGTTGTATGCTGAACCGGTTGGGACGATAAGAAAAATAATGCTTGAGAATGAGATATACATACCGCCAAAAGCCACGAAAGGTAGACCCCTTAAATTTTCTTGCGATAAAAGCATCAAATCCAAATCCACCGAAGCCAATTCCGGTTTGATCGCCGCACTGAAAAACATCAATGGTATTTGTTGCACCCCGGTTTAAAATCTGAATAGTGGACTTTATTTTTTCTTGAATGCCAAAATGCCGTGCGATTCCATTTCCGGAGCCAAGGGGCAGTATTGCAAGTTTTGTCGTACTGCCAACCAATGCCTTTCCAATTTCGTGCACGGAACCATCTCCCCCTACCGCGCAAACCACCTCAATTTTTTTCTCTACTGCTTCTAATCCCAACGCATATCCATGCCCCGAGTACTGGGTGTAGTGAAACTCAACCTCATATTTTTGCTTGTCTATCCATTGATTAACGCTATCCTCAAGGTTCGTTTTTTTCGAATTCCCGGATATCGGGTTGATAATAAACCAAAGGGTGTGCTTCATGGTCTACACGTATTATTTCTTAGGTCTCGTCGAAACCGTTGTAGTTTTGCAAAGAAAACCAATTTAGAGCGATTGATGCGTTGCTTCAGGACTGAATTTTCAATGCGCGAAGTGGAGGAGTGATAAGCTTTGGGTTCTGACCATTGCTGTTTTTTTTCGTCAAAATGCAAAGCATAATCTGAATTCCATAGATGAAAAACGCCATTAAAATAGCGAATTTGATCTTGTCCATAGGGAGAACCAAAACTGTAGAGGGGAAGATTCCAATGCAACAAGGACGCGATTGTAGGGATGATATCGACATGACCAAGGGTAAGCTTTTCAAGAAAAAGGGAGGGTTGGTTGGGGGAGAAGATTAGGATGGGTATGTTGTAATAATCCTGAATGCTTGTTGCCTTTTGGTCAAGATGGACAGGGGTGTGATCGGCGGTAATCACAAAAATACTGTTTGCAAACCATTTCTCTTTGGCGGCATTAATGAAAAAAGATTTTAATGCGTCGTCAAGATAACGATAGGAGGCTTGCTCTTTTGTAAGCATTGGAAATTTCTTGAGATAGGAGGGAGGTATATCGTAAGGCTCGTGCGTTGACAAGCTGAAAAAAGTGGCCATAAAAGGTTTACTTGATGCCTTTAATTGGTTGTTCATGGCCTTGAGCATGGGTTCATCATGAATACCCCACGAACCCAAATCCGCTGCCGTATGGGTAATTTTATCAGAAAAGAAAGCTTCCGAAAATCCGAGGCTTCTCTGTACTGCTCCAAAACGCATCGATTGATCACTCGCTCCATGAAAAAAACAGGTACGATACCCCAAGTTATTACACAATTGTGGAAAACCAACCCATTGATTCAGCGCGTAGTCACTCAATACGTATGGTTGATCCTGCCAAGAGGGAATGCCAGCGAATAAGGCAGGAAGGACTTCAATGGATGTTTTGCCTTCTGCATATCCACGAATATTCTTACCGTGGATTGTATTCAGAGAATCGAGAAAAGGAGTGAGTACAACCCCATTCAGGGTCTTTCCTATCTGTTGGGAACCCAAACTTTCAATCACAAAGAAAATCAAGTTTGGCTTTCGGACTGTGGAATCGTTAGAAGGGTTAAAGTTCCAGGTAGGGTTGAAGTACTTCGCCTCTTCGCTACGCGGTAGATAGGAGTAATCGGGAAGTTTTTTGTTTTGTATGGTTTTCAGCACCACAAAGAGGGAATTCAAGGCTAAAGAAGGGTTTTTATTCGTTCGATTTACATTGGCGTCGAGGATACCGAGGGGTTTTAGGTCGAAACTATTTCTTGCCAAACCAACCGAAAGGCTCAAGGTTAAAAGTCCGGAAAAAGCTAAAAGAAAGGGGCGCGTTTCCTCGGGTTCCTTTCCTGGTTTTATTCGGTTGAGTCCAATGTAAAAAAGAACATTCATGATCCCAAAAAGGAGTACTAGATACCAAAAGTGGGTGAGCCAAGGAAGCATTTGATTTTTTTCTTCACCACCAAGGTAAAAACCATACAATTCGAACGAGCAACGTTTTAAGGTATATTGGAAATAAGCAAGATCCCAACATTCGGTAAAGGCTATTAAAGCGAACAGCACCATACTAATGCCTTTGGTGAAGCGAAGGGCATTTTCGTAGCCAAAAAGTATGTAGCTAGCAAAATAAACGGGAATTATGAGTAAGAATAAATAACCGGCAAGGCTTAAATCAAACCGTAATCCAATAAGAAAATCGAGGCCATCGCTGTCAAAAAAAGAATGGTTAAAGAGCCAAAATTGAAACCGAAAATAGCTTAGGAAAAGGAGGAAAAGTAAAAAGAGGTAACCTAAAAATCGAGGAAAAAGGGCCGTAAACTTCACATGACCAAAATACTAAAACTATCCGTATTTTTGTCGAAAAGGTAAAAAATGGCAAAAGCGAAAGCATCGAATCCAGCATCCGACAACAGGGTGCGACTTCAACAGTTATTGCTTCAGAAAGCAGCCTTGAAACAGGACATTGCTGATGATGCGGAAACGGTTTTTAAAGAAATTAAGAAAACCATTAAAGTGGAACTCGAAGCGCTTCGGGATCTAGTTCCTGATAAACGGGTTCGGCTTCATTTTCAGGAGCGAGGAGATTATGAAATCCATGTATTTGTTGGTAGCGATGTATTGGTGTTTTCGTTGCATCAAAATGTTTTTCGTTTGCCCGATACCAATCCGCTTTGGTGCACGCCCTATTTTGAAACGGATGAGCGGAAAGGATACTTTAGTGTGATTCATGTGTACAATTTTTTAGCGGAGTCTTTGCTTCAAAACCGTTTAGACGATTCAGGCTACCTAATCTCACGAATTTTTGTCAACTACGACCGGCATTTTTTTGTAGAAGGAAGAACGCAATTATCCGCAATTTTTCGCGATACCGCACGAAATGCATGGAGTGATGCGGTATGTACCCTTGTGGTTCAAATGTGTTTTGCCTATGCGATGTCCTTTGATTTGTATATTCCCCCCTATGAAATGCAGGAGGAAATAAGCGTAAATCAAATGCACTATATGGGAGAAACCTTGAAGCTGCAAACGGGTAAAAGACTCGGTTTTCGTATGAAGTCTGATGAAGCAGATATTTCTTAAAAATTTGCAGGAGTCATTGTCTAATTTGAATTTAGCCGTATATTTGCACTCCCTTTTTTAGGGGAAAAATTTTATTGGCCCATTCGTCTAGTGGTCAGGACGCCAGGTTTTCATCCTGGAAACAGGAGTTCGATTCTCCTATGGGCTGCTGAAACAAGGCCCATTCGTCTAGTGGTCAGGACGCCAGGTTTTCATCCTGGAAACAGGAGTTCGATTCTCCTATGGGCTGCAATGAATAGGAATTAAAAATTTGAAAATAGCATAGTTTATGGCAAACCACAAATCCGCAATTAAACGCATTCGATCAAACGAGGCGAAAAGAGTATTAAACAAGTATCAGCACAAGACTGCACGAAATGCGGTTAGGAAATTACGCGCTACCACCAACAAAGGTGAGGCAACGACATTGTTTTCCACCGTGGCATCTATGCTTGATAAATTAGCAAAGCGAAACATTATTCACAAAAACAAAGCAGCGAATTTGAAGTCTGGTTTACAGGTTCATGTGAATTCGTTGGCATAGTTTTTCAGAAGTAGTAACTTGAAGAGGGGGTATATGCCCCCTTTTTGTTTTTGTGTAAGTTTGTACCATGAAACGCAAGGTAATCGCGCAATTCTTCATTTCTTTTTGTTTTATCCTTGCATCGTTCTTTTCGCATGGGCAGCAGGTGACCATAGACACTTTGAAACCTACCTTCGGTATTCTCGGTAAGTCCGATATGCTCCATCGTTTTTTTCAGTCTTCCAATGGGGTTTTCCCCATAATGGATACCAAGTTTCCGTCTATTTCGAATCCATTTCTTCGCTACCTACCGCTGGGGAGTTTTTTGCACCCACAAATCGTAAATACCTTATCTCCTAAGTACATAGCCCTTCCGTTTGTTGGATTTGCCTATGTATTTGGATCCCATGGAAGCCAACACATGAATTTAGCCTACCACCAAACTTTTCGCGGCGGATGGATTTTTAATAATTCGTTTCTTTCTCATGCAGGGGGTGGAATGATTCGCAACAATTATTGGCGATACCGTACCCTTAATTCCTCTCTATTTCGTGTGGGTAAACGAAATACCTTCTCCCTCCAATTGCAGACCTTGTCCGATAGCCGACCTTTTTCGCTGGGGTTACAACAACCCTTGTTGGCAAATGATTTTACCATTGATCTTCTTCCCGTAAGAAAGGATAGTTGCCGCGCCGATTGGAAGATTAAATCCTTGGAGGTCACCAATAGCCTTCGCTTGGCGAAGGATTCTTTGAGTCCATATCGCTTGTTCCACAGCAGCTCCATTCATTCAAAAACGAGGAATTTTGATGAATACGACACCTTAGCTGGTTGGTATCCTTTAGTTCAAGGGGATTCATTGCGTACCAAAGATCGCTACGAATATGTAGCCATGCAGCATCAACTGGGTCTTTCCTATGTTAAAGGCCCCCTTTCTTTATACACAGGACCCCATGTTCGGTATTGGCGTGCTCGATTTAATGGGATACAGTCTGATTCGAGTGAATGGGGAGTCAATCTTGGTTTTTCTTGGATGAAGCAATCGCTAAAAATTCAGGGACAATACGACAAAAATTTTATCGGAGCCTACGGAGAACAGCGCGCACAATTGATGGTGCATTACGCGAAGGATTCGCTCTTGCATTGGCGGGGAACCTTGGCATTCGGTCGAACCGCTCCGGATGTTTTTCAACGGTGGTACAATGGAAATACGGTTTCTTATCAGTTGATGAATCCTACACCTCAAACCTTTTTTGTTTTGAATCTATCGTTACAAGGGCAAAGAAATGGCTATAAGTACCGGATTTATTTTCAGGGACTACAAACCCAGGGCGTTTATCAATTTGATGGATTGGCATGGACGAACCAAGCATCAAGCAGCGAATGCACGCTGGGTGGGCTCGGTGGTGATTTGGATTTTTCCGTTCGCGGCTTTCGTGTACGACCTGGCATTTTGTGCGTGTGGGACAGCGAGAAAAAGTTTCCCATTTCAACGGTTGACCTATTGGTGAATAAAACGTTTTTGGTTAAAAAGCCGAAGAATCTTCAGTTTTTCACTACGCTAGATTTAAGTTATTGTACGGGGTTTAGTCCTTTAGCCATTCATCCCGTAGTTTCAGCTTTTGATTTTGAGAGTGCGACCAACAAAAATAAGGGATACATGAGCTTGGTATCCTTGGTTGGTTTTAAGGTACAAACCTTTCGCTTTTTTCTTTCGGGAACAAACCTAGGTTATTTTTTTCAACCCAACGCCAACGAATTATTTCAAAACTACCCATTGCCTCCTTGGCAAATTAAGGTAGGTATTACTTGGGATTTTTGGAATTAATGATGAGGGATAGGTAATACCGCACAATAATTACTACACCGACACCGAAGGGAATTATAGCGAGCTGTTCATAGGTCCACCCACCCAAGGGACTGATGTGTTTATCAAACTGAAAAAGTTCTGTGCTCATCCAATAACTATTAGCAATTATCCAAGAAAGTACGGCTAAGTTGTGGTATTTTTCAGCCGTTCCGTGCCACAAATAAATAAGTACTAAAATAGCTACCAAAAGCGTGGGGAAAATCATGAAAAGGGCGAGGTATTTCCAACCCATACACCAACTCATGTCTTTCAATAACCAAAAGACAATGTGTAAATTCTCGTATTTCCGAATAAAGCTCGGGATTTCAAAGGTAGGTTTAGGCACGAAAGAACGAAAAAACTAGGCCATTACGCCCATAAC
>CAIJTF010000056.1 GCA_903823565.1 uncultured Flavobacteriales bacterium
ACCTCCAACAAGCGCTGGTAAAATTTAGATGGAGTAGGGGTGATGATGTGCAAATCAACGGGAATGTCGCTCAGGGTTCTCAAGGTTTGGATGTCATCAAAAACCGTTAAATCATCGTTGCAATCTACGTGAAAAAGATCTACTTGATGGGCATCTAATGAACGAATGGTTTCCTCGAAGGCATGCCGAGAATCGCTGTAAACCGAGGCGGAAATTTTCATCGAGGCAAAGGTAGGTAATCTAGCGCGAGGAACGTGCTATTTGCATTTTCCTTTTTTGTATTTCGTCTTACCCGCAATGCATTGAATTACGGCTTCGTTTTGATAGGTATTGCCTTGACAATCACAAACGGGGTCATAATAATTGGGGTTAATATCAATGAGATCACAGGCCATTTTTTGATGTTCTATACACCCTCCTTTTTTACAAGAGGATAAGCCAAATATCATTAAAAGGCCAAGGAGGCAAAACGTTATTTTCATTCGAAAGATTTTAGTTGTGATGAAGTAAACGTCCACTCAGGGGTGTCCAAGGTTTGACCAAAATCGAGATCATACCATGGTGAACCTGGATCGGATGGATTATTCAAGATTTGAATCTCTTGTGCCGGCATGTAGCTTTGAGCCAATATAAATTTCACGTGTCCTTTTTCGTCCGTGCATTTATCCACTACAATAATGGCATGTCCATAGGCAGCACTGGGTGGGGGAGGCGTGATAAAAACATCACCGATGGCTAACCCTGCGAGGTCTTTACTTTTTAATTGTTGGTTCAATGAAGTTGTATTAGCGGTATTGAATACGCTTTCGAGGTAGGACCATAGGTTTTGCTTGTCTGGCCTTCGTTCTCCCAACCATGCAAGGTACGATAAGGTTTTTCCACTGGCTTGACGGAAGGCGATTTCTTTGTATTTTCCTTGGAGAAATAAATGTTCTGCACGGAGCCGAATCACGGCATCCGCACATTGATGCAGGTCTTTTTTACCAATGGACAATGCGACTACTGCTAGATAAATGCCATCGTTTTGTTTTGTAGTTCCATCGTAATAACAGACGGGAGAATCTTTAGGTTTTAGGGGTAGATTGCTGAGATAAAATGGCCATGAATTCGAAGGATAGGCTTGACGGTGGTATCCAGGTGGAGGAGCAAAGCGTTGATGTAAAACTTCTTTTGTAGAGTCTTTAGTGTAAGAACCCGCCAAAATGGCAACAGGGAACATCGCGCAAAGCAAAATCAGGCGAGAATCCGCTGCAAAAACACTATGGAAAAATCGCGTTAAGAAGTTCACTTTTCCTCTAAACAGGTGATTTGTATCGTTTCTCCAACCATGCAAATTGATCCTGCCGCAAAGGATTGGTAGGTGAACCAAACCTTTTTATTGTTTTCAAGAAATTTAGGATCAAAGTCATTTAAGTTGATGGGTTCGAACGTCTTTCCTTTCGCTTCAATGACCCAACCACATCCGTCCAGCCCCGTGTAGTTTTTGATTTGCCCTTGAATTGCGGCCGTACACGAAGTGCTTTTGGCGCAACCAACAACCATGGGAATTAAAAGCAATAGCATCCATTTCATACGTTAAAGGTAGTGAAAAATTGGTTTCAAGGACTTCAGGATGTTCGGATGTTAAGACATTTGGAATTTGGGAGTTGAAGCGTGAAGCGCATTGGAATGTAGAAATAGAAGCGTAAAAAACACATGCTAAATGTATATAAATTCGAATGTTTGGAGGCTCAAATTTCTTGATTGGACTTTAGGATATCTGTAATTTGAGATGTTCCAAGTTCGAGGCTCTTCCCATCGTACTGTCCACAAAAAAGAAAGGGTAAGCTACTTTTATCGCACCGCTACAACCTCATACCTTTGCTACGTTCCCGTCCTGGAGGATTAAGAGGGAGCTGGTCGTAAAAGACTTACCCCGGGCAAAGGTAGGTAGAATTTCTTAAAACCAAAGGACTTATACCTTTAAAAAGGCGAGCGTTTTTTCACAGACTTCGTGGAGAGGTTTGGGAAGGATTGATTCCTTCCACGGATGTTTTGCACCAAATACATGATCGGCATGGACGATGATTTCCAGCGAACCGTTTGCCCATGACGCTAAGGCTTCGGCTTCTTTACGCGAAATAGAGGCATCGGAATCTCCGTGAATCACGAGCATAGGTATCCGATGCGCGGCGATGGCTTTTTTTATAGAAAGGTCGGTTTCATTCGCTTTAAAGTCTTCGTAAAGGCTGTAATATTGTTTCAGGTATTGCCTCGTTCTGCCATTTAAGACGGTTCGATACCCTTGGTTTTTCCATTCCTCAAGGGCTTCCTCATCGGGAAATCGTGTGGCGATATCGGAGATGGATGCCCAGAGGACTAAGCGATCACAGGGCATTTTTTGAGCATGTAGGAGAACATCACCCCCTCCTCGAGAATGACCTATCAAGTGTATACGTTCAGGATGCACAAGGGTCAGCAAATGGTTTCGAAAAAGACCAAGGTCGTTTATTTCTTTGCTGTAGGTATTCTTGGCAAAGGCTTCTTCGTCGGGAAAATCGAATCCCTCGGTAACGGTACCCCCATTGTGAGAAAGGTTTAATTTCGCAAAACCGAATCCCTGATTGACAAAGAAGGTTTGAACAAGGTTCCATGCCCCCCAATCCTTAAACCCCATGAATCCATGGCAAAAAATAATGAGCTCATTGTTCCATGAACTTGGGATTTCTAAATCGAATAAGCTTGCACGGCCATCGGAGCCGTAATAAATACTATTCTTCAGGTTCATGATCTTCCGTTTCTATTAGGGCATCATCGATGTCTACAGCCGAAGCATTAAAACCTTTGGTGGTAATTTCTTCGGGTAAAGCATCCAATTCACGTCGGTAGTTTTCAGGAAGGGTTTTATTGTATTTCGACTGCAATGTGCCGATTTTTTCCATTTTTCCTAACACAGTAGCTCCACGTGTTGCTCCCGCTGAGAGTCCATTTTTAAAGTCTTGGAAACTCTTTTGTGCTGCATTTAGGGCGTTTTCCATGCGGTTGAGGTCTTCAAGAATCGAAAGGAATTTATTGTATAAATCCCCCGAATAGCGAAATACCTCTTCCACTTGTTTGCTCTGGTTATCCCTTTGCCACATCATTTTTACGATTTTCAGCGTAGAAATTAGGTTCGTAGGCGTTACCAAAACAATTTGTTTTTTCATCGCCGATTCGAAAAGGGATGGGTCTTCGTTTAATGCAAGCGTCAAAGCGCCCTCTATAGGCATGAATAAAAAGGTATAATCCGGTGATTTTGCGCCAAAAATGGATTGATAATTCTTTCCTGAAAGAAGTTCGATGTGGTTTTTTACGCTTTTAAGGTGTTCTTGTAGGGCTTGTTTCTTGACCTCGATCGATTCGGCATTAAAGTACGCTGCGTACGCCGTAAGCGAAACCTTGGAATCAATTACCAAACACCGCCCGCCGGGGATGTTTACAACGAAATCAGGACGCTGACGTTTCCATTCTTCGTCGTTTACGGAAACTTCTTTCCCGTAATCAATATGTTCCTGTAGGCCTTCCGCTTCAAGAATGGTCAACAAGCGATCTTCACCCCAATTCCCTTGAATTTTAACATCACCTTTTAGCGCCGTCGCTAAGCTCTTGGCATCGTCACTAAGTTGCTGATTCAATTTTTGCAAACTATCAATTTCTTTTTTCAAGGATGTATACTCTGAAATCTCTTTTTCACGGTTGTCGTCAATTTTTTGTTTAAACGCGCCTAAATCCGTTTTCAAAGGTTCTAAAATTCCCGTCATTTCCTTTTTATTCTCTTCGACGAAAGATTTTCGCTTTTCATCCATTATTTCCGTAGCCAAATTCTTGAATTCGGATTTCATGGTAATTTTCATTTCTTCCACCTGCTCTTGAAAAATTTGAATGCGTTTTTCCAATCCAACTTCTCTTTCTCTTAAGGTCGCAAGGTCTGTAGCATACTGTTGAATCGTTTGTTGCGCTTCAGTCAGTAGCTTCCGTTCGTTATTCCATTCTTGAACGGCTAAATCATAGGTAGCCTTAGAAACGGTGCCCTCTCCTTGTTCTCCACTTGCGGCTTTCAAGCGTCCGTTAAAATATACGTAAACCAAAAGGCCTCCTAAGACCATACCTCCTAATAAATAAGCAACTTCCATGGGGTTAATGTATTGTAAAGCTCACGTATTTTATAACGTGACCTTTGGCGTGAAATAGGGTTTCATAATGGGTTTTAATGCTGAAAATCGCTTTTTTCATCGGATCGTTTTCCTTCTCAAGCGAAGCGTATAAGTCGGGACGGCATTCTAAAACAGGATAGGCATACAATGCTATTTGCTCCATTGTAAAATCGAAAAGCACGTCGCTGTCGGTTTTCACATGCACTATCCCTCCGGGTTTAAGAAAGGACCGATACCGTTCAATGAAGAGCCGTGAGCTCAATCGTTTTTTTGGTTTTTTGGGTTGTGGGTCTGAAAAGGTCAACCAAATTTCATCCACTTCGTTTGATCCAAAGTGGTCTTCAATGAAGTCTACTCGCGTGCGAAGAAATCCCACGTTTTCTAATTTTTTTTGAAAGGCATCTCGAGCACCAATGTACAATCGGTTTCCTTTAATGTCAATACCAATGAAATTTTTATCAGGGAACATTTCTGCCATGCCGACGCTGTATTCCCCTTTACCGCATCCAAGTTCGAGCACAATGGGTTGTGGTTTTTTGAAAAACAATTCGTTCCATTTTCCTTTTTGCGCTAACGGCTGCTGATGGCCAATCTCTAGCACATTCTCAAAGGTTTTTATCGCCGCAAACCGCTGTAATTTATCCTTGCCCATATCGTAAGTACGAAGGTAAGGATTTCCTGATATTCCTTGTTTTTTTTTGTAGAGCCTTTACCTTTGCACGTGCATTTAATAGAACCCTTTTTTCGTTGGCAAGGAGACTATGTGGCTTCAGAGGACCCAAGGTCTCCTTTTTTTGGTAGGGTATACAGCGAATTTCATTTCGAAAACCGTATTTATAATTATTTGATTCATCCCCAGTGGGATGAATTTGGTTCATCCACTTTGTACATTAAACTTTTATTTGTCGACTATGAACAAGGTTCGGCAATTATCGAATGCCTTGGAGAATGGAACGATGCCATAGAAAATGACATCATGGTGCTAAAATCCAATGTGATAAATGCCTTGATAGAGCAGGGGGTGAAATACTTCGTATTGGTCTTTGAAAACGTATTGAATTTTCATTATTCAGACGATTGCTATTACGAGGAATGGTTTGAAGACATCGAAGACGGTTGGATCGCTGCAGTAAACGTTCATCCTCATGTTGCCAAGGAATTACAACGCGTTAACATTGACTCTTTTATGGCGATGGGAGGGGAATTAGACGAATTGGAATGGCGTACGTTTAAACCTTCACATCTTTTTCAGAAAGTGGATTACATCTTACGGCATAGGCTGAACTAATGTAACCTTGTCGTGCAAGCTTCGTAGGGACAGTTCTATGAATACTGAACAAACCTTTCAATTTAACTACGCCGCTTTATCGCATTGGAACCAATTACCTTCAGAGGATCACGCCCTTGTTGCCGAAGCATTTTTGGCCATGGGTAGAGCCTATGCACCGTACAGTCAATTTAAAGTAGGAGCCGCCGCCGCCCTGGCCAATGGTGAGATCATCTGCGGAAACAACCAAGAGAATATTGCATTTCCTTCGGGGTTGTGTGCAGAACGTGTAGCTTTAAACTATATCGGAGCCAATTTTCCTGGCATCGCGATTGAAACCCTATGTATTGTCGCCCGAGGGGCTTTAATGCCCGAAAATCAGTTGCTCTCACCCTGCGGTGGTTGCCGTCAAGTGATGTTAGAGTCCGAAAACCGACAGGGTAAAGCAATTCGTGTAATAATGATCAATCAAGATAACCGAACCGTTATCGTTTCTGCAGTCAAGGATTTGTTGCCGTTTGGCTTTGGCAAAGCGGCAAATTAGCACCTAGTAATTACTTTTCAACACTCCGCTTTTTTGTCGAAAAGCTCCGTATTTTTGTAGCTTAAAAGGACGCTATGAACAGTTGGTTTACGGTTAAGGTTAAATACACAAAACAGTTAGAAAATGGATCCCTTAAACGGGTAAACGAACCCTATTTATTGGCGGCCATGACCTTTACCGATGCTGAGGCTCGGATCTACGAGGAATTAGGTTCCTTGATCCGTGGAGAATTCATGGTAACGGGTATTTCCCGGACGGACCTTCACGATATTTTTCAATACGATGATTCCGATCAGTGGTTTAAATGTAAAATTACCTATGGAGTTGATGAAGAGGATGGGGAGCGCCAAAAGAAGATCTCGCAACATTTTTTAGTTTCGGCGCCAGATGTTAAAACGGCTTACCTGAGAATGGAGGAAAGTTTAGCTACCCTTATGATCGATTTTCAAGTCCTTTCCATTGCTGCATCTCCGATTGTGGAGATTTTTCCATACCGCGATGACGAAGTGGCACCACCCAACAAAAACAGAATGCTAGTCGAAGAAACCCCTCCAAGTGCTCGCAAGGGCGTTGTCTTTTCCGATGAAGGTAGCGAGGTAGAGGAATTCGATGAGGGTGAAGAGGAAGCGAAAAGCGAGAGCGAATTGGATGATTCATATGAGGATTCGAATGAGTAAAGCAGTGGATGCTCTGCGGGATTCCCACGCCGATTTCAATCGTAACCATCAGCCCATTGATTTTTTGGATCCTATGGAAGGTTTTAATCGCTGGTTCGATGAAGCGGTAACGGGAAAACACATTGAGCCCAATGCCATGACCTTATCGACGGTAAATGCCTATGGCATTCCCAGTGCGCGTCTAGTTTATCTAAAGGCATTAACGGAGGGTACGTTTGTATTTTACACCAATTACTTGTCGCAAAAAGGAAAAGATCTAATGGGTAATCCGCATGCATCCTTGTTGTTTTTTTGGCCCGCATTGGAGCGGCAGATTCGCATAACGGGAACGGTAGCGCACATTAATCCCGAAGAAAGTGACGCGTATTTTGCTTCAAGGCCTCGAGAAAGCCAATTGGGGGCTTGGGCCTCGCAACAATCGGAGGCTTTAGGCACGGAGGAGGAACTGCTGGCTCGGTTTGAAGTGTATGACCAACAATTTCCCGATGAGGTTCCCCGTCCACCGCATTGGGGCGGAATGGCCCTGACGCCGGATTACATGGAATTTTGGCAAGGTAAACCTTCACGATTGCACGAGCGCCTTTGCTTTGAGCGCGTTGAAAAGGGTTGGGAGCGTTCAAGAAAGAATCCGTAAAACAATATGAAAGAAACCCCCGCAGAAATTGAAGTGTTAGCCAATGGCATTCGACTGGCCTATGTTAAAACGAATAGTGCCGTTGGGCATATTGCTTTTTATTTTAAAGGGGGCAGTCGTAGCGAACCCGGTGAAAAGCAAGGCTTAGCTCATTTTCTGGAGCATTGTATTTTCAAAGGCACCACCAAGCGTTCGGCCATGTCGATTTTAACGCGTTTAGATGAGGTTGGGGGTGAACTCAACGCCTTTACTTCCAAAGAAGAAATTTGTGTTCATGCGACTTTTCTAAACCGGTATAGCAAGAGGGCTTTTGAATTGATTTCGGATTTATTGTTGAACTCAACGTTTCCGTTGGCAGAAATTGAGAAAGAGAAGGAAGTGGTGGTGGATGAAATCAATTCCTATAAGGACAGTCCAGTGGACCGGCTCATGGATGAATTCGACCGCTTATTCTTCAAAGAACATCCCTTGGGTGTTCCGATATTAGGGACAAAAAAATCGGTAAAGCAATTCAATCGAACCGATTTATTGCGATTTATTCAGGAGAATTTTACGGCGGACAATTTGGTGATTTCCTATGTGGGGAGAGAGAAAAAAGCCAAACTATTGGAGATGTGCCATGCGATGTTAAACGGTTTGTCACCCCAAGCCAGCAACTTGCGTTTTGAACCACCTTCATCCTACGTACCTTTTTCGTTGCGAAAGAAGGAATCGAATTATCAGTCCCATGCGCTGTTGGGAGCACCTGCTCCCGATTATCCTTCGGAGGACCGTTTGGCGATGAATATTTTAATAAATTTTTTAGGGGGACCAGCGATGAACGCTCGTTTGAATGTGGTCATCCGAGAAAAACACGGTTTGGCGTACCACGTTGAGGCCAACTATGCCGCCTACGAAGATGCTGGGTTTTGGGGAGTTTTGCTTTCTGCAGAACAAAAGAACATGGATAAGTCCATTGCTTTAGCTAAAAAAGAATTGAACCAGCTGTATGAAAAAGGAATGACTGCCTTACAGCTTAAAAAATCGAAATACCAGTTTTTAAGTCAATTGTCTATTGCGTGGGAAAGCAATAATGCACGGGCAATGGCCAACGGTAAAACGCTATTGGTTTTTAATCGAATTGATCCCTTGGCAGATACGTTCCGAAAAATTAATGCTGTAAGTTTGGCACAAATCAACACCGTAGCCAAGAAGTACTTTAATCCTAAGGATTGGAGCATGTTGGTTTACGATAAGAAGTAGGGTAGCGGGATATTCCTGATAACAATGCACCATTGGGTGTACCCATAGGGGATTGACTTTTTTAGAATTCATGATCTTTTCTTTTGTTTATTTTCGGGTCGAAGTATAGCAATTTCCCGTCACTTTCAAATAATTCAATATACTCAATAGAACATTCTAAAAACACGCTTTCGTATCCCGTAGTACCTCGGGTTACAAAGGTGAGATAAACATTGTCTTGGTTGTTTTTCTTATAAAAGAATGAAAACAATGGAGTGCTTGGATATTTTATCTGGTTAACGATAGTCTTAGAAGTATCAATGCCATTCATATACAAGGCGATCTTGTGTCCTTTAATGGCGTCGGTAACGTTGTCAAATGCTTTGTGATATTCTCTGAATATTCCAGGCGCATCCATTTCAGCAGAGGTATAACCTGAAGGAAGATCGACCTGGGTTCTACCGATATGCGTTATCAGTAAAATGGAAAGTAATGCGTTGGCTGGTTTCATTTGTTAATGTTTTGTTGTAAGAACCAACCTGATAAAAAAGGTAACAAAAAAGGTTCAACGAAACCGAATTGAAGGTCAACAGAATTCATTAAAAACGTTAAGCCAAAAGGAATTATGTCCTACATACAAGGATATTTACTTTTTAAGTATGGTGAACGTTTGATCCATATACTCTCCAACACTGAAAATATATGTGCCGTCTGACAAATGCGCTAGATCAATACTTGAGGTTTGAGCGTTAAGCGTTCCCGTTAAGGCGATTTTACCGATGCGATCATAAATCGTATACCTAAGTCCCGAAAGGTTATGGTCCGCGTTTACGTAAATCATGCTTTGTGCAGGATTTGGATAAACGGATAATTGTTGGGATTTTTCATTTAACCCCACATTGTTGTTCACGGTTAATACAGCAATGGTTGAGGTGTCAGTACAGGCACCAGAAGATACAACACAGCGGAAAGGTTGATTATTGTTATTCATGGTAGCATTTGAAACCGTTAACGTGTCGTTTGTTGTCCCGCTGTATTGACCGCCAACATTCAAATTTTGAAAACCAACACCCAGGTCTGTTTGCCATTGGTACGTTGCGCTCGGGTTCGAAGTGCTTACAATAAACTGTGTGTTGTTCCCAACACTAGTCATTTGATTTGACGGTTGGGTATTTACGGCTAACAGACAGCCTTCATACAATGCTGCAATTTCATTTATTGAAAGTGGTCGATCCCAAATGGCTATGTCGTCAATTTTTCCGTCTACGGTATTATGAGAAGCTGAACTGAAAGTTCCAAATTTAAGATTAAAGGTTGATGGATCAAGTAGTGACGTGGTAGGAAAAGAATCTGTTAAAACCCCATTTAAATAAAAACTGCACATTGAGTTGGGTCCGCCATTATAGGCATAAACTAATACTACATTATTCCATTGGTTTAGAGGTGTTAATGTGTTAGTTTGGAACAAATTTGAATTATTAAAATAGAGGTATAGTCCGGTATTATTTCCTGCGAACAAAAAGTGATTTTGATTTGATTGGTCAGATTTATTAATAAAGTGATTGTATCCACAACAGGATGACGGGTCATTATAGCTTTGTATATTATACCAAATGGATAAAGTTAATTGGGTGATATTGTCAAGTTCTGGACTGTTTGCAATATCAATTGATTGTGCACTAGACCGGTTAAGTTGGAATGCAGAATCCAATTTCCCAAATCTATCAGCCGTCAATGTCGCACCATTCACCGTACCATTATTCCCATTCCCACTTTCGTCGTTGGCGTTGCCATTAAAGGGCCACCAGCCTACGAGACCATTAGTGGGTATATAACTAGGTATTGTTTGACCCATGACTGCAGGGGTAAAGCTTAGCATTATAAGGGCAATTAAAAGCATAATGGTTTTTTTCATATTTAATTTTTTTATCCTTAAAACAGAGATTTTTTCCTTTTTTATAATTTGCTTCAAATATAAAAAAACTATACTATAAAATAATTAATTAACAAGTAAAAAATACATATTAATATAATTGAATGAGATATACAAAACATTTAAAAGATAATAAAACTAATGTAAATGGATTCTTGAAAAAATGAGGTTAGGAGAATTCCTATTAGTTTCGAGTTCATGGCGAAGCATTCGATTGGTAGCGAAATAAAAAAAGTCGTTAAAAAGCGAGGATTTACCGTTGAAGACATGGCTTCCTTTTTAAATGTATCTAAGCCCAATATTTTTGATATTTACCGCCGGCAAAGCATTGATACGGGCTTGTTAGAGCGCATTTGTAAAGTCTTAGATCATAACTTTTTTCAACACTACGCTGCTAAATATACCACAGAGCTAGATAAGGTAACGCTCCAGCATTACCAAGAAAAAAATGAGCTTTTAACCGCGTTGCTTCAAGAAAAAGAAGCCCATTATGCCCTCCTGAAAAAACAGTTGGCGTCGAAACCGTAAGGCTAGCTACCGCTTTCCGAATACTTTACTTCCCACCCGCACCATGGTGCTTCCCTCTTCGACCGCGATTGCATAGTCGTCGCTCATGCCCATGGAAATTTCGCTGAATTCATCTTGGGTGCTAAAATGCACGGATTTTAAGGTGTTGAATATTGAGTGCAAGGATTGAAATTCCCTTCGAACCTGGTTGGTATCCTCCGTAAAGGTGGCCATTCCCATTACACCACAGAGGCTTACGTGCTGCAGTTCCGAGAATGCGGAATCCGCCAAGAACGCGTCGGCTTCTTCAGATGTAAACCCAAATTTCGTTTCCTCTTGTGCAATGTGAAATTGTAAAAGACAAGCAATCCGGCGCCCGTTTTTTTGTCCTTGCTTGTTGATTTCTTGTAAGAGTTTGAAGCGATCGACCCCATGAATGAGGTGAACAAAGGGTGCAAGGTATTTTACCTTGTTGCTTTGTAAATGTCCGATCATGTGCCATCGAATGTCTTTCGGTAACGCTTCGAATTTTGCCACCAATTCTTGAACTTTATTCTCACCAAAGTCACGTTGCCCAGCCTCGTAAGCTTCTACAATCCGTTCCACCGGATGGGTTTTAGATACCGCTATCAGTTTGACGTTTG
>CAIJTF010000057.1 GCA_903823565.1 uncultured Flavobacteriales bacterium
ACCGCATCTGCCGCATACAAGCACTTATTTTTAAGCGATATTTTTAATGCTCCTACCCGATCGTCTTCAAAGGAATACCCATTCAATTCGGTCTTCAAGGTTTCTACGTTGGTAAGGGTTTTTGAACATACCATGCGACCGTTAGAAGTGCCTCCATTTGCATTCGTTGAATTCGTAACTGTGCCATTACTCACGTTGGTTGATCCACTCATCGTAGTAGATGAATTCGATGTGGTCGTTGTAGTAGTCGTTATCGTAGTATTGGTGGCATTTTGAGTTGTCGTACCCCCATTTACAGTTACATTGGTGGTTGCACCAGGAACCGTTGCATTCACGGTTGGGTTAACTCCATTTCCGCTTACATTCACATTGACATTAGCACCATTCGTGGTGGTTTGTTGCGTTGTACTGTTGGTTGTTGTTCCAACATTCACATTGGCATTAGCGCCAGGACGGGTATTGTTCGAATTTTGTTGAGTTCCATTACCTGAGACATTAACATTCATGTTCATGTTAACATTTTGCGCATTGGGATCAACCACAGCACCATTCATATTCATATTAACATTCATGTTGATGTTTTCCCCATTCACTGGATCGGTAACCGAAATATTTATATTTCCATTTCCACCATTAGAAGGCGTCACCGCGGTATTGGTATTTGGAGTGGGCTGTGTTGGCGTTGGCGTAGTTGCATTAAATTGGATTCCAACGCTTCCATTCCCATTTCCATTGGTGGTGTTTCCACCAACCGTTGAAGTTTCCGTCGAAACGGTTTGCGTCGTTGTAGTTGTGGTCGTAGTAACTGCGTCCGAAAAAACCGCATTGTTGTCTGGACGATAGGTAACCGAACCTGCCGCCACCGTTCCAGCTGCCGGTTCCATACTCACCAATTGGATTTTTCCAGTACCTTTTTTAAATACTACACGGGTGGTTACGTCCTGTGGAGCGTCTAAATAAAAGTTTTTATCGATGTCCTTTGTTTTACCATCCTCAAAAATCAATTTTACCGAATAGCCTCCATTTTTAATTCCACTCACTACCACATTAGTTTGCGCCACTGAGTTTTGCTTAATCCCATTCATTATAAGGTAAAACTTTTGCCCACCGTTGTTAAATACGGTCAAGTTACTTTGTGCAAATAAGGAAATGGATAGAAAAAGGACTCCAAAAAACAGGCTTGTTCTCATAGTTTTATAAATTTCTTAGTAAGGGTTTCAAGGTTAAAATTACGATTTTATTGATTGAAAAAAATATTTAAAGCGCTACAATCATTGAATATTTAAACCAATGCATATTAATCAAAATAGTTTAATAGATGAATTGTCTTTCATTTACTCAAGATTTCTAATTTAGCACTATGCACTATGTAATCGTTGACGTAGAAACCACGGGAGGGAGTCCAAAACAATCGAAGATTACGGAAATTGCTATGTACAAATACGACGGAGAAAAAATCATCGACGAGTATATTACACTTTTAAATCCCGAACAGAAAATACCCGAGTTCATTGTTCGACTGACTGGAATAACCGATTCCATGGTAGAAAATGCCCCTAAGTTTTACGAAGCGGCGAAAACAATTCTAGACTTTTGTGACGGATGTATTTTCGTTGCCCACAATGTAGGATTCGATTATGGGATGTTGCGAATGGAATTTAAACGGCTCGGTTTTGACTTTCGATTTCCGCATTTGTGTACGGTGCGGGCTGCACGTTACGTAATACCAGGGTATGAATCCTACAGCCTAGGGAAACTATCAAAATCGTTGGATATTCATATTGAGGGGAGGCACCGAGCCGGGGGGGATGCCTTAGCCACGTGCAAATTATTTGACCTTCTATACCACAAAGACCCGAATCACCTCTCGAATTTTATTCAACATGAAATTAATCCCAAAAAGGTAAATCCAAAACTCGATATCGATTCTATTGATGAATTGCCCTCTAAAACGGGCGTGTATCAATTTTACGATGAATTCAACGCGTTGATTTATATCGGAAAGAGCAAGAACATCAAAAAACGGGTAGAGCAGCATCTTCGCAATACCTCTACGGCTAAAGGGAATATTATGATGCAAGAAATAGCCCGCGTCACCTATGAAATCACGGGTTCTGAATTGATTGCCATGTTGTTGGAAAGCGAGCTGATAAAAACCTATAAACCTTTGTATAATAGACAACTACGCCGTTCGGTTTTTACCTATGGGCTGTATGACGAGGTGAATCCACAAGGATATCTTACCCTAAGCGTTGGGTTAAGCAGTAAATCCAATGCGGTTCCTTTGACTTATTTTAATTCTAAAAAGGAAGCCAACGAGTACATTAGGAACAGAGGGGACTTCTTTGGCCTATGCCAAAAAATAAATGGCGTTTACCCTACACAAGATGCTTGTTTTCATTATTCCATTAAACAGTGCCAAGGAGCGTGCATCGGCGAAGAATCCACCGATTCCTACAACCAGAAAGTGGAAAATTTTATTGCTTCTTTGAAATATAGCGAGTCCTCCTTTTTCTTGATTGATAAAGGAAGAAATAAGATGGAAAAGAGTTTGGTTTGGATCGAACAAGGCACGTATAAAGGATACGGATTCGCTCCTTTTCATTTCCAACAAAACGCACCCATGTTGTGGAAGCGCTACATAGACATCAAGGAAGAAAACCGAGATATTCGTTCCATTATAAACTTGTACCTCCGAAAGGGTGAGGGGTATAAATTAGTAAAACTATGACGGGGACGTTTACCTTTCTCGGTACGGGGACTTCTCAGGGCATTCCAATGCCGGCGTGTAGCTGTCAGGTTTGTTTATCGACAGATCCAAAAGATAGCAGGCTTCGAAGCAGTGGCTTGGTACAGATAAATAATTATACCATTTGTATTGACTCTGGACCTGATTTTCGTTACCAAATGCTTCGAGAAAAGGTACAGGCTTTGGACGCCATTGTATACACCCATGAACATCGCGATCATATTGCTGGACTCGATGATGTTCGTGCCTTTAACTACCGTCAGCAAACCCCCATGCCTCTTTTTGCACCGAGGGAAGTAGTATTAGCGCTTCATGAGAGTTTTTCATACATTTTCAAAGGAAACTATCCGGGGATTCCACAAGTCGAAATCAATGAAATAAGTGAGAAACCCTTTACAATTGCTGGAATTCCAATTACGCCAATTCCTGCTCTGCACAAAGACCTTCGTGTATTTGGGTATCGCATAGGAAATTTGGTCTATTTAACGGATGCAAAAACGGTTGAAGAACCTTCAAGAAGCCTGATTCGTGGAATTGAAACCCTTATCATCAATTGTCTTCATGAATCGCCTCATCCCTCCCACTTCAACCTACAAGAAGCCTTAGCCTTTATTGAAGACATACAACCTGAAAAGGCGTATTTGACTCATATTTCACACCTATTTGGTAAACATGAGGAAATTCAAAGCAAATTGCCGTCGAATGTGTTTCCCGCCTACGATGGACTTAAATTAGGCTTTGAAACCTCCCTATCAAAGGTTTAAACCGTAGCTTTGTTGCCAATGAATGAATTAAGGGTTAATGTTGAAGCGCTGCTGAAAGAAAAAAATCCAGCCCTGCATAAAAAATTACCGCGATGGGTTATTAAATACCTGGAACGCATCGTTCATCAAAAAAAAATCAACACCTTTTTGGATTCATTTGGTCACTTAAAAAACCAAGAATTTTGTCAAGCCGTATTAGATTATCTAAAGATCGACATTTCCTTTCACGGCATGCACAGAATTCCGAAAACAGGACCTGTAATTTTAGTTTTTAATCATCCCTTAGGGGGAGTTGATGGGGTTGCCTTTATCGCCGCACTAAAGGAGCACCGCAAAGACTTAGTCTTTTTGGTGAATGATATCCTATTGCACATTACTCCGTTGAACGAATTGTTTGTCGGAACCAATAAACACGGAAAAAATAAAAACGAAACGCGTGAAAAAATCAAATCCATGTTTAATTCGGACAAGGCCATTTGTATCTTTCCCGCAGGGATGGTAAGCCGCAAGCAGGGAGGAACAATTCGCGACCTAGAATGGAAGAGGACGTTTGTAACGTATGCAAGAGAAACAGGTCATCCCATAGTTCCAATACGGATCGAAGGAAAACTTTCTCGTTTTTTTTATGGACTGCATCAATTGAGATCTTTTTTGGGTATAAAAAGCACCCTTGAAATGTTATATTTGGCCGATGAACTCTATAAGCAGCGGGGAAAAACGATTACCTTTCGCGTAGGAGATCCCATTTTCGTATCAGAATTCGACCGAAGGCGCAATGATTATGAAATAGCACAAGAAATAAAAGAAACTTTATATAAAATCACCTATGACGATACAGAATATAATTCCTGAAGTTTCCAAAAGCAAAATCAAGGATGAACTCGTGCGAGCGGGAATGGTTCGTAAAACGCGCAAAGGCGACAATGAAATATACATAGTCAACCATGCCAATGCACCCCATGTCGTTCAAGAAATTGGCCGGTTAAGGGAAATCACCTTTCGCGCTTCTGGCGGTGGGACGAGAGACCCGGTCGATTTAGATGAATTTGATCTCGGAGAATACGCTTATGAGCAATTAATTGTTTGGTCACCAGAGGATGAAGAAATTATAGGCGGTTATCGATTCGCATTTTGTAAGAAAGCTATAGATTCCACGGGAAAAATTCATTTATCAACTACCCATTATTTCGATTTTTCTGAGCGCTTTGAAAAGGAATACCTCCCTTACACCATTGAATTGGGACGGAGTTGGGTACAGCCTAATTTTCAGCCTGCTATCAACCCGAGAAAAGGTCTTTTTGCCTTAGATAATATTTGGGATGGTTTGGGGGTGCTTGTGCGTGAAAATCCGTCAATAAAGTATTTCTTTGGAAAAGTCACCATGTATCCGAATTACGATACCAACAGCCGCGATTACTTACTACACTTTATGCACACCTATTTTCCGGATACAGAACAGCTCATGAAGCCATTTCATCCCCTCGTTCAATCGTATGATAGCGCCTATATTGAACAACAATTGCATGGGTTAGATTTTAAAGATGGCTTTAAGGTCTTGAATTCCTTGATCCGAGAGAAGGGAGAGTTTATTCCTCCATTAGTCAACATTTACATGAATTTATCCAGTACCATGAAAACCTTTGGAACGGCTGTAAATCCCGAATTTGGGGGCGTAGAAGAAACGGGAATTTTGATTACCATTCAGGACATTTTCGAGGAAAAAAAAGAACGGCACATGCGCTACTAATCAAGAATACCCCTATTTTAACCAATCAAATTGGGTCAACCATTCCTCTAGGTTTTGTACCCCAGTCTTTTTGATAATGCGTTGCTTTAACCTTCCGATAGTTACATCGACGTGCGCTACGTTTAGCAAACGCGCAATGCGTGAAGAAGGTAATCCGTAATAGTATTTCATTTTCAATATTAAGGCATCCCTTTTTCCCAAATGGGTCAATAGCGCAGACATGGCCCCAAAATAATCAGGCTCTCCCAGGGGTTTGTCGGCATTAGTAGAGTTATCCGAATAATTCGCACGAAGGAAGGAGCTGCGTTCTTCGGAGAGCATTTTGACTTTTCGCTTTCCATTTTTTTTGCGCAACATAGAAATACAAAAATTCGAAATAACGGCTTTCAACCAAGACCGAGTATTAAATAAATCAATATCCGATGAGTATTTATCGCACAGAACTTTGTAAAAGTGAATACAAAACTCTTGGTATACATCGTACACCTCCTCCCCTTCGAATTTGAGACGGATTTGAACGATAAAAAAAGCTTGGTATCGGTTTAAAATTTCCGTAAAAATTACATCAATCTCTTTTTTATTTTCCATCTTAATTCAGTTCCATAGAGGAAGGCATACCACACAAATACTCCAAGGTTTCAGGTAAATTCCCTTCGCTAAGAATTGAATGTACAAACGAATTCACCTGGGGTTCAAGGGACGTAAAAAAGGATTTCGGATTCCTAATAAGATAGGTTGGAATGTTATTTTTTTTCAGCAAGAGAATTAATTCGGCCATTTCCTTTCTCAAATCCAATGCGGCCATTCCAACGGGATAAATCAAGAGAACACCGCGTAAATTATGCGCCTGCAGGGCGGCCTTAATGGTGCCGGAGACCAACCATTCTGAGGGATCTCCTACCAAGACGAAACCCGGCGAGGAACGAAGCCAACCAATGGTGCTTTGGACAATCACTGCTTCTTCGTAACTGGCGCACGGAATTTCACCAAGCGTTGAATGGAGGAGGAAAGGAAGGCTAACTTCTCTAATTCCTGGTTGAACAAAAGAATACGTTTGGAAGCTTTTTCCATCGTACTCCTCTAAATGCGCAAGCGAATGGTTTCCAACGAACAATATTTCGGATTTATCGGATTTTTCCATGAATGATTTTCTATATTTACCTCCTAAATGTATGCAATTTTAATCACAATTTTTCGTTGAAGGCGCCGCATGTCAAGAATCGCTATTTTCATTTGCCTTTACTTACCTTTTTACACGGCCGTATCGTTTGCGCAGCAAGGAGGTAAAAACGTCTTTGGATTCTTAAACCTACCAACAGGTGCAAGGATTACGGGACTTGGTGGCTATGCTTCAGCAACGGCAGACAACACCTTAGACTTTGGGATTTACAACCCGTCTTTGGTATCGGAAGAAATGGTTGGCCAGCTTTCCATTCAACAATGTCTTTTGCCTTCGGGGATCAACTTCGGAAGCTTCTCTACAGCCTTGGACGTAAAAAAAGGGACCTTACTTCCCTATGTTCGTTACGTAAGCTACGGGAATTTTCAAGGATATGACGCTACCGGTAATCCTACCAATTCTTTTGGGGCATTGGACTATCAATTAGGTGCGAGCTATTCGTATCCAATGAATAAGGTTTTTCGTTTGGGAATTAATGGGGGAATCATTGGGTCCCATTTGGAATCGTATTCCTCGTATGGATTTTCTGGTAGTTTTGCTGTACAATTTCAGCATCCCAACGAATTACTACACCTTAGTTTACTAGCGAAAAATATTGGAATTCAAGCAAAGGGTTATACTTCAGGCAATGCCTTTAATCCGTTGCCCATCGAAATTCAGAGCAGTGTAAGCCTTAAACTTAAACATGCCCCTTTGCGTTTTACCGCAATTGCTCACCATTTAAATCAATGGAAAATTGGGTATTATGATCCTTCCATTCCCCCTAGTGTTGACGCCTTGACGGGTGATACCATTCCCCCTCCCAGCATTGGTTTTGTAGAACAATTGGGACGTCATTTAGCGGTTCAAATGGAATTGGTAACCAAAGGCGTTTTTCAAATGCGTATGGGATTTGACTTCCAGCGGAGACAGGAGTTGAAGTTGGAACAAATACCGGGAATATCCGGATTGTCTTTGGGTATAGGGTTAAACTTCAGGAAAATTAAAATCGACTACGGATTTATGTTTTTTTCCAAGGCCGGCGTAAGCAATGCCATTGGTCTAAGTACCAAGTTGGGAGACTGGAAAAAACATTAGCGGTTTTGAAAGAAGGCTAAATCCTGAGGTGACATGCCTTTAATTCGGTCCTTAGCACCCTCTAAGGTCACCTCAATCGTTCCAGCGTCTTTCATGAAATCTCCTTCGCTTCGCAAAACCACAGTACACGAAGGTGTCTGTTCTTTCTCGGGAAATTCTTGCAAACAAAGTAGGGCAAAAAGTAAGGCCATACTTTTAGCGGAGCGATGGTCGATGGAAATGGATTCGGGATTATGAATGGTCAAAGCTCCCATTTGCAGTCCT
>CAIJTF010000058.1 GCA_903823565.1 uncultured Flavobacteriales bacterium
TCCTGTTATTATTTTCATTTGAAGTAAAAATGATGGAGCGAAATCAGAAAGAATTTCTAATTTTGGCCCAAAACAACGTAAATGAGTTTAAAAGGAATAATTTCTATTGCAGGTAAACCGGGACTTTATAAAATAATCACCCAAGGCAAGTCAGCAGTCATTGTAGAATCGCTGCTTGACAAAAAACGTTCCCCTGCCTATGCAGCAGATAAAATGAGTGCAATTGAGGACATTAGCGTATTCACGCACGAAGGAGATGTTAAACTCACCGAAGTATTTACGACGCTTTATGAAAAAGCCGAGGGCAAAGCAACGATAAACCACAAAGTGGAGGAACTTGAATTGCGTAAGAATTTTGCTGATATTTTGCCCAATTACGATATTGACCGCGTTTATCTTTCAGACATTCGCAAGGTATTTCAGTGGTACAACTTATTGATAAAAGAAGGACTTCTTACCGTGGAAAAAACAGAAACTGCGGAAGAAAAGAAAGAAAGTAAGAAACCAAAAGCCTCTGATTCCCCTAAAAAAGCAACCAAAACAGCGTCGGCGAAAGAACCAAAAGCGGTAAAACCAAATGTCACAAAAAAGGCTCCAGTGGTTAAAACAGGGGCTGCTAGAGGGAAATAATTACTCCTTTTTAAAGATACTTCCTACCTCTCTTCCAATTCGGGATAGGGCATCAACGCCAATTCCAATAGCGTTTCCTGAAATATCCTCGTATTCCTTGAACAGCAAATCGGTTTCTTGCGCAGGGTAAATTAACACAAAATCGTTTTCTTCATAAATTTTTTGAATATTGCCCAAAACGCCTTCTATTTCGGATGAGTTAGAAATCGAACCATTCCTGGCCGCGACAGCAAATAGGAAGTCCTCCTCGGTTCTGGTCGAATACAAAAAGAACTCATCCATAGACTCAATCGCAGTATGAATCACCTTAGTTTCGAGGCGGTTAGCCTGTCCTACTTTAATGAATTTGTCGTATGTATTGGGGTGCAAATAGGCGTGAATAGGACTCTTCATTTCGATGGCAAAGCGCAAAACCCTTTCAACCCAGGAGACAAAAGAGATTTCTAATTCTGCATTTAAAGGTGCGACAAGGAGAATCCGCTCATACGAAATGGCGGGACGATCGATTTGACAGAAAAAAACCGTTTTATCGCAGGATTCGAGCAAATGAGCCCGGTCATCCCCAATTACACGTTTCAGTAAATTGATACGATTGCTGTCGTTTACAATAACAATGTCGGCAAAAAGTTCCTTGGATACACGAGCAATCCCAGAAGACACGTTTAAGTCGATGGTAGCCATGGTATTCAATTTTGTTTCTTGCCCCGAAAAATGCTTAACAATGTCCTCAAGGTTTTTTCTAGACCTATGAATAATCCGTTCTGCATTTTCTGAATTCGGAAGCACGCTAACAATCGATATGGGGTTAATTACTTTTGAATCGGTTATTGTTAGTGAGAAATCTAATAACTTTTCGTTTCCTGCTAATTCATTCATTGAAACCAGCACATGCTTGTTTCGAAGTTTCATTTCGTAAAGTTCATCATCCCCCGATTCCACCTTTTCCTTAAGGAGGGCTCTACCCGCATTTTCCGTAACAAAAGAAGCCGTCATACAGGTAAAAAGAATTAAAAGAATGGTCCCATTTACGACATTTACATCCAAAATTCTATCCTGGTAACCCACCATAATAATGGCAAGGGTCGCTGCTGCATGGGAAGTACTCAAACCGAAAATCAACCGCCTTTCCGGGGCCCCCATTCGAAAAAGAATTTGGGTACCATAGGCTGCTAACCATTTCGAAAAAATAGCAAACAAGGTCAAAACCAAGGCAATAATTAAGGGCCAAGTCCCTTGAAAAAGGGCTCGATAATCCACCACCATTCCAACAAAAACTAAAAAGCTGGGAATGAATAATGAATTACCAATAAAATCAATTCGATTCATCAAAACCGAATTATGTGGGATGAGTCGGTTGAGCACCAAGCCGGCTACGAAAGCTCCAATAATATGTTCTACACCGGCAACTTCTGCTAAAAATGCAGAGAAAAAGACGATGGCTAGCACGAAAATGTACTGCGAAGACTTTTCACTGTCTAGTTTACTAAAAAACCAGCGCGCCACCTTGGGCACGATTATAAACATTATTATGGAGAAGAAAATAAGCGAGGTAATCAGACGAACCCAAAATGCCATATCTAAGTGCCCGTTCGAAGCACTTGAAATAACCGTCAAAATAATGAGCACGGCCGTATCGGTAAGTATGGTTCCCCCGACGGTAATGGCAACGGCACTGTGTTTGGACAAACCAAACTTACTGACGATGGGATAAGCAACCAAGGTATGCGTGGCAAACATGCTAGCTGTAAGCAAACTGGCCAGAGGAGACAATTGCAAGGCATAATAGCACAAGGGAAACCCCAATAAAATTGGGAGGAAGAAAGTCAATAATCCAAAGACTAAACTTTTTCGGTAATACCGTCTAAATTGGGTTAGGTCCAATTCCAACCCAGCCATAAACATAATGTACAATAAGCCAATGGTGGAAAATAGCTTAATCCATCCCTCGGAAGCAAGAGAATTTTCACCAATGATTCCAAGTCCTTTTGGGCCAATAATGATACCCGAAAGGATTAATCCAATGATACCAGGAATTTTAAAACGCCTGAGTAGAATTGGCGATAACAATATAATGATAAGCAAGAGGGAAAATACCAACACCGGATTGAGCAACGGGAGTTTAAACTCCGAAAATAAATGCTCTAGAAAGTAATTCATTTTCCTGTAAAAGTAAGTTTAATCTTCTAATTGTTTCTTATCGGCTAGCAACATTTTTAGCACCTGGGCAAATTGGGAAACATTGGCTTTTCGAGTATAGGCCTCAAGACCTATCGGATCAGCGTTCACGAATCCATTTTGGTTAAATTCCCGCTGCAATTGATTTAAAACTTCCAATAAATGTAAGCCATCCTTAACCCCAATTCCTCCCTTTGTTTTTTCAAGAAGTGTTGCTTGCAAGGATACATCCGTGTTTTCAGACTCATGTGTTGGAAAAGCAGTTCGTTTCAAAGCCTCAGCAATTGGATCGTCCAAAAAACAAAGCAGAATTTTACGTTTTATCGCGAGGTAATCAAACACCTTAGTCCCCATGAAAGAATAATAATTAAAAAGCAACATTACATGATTCTCCGCTAGTGCTGGCAATAGCTGTTCGTAGGGAATTTTCTTATGCACCAACACCATAGAAGTTAAGGCGGGATAAACCTCATTTACGTGACGAAGAATCCAATCCTCTTGATTAACCCCATAAAAATTCATTGAAATTGTTGCCTTATTCTCAACCACATATTGATTCAATAGCGATAAAAAATAATCCAAGGGGTGCCAATCGTAAAGGGTTCCTACATAGGCAATGGACAAGCAATCTGTTCTTTGTTTGGGAACCGTAACTTTTTGCAAAACCGCTTCATCAAACCCATTTGGGATTACGGTAAGGGAAAGTTTTGGTACCGTTACCTTTATTTTTTCTTTTGTAAAAGCTGAAACGGTTATCGCATGGCAGGCATGTGAAACAATACGGCGCTCTACCCTTTTCTGCCAGGCATATAATAGAATCAAGGAATTTCTTTCGAACTGATTTGACCAAGGATCACGATAATCGGCCAACCAAGGTATGTCAAATTTTTTACTCAATTTTCGGGCATAGTGAAAAAGAACAAATGGCTCCCCCGTGGCAATTATAAAATCTACGGCATTGTTTTTTAAAAAAGCGTATCCGGCCCTATACATTTCCCTTTGCGACCCAACAGGAAGGTAAAATTGTAAAAACGCTAAAGCCCCTGTAAATACGCTTCGAACCCTACGAAAACGCTTTGGTCCATATTTCAAAAGCAAACGATGGCTCCAAGTAGGTCTGTAAGGGGTACGAAGGAGGGTCCCCCATTCATTTTGTTCGACTTCGAGCATTAACGATTCGCTGGGAGCAACGAAATCTAAAGCATTTCCATATGCATTAGACCACTGTCTTGTAATTACAATAGGTTCAACTCCAAAATTTTTAAAATACTTGTACCAACTGTAAGGACGCTGTCCTCCAACGGAAACATAGGGGGGAAAATCGTATGCAAGAATCAGAACCTTAATCACCTTTCAAAGATATCAATTCCTTCCCAACACCTCTTGGTACAATGCTTCTAATCGCATTAAAAGAGTTGAGCTAGAAAACTGTTGCTTTGCATGAATACGTATACCTTGTTTATCAAAGGTATCATAGTTCAGTGCTATCTTTTTTAATCCGGATAAAAAAGCGGCGCGCGTGCCTTCTGTAATTACTCCTGAATCCGAGGTTACAATCTCTTCCACCCCTCCCGATGCCGTAACAAGCACTGGAATTCCCAACGCTTGGGCCTCAGCAATGGTTAGACCGAAGGTCTCAATTTGACTGGTTGATAAAACGACATCGCTTTCTGCCATGATCAACACCATATTTTCTCGGTTTTGATTGGGGAGAAACTGAACTCCACTAATTCCTGCATTTGTAACAAACTTTTGCCAAAATGCTTTCCCATCTCCTTCACCAATTAATGTAAGCTTTGCATTAGAAAATTCCTCTAAAAAGGTAGGCCAAACGTCGAAAAGTAAAGCATGATTTTTTCTGGGAATAAAATTACCGATCATCGTAAATTCTCGAGCCTCATTACCTTGGCGAACGGTTTCATTAAAAAAGGATTCATGAACCATATTGAAGACCACGTCCGCATTTATTTTTCCAACTAAATTAAGGGTCTTCAAAATACGATCTGCCGCAAAATGACTAACAAAAAGAACCTTTTTAGCGTCCTGGTATAGTCGTTTTACCTTCGCTAAATCTTTTTTTGTGTATTGCGATAAGTTAAAAATCAAGCCTGAAGTATGTTCGGTATGTACAAGCGGAATTTGGAAACGATGGGCTAGTTTTATTCCGACAATACCTCCCATAAAAGGCGCATGGGTATGTATTACATCAAAGGAATTTAAGCGAATGTCCGCTTCGTGACAGGCCCGAAGGACGCCTTTAAAACATCGGTAATACGCTAAGGTTCGAAATCCTGGGAGAACAGGAGATACGCCAATTCGAACGGTTAATATTTCAGAATCCTTGGTTATAACAGTGGTCGTTGATTTTCCAAGCGATTGAAAAAAAGAACCCATCAAATAGGGATGAATCACTGTAACTTTATGCCCCGCGTTTACCAACAGTTTGGCTTGCTCCTCCACAAATGAACCATAGGTAGGCTGTTCGGGTGAAGGATACCACGAAGAAACAATGAGTAGGTTCAAGGGCTTAGTTGTCATGAAGGCCAATATTTAAATAATTCAAGAGAATTTTTGGGAATTCAGCAATAAAATAAACGGATCGATAACGAATCCAACCGAAAAAACAGAGCCTCATGGCTAGAACCAATTGTCGGTTTTGTCTCGATCGATACAAAAACATTTTTATCTTATCCCTTGCATAATCATCAAAAAAAGAACTCGCAATTTGACCTTGAAATAAATATCCATATTGCTTTTCAAGGTTTTTTATGGCATCCAAATATTGCATTACAGTCCTCCATTGAACTCGGTTAAATTCTTCCCTTACCGTACCTGATGCATGCCGATGCTGTACTACAAGATATTCTGAGAGCTGATAAAAGGGAAATTGTGCAACAATCCGCAACCAAAGGTGCGTATCTTCCCATATTCGATAGGACTCATGAAAGTTCTCCCTTTGTAAAATGCTCATTGAAAGACAGGATTGAGTGGGCAATATAAACTGGTTTGCTATTTCAACTACCAAGGAATTGGTCTCCACCAAAAGCGGCTTTTTATGATGAATTTCTGTGGAATCAAAGCCTAAACCACATACGATAAATCCTTCATGGATGGAATTGCCCATGATAAACTGGTTCAAAACCATTAAATAATCGGGCAGGTACTCATCGTCACTATCTAAAAAACAGATATATTCTCCTTTGGCCCTTGCAATACCATTATTTCGTGCGGCACTCCTTTCAGCATTTTCTTGATAAAAATAATGGATGCGAGGGTCCTTAAACGACGTCACAACTTCCTTCGTATGGTCTCGGGATCCATCATCAATTACAATCAACTCCCAATCCGTATACGTTTGAGCCAAAACACTTCCTATGCTTCTTTTTAAAAAAGAGGCCCTATTGTAGGTTGGTAAGATGATAGAAAAGAAAGGCATTGGTTTAAACCTTGATTGGCTTTTTAATAATTGGTAAAAATAACAAGCGAAAATATAAAAACCCGTTTTTCCAATGCATTAGCGCTTGTCGGCGATAATCCACTCGCTCCTGATGATTCATTCTCAACCACCAAAGCACGTTTACGCACTGGTTAAATAAGGTTAAGGTCAGATAAAGCAAAAGTCCTAGAGATCCATATTTCTTGCGAAACAATAAGGCGATGGATGCGGCACGCTGGCGCTGATTCCATTCTTTCCCTAAGCTACTACCTTCTTGCTGATGGGTAACCGTTATTTCGTCAAAACAATGAAGGGTATATCCCGCTTGTTGTATCCTTCGCGCTAAATCAAATTCTTCTGAATACAAAAAAAAGTCCTCGTCAAAACCACCTACTTGTTCGAAAACTTCCCGATGAAAAACCAAGAAGGCCCCGTGAACAGCAGCTATACTATTAGAAGGCTTGGTAAATGCTTTACGAAAAATCTTAAATAACAATCGATTGTAGCCAAGCACTTCTTTAAAGGAAGCATTATAAGAATAAACGGACTTTTCTACCTTACCCGCCTCGTCTACGATGCGACACGTAGCTAATCCTATACGTGCATCGGAGGAAATAAAGCTTTGGTAAATATCCGAACATGCAGGACTATCGAAAATGAGATCCGAATTGAGTACAATAATAATGGCTCCATTCGCTTGTGCAACCGCCATATTTACAGCACGTCCAAAACCAATGTTCTCCGTATTTTGAATCCATTTTAATGACGGAAAGTTAGTCCTGATAACTGCTTTACTTTCATCTGCTGAGGCATTATCCACAACGATAATCTCCATTGATTCAAGGGCGTCATGCCCAGTAAGGGATTGCAATAACCTCATGGTAAGCTGAGCGGTATTGTAGTTCACTATAACAATCGAAACCTTAATCATGGGTAATTTTTGCTTTCCAACCAACCAAAACATAATACCACCCAAAGGGTTTTAAAACCTTCAGAAAAGCCAATAAACTTCCTTTACGCACTTCCTTTGGGTAGCGATTTAAATAGATGTAAATTAAATAATCGGAATATATTGATGTTAATTCCTTCGTTCCGAAATGTGCGTAGATATAATGGGTAATGGCTGCATTTTCGAAAAAAACACCCAGGTTCTTATGCTCCTTTTGCCTAACTGTTCCTTCATGGACCCGAAAATAATTTAAGGGTTCCTTAACGAGTTTAACCCTATAATGCGCTATGGTTTGAACCCATAACATCCAATCCCCGCATAATTTAAATGCCTGAATCGAAGGAAGGAATTGTAATAAAACAGTCTTTTTGATGAGTACACTGCTTGCATTTACGAGGTGGTTAAAACGATACATCTCGTTTGCTAAAAAAGCGGTATCGAAGCTATTAAATGTAGCATCTTTCGACATCATCGCATGACTGGGGTAGCACTCCTGACCTAAATAGGACGAAGGATTTCCGTAGGCATCGATCACCTTGGATTGACAGCACAGCATTCCAACTCCCGCTTCAATTTCCATAACCAATTTTGAAAGAAATTGTGGATCCGCTACATCATCGCTTTCCGCAATCCAAATCCATTCCCCACGCGCTAATGTGCATCCCTTCATCCATTGCTTAAAGGTACTTCCACTGTTGACTTCATTATACTCAATGTGGCTAATCTTTTCATTTCCTCGGTACTTTTCTACGATCGTTTTGCTGTTATCGGTGGAGGCATCGTCCAATAGAATCACCTCAAGGTTTTGATACGTTTGGTGCAGGACCGAATCCATGCGTTCTTCTAGAAACGGGGCATGGTTGTAATTTGGAATTATTACACTAACTAGGGGATTGTATGAGCTGTTTCCATGCATTATCAAACCTATCTGCGGCGAAATGTTCTTCCGCATAAAGGTAAGCCTTTTTTGAGAGCTCTTGTAGGGTTTCTGGATTTCCATCGAGTCGAAGAATCCATTCAATGGTCTCCTCCACGCACTTCATTGGATCCGTCAGGATTACCTCTTCGCCGTGTCTCAAATGAGTAGGAATGGCACCTACGGCGGTAACTATGGGAACGCAACCGTAGGCCATTGCTTCCGCAATTACCATCGGAAATCCTTCACTTTCAGAGGTGAGGACTAAAACATGAGCCGTGCTGTAAATCGATTTCAACAACGCTTTATCCTTGATCAATCCATGGCAACGAACATTGGTAAATCGATTTTCATGATCCTCAATTCCTACCATTTGGAATTCTATTCGAGAATGAGTGGCCATTTGGGCGGCGATGGATAAAAACATTTCAATTCGCTTTTCCGGGGCATCACGGCCAACGTATAAAACTTGAAATGCATCGTTCGCCTTGACAATCGTTGTATCGGGAAAAGCTACTTTGTGGTTTATTACCAAAATTCTATCCGTAAGTTCTGCCGAATAGTGGGCAGCTTCATACAACGGAAGAATCCATTTTTTAAGTCCGGCATGTACCAATACTCGATGGTTGATGCGCGGAGCCCATTCGTTTACTAAATAGCCGCTGTCCGGTTGGGTATTGTTGGAATTATTGTGAATGAGGTCAATGATTCTAACGTGCGGGGCAAGATAAGGCCACAGAAATTCAATGGATTCACGATGCCAAAAAAGGACGGTTGGGTTGGAACATGCATTAATCCGTTTTGCTATTCGTTTGATAAACCAGGATTTTACCACCCGACCAAACCGTGGTGCCTCAAGGTACTTAGAAACGAAGGTAACCTTTCCATATCGCTTAAATTCTGACAACCATTGAGCGCCTTCTGTACGCGCTTCTTTCGACCGTTTGTAATCCATTCCCTTCCATGGGGTTGTACGATAACGGATAAAAATTTCTTTTGGAATACCATCCAATGCCTTAAGGATATCTAAATGAACCCGCTCTGTGCCGCCCACTGAGGCCAAAGGAAAAAAGCAAAATACTTTTTGGTTATTCATTCAACATGGCATTAAATAGGTTTTTCCAACGTATTTTTTGAGCCTCCACACCAAGCTTACGGATAAAATCCTCACGAATGGATTGTTTCATAGATTGATGTAAAGCAACGTCATTTATAATTCTTCGGACTTTTAATACTACATCCTCAACAGAACGTTCGCAGAATAAACCGTTGATACCATCCTCAATTACAAAGGCCGGTAATCCAATTTTTGTGGATACACTGGGAACACCACACAAACTAGCCTCAATAAACATTGAGGGTCCTGCATCGGCATCGGAAAGAATTAACGCTAAATCTACATCTTGCCAAAACGTAACCAATGATGCTATACTTCCTTGAAATTGATGCCTTAACTCCACTGCTATCCCTAATTCCTGTAATTCCATGACCGCAGGTACAATATGCGAATAATATCCCTTAAAATCTCGGGATGGATTTCCTGTCCAACCGATAACAAAGGTATGTCTATTAGAACGTTTTTTAGGAATAAAAAGAGACTCGTCATAGCAAAGATTTGCAAAAAATATCGGTTTGTTGAATGCTTCAGAATAGATGTTTGCAATCGAAGGAGCACCAACCAATAAGGCATCGCATCTGTTTAGGTAATGTTTCACGAAAGTGGTTAGGTTAATCGATTGATCTAATACAATTCCTTTTGGCGGGAATTGTTCCGTGAATATTCCCTTCACGTACTTTTCAGCAATTACATGACTAAAATCAGCATCTTTATCCATATAATAGTCTAAAAAAACAGCCAAATCATATTTGTTATCGGGAGCAACCCTCCTCCAACAGCCATTTTCATCATACCTAATCCATCCCAAGCGGTTTAAAACCCTTGTACACCGATAAAGTATGCCTCTTAGAAGGGGAACCCGTTGAAAAGACAAACGCTTTCGAATGGGCACTATTGGATGCGTACTTTTAACCTCAAAATCTGAATTAACACGAGATGTTGGGTTGGAATTATAAACGGTAAAATCATAAAAGAAATCATACCCCTCAACACGTTCAATAATAAACTGAATAACAAGGTGAAACGCCCAGTTAGGCATATCTCCTATGAGTAGAATTTTCTTTTTCTTTACGTTCACTTAGCTGGTACCCCTTTAACTGTAACTCCCGCTGGAACATCTTTGATTACTACCGCACCGGCACCAACAATAGCCCCTTTTCCAATCCGAATTCCTGGTAAAATCTGTGCTCCCATTCCAATAAACACCTCATCCTCAATTATACAAGCCCCTGCGACAGAAACACCAATACATATCTCGCAAAAATTACCAATCCTTGTTCCGTGATGCACACTAGATTTAGCGTTAATAAGGGTTCCATCACCAATGACCACGCGTGGTCCTATGTAAACGCCATGCATGAGGTTTAAACCTGTCCCAAGTTTTACCTCTAAAACACTTACAGAGGCATCCATTGAAATAACATTAACGGCCTTCCATCCCTGGGATGTAAACTGCATAAATAGCTTTTTTCGTAGGTGGGGTTTTCCAACAGCTATTGCAAAAGTTTGCTCATTGGAGCTTTCCATTTCCCGTAGAACTGGGATCCCAAATAGCTGGGTATTTTCCTCCAATAATTCATCGTAAAAAGCAGTCACCTTCGTTGAAGCACTCACCAACTCAGAATAAACTTCCATCGCATGACCACCAGCACCAACTATAATCATTGATCCGAAGTTAGGATTTTTTGAATAATATCCGAAATGGATTGAATTTCCGATGCGGTAATGCCCACAAACAACGGCAGGCATAAAATTCTTGAGGCAACATCTTCTGCTACAGGCACCTCCGCCTTTGGGACATACTCGAGTGTACTTAGCGATGGATAAAAATAACGGCGAGGAAAGATCTTCTTTTGATTTAAGGCATTTTCAACAGCTAACAAGGTCGTTTCAGAAGAAAAAAGTACAGGGAAGTACCCATGGTTCCATTGGGTTTCTGAACGCAGTTTGGGGAAGGTCAGGGAAGGATGGTTCAATGCCTTCCTGTATTCTTGGCAGCTACCTTCACGGGAGGCAAGGATATCTTTCATGTGGCTGAGAACGGCAAGTCCCATAGCCGCTTGTAATTCACTCATTTTACCGTTGATTCCCAACCCATTAAAAGCCAGGTAACCATCATGACCAAAATTATGACGTGAATAAAGTTCTTTAAACAACTCGGGATCTTTGCATAAAACGGCTCCTCCCTCCCCCGTATGGAAAATTTTTGTAGCGTGAAAACTACAGGTAGAAACATCGCCAAATTCAAAAATACTCCGGCCTTTGTACTTCACCCCAAAGGCATGAGCGCCATCGTATATTACTTTTAAATGGTGCTTTCGTGCTATGCGATCAATTTCTTCCACATGACAAGGATTTCCAAATACGTGGGTTGCTAAAATACAGGTGGTTTTATCCGTAATCACCGCTTCGATTTTGGTTTCGTCAATGGTTAAGTATTCGGGGTGAATGTCCACAAATACCGGTGTACACCCTTCCCAAGCAATTGCCGCCGTAGTAGCTACATAGGAAAAAGGGGTAGTAATGACCTCTCCGGACCTCGCCAGCGCTTTCAAAGAAATCTGTAAAGGTAGCGTGCCATTCGCCATCAAAAGAACCTTAGATGTTTCTAACGCAAGATAGCGCGCTAACTGTTCCTCTAATTCCA
>CAIJTF010000059.1 GCA_903823565.1 uncultured Flavobacteriales bacterium
CCTGCTTGAAGCAATACGCTGTGCCTTAAATGTTTAAATATATTGTTCTCAATCAAACATTCATTGGTTGTGAAGTGCAAGACCACCCCATATCCCCTGCCGCCGCCGCCGTATTCAAACGCGTCATGGAAATATGATTTCTCCACCTTACTGTTCGAAACTGCTTCAAATTCCACATGCGCAAAGGTGGTTTTATTGGACGCTATACCGCTAATCCAACAGTTTTCGGAATAGGTGAAGTGAATGCCACTCGCCTGCTCCGGCGCGGTATTGTCCATGCGTTCCATCGAAAAACACTGTAGACCAATGTTACGTTTCATGAGTATTCGTTTCACTTTGGGTTGGCGATTCAATAAATAATCCATTCGCAATTCAGAATGCAACCATAGCGTATCACCAGCAATACCGGCAATTTTTACAAGCTGACCCACGCTACCTTGCGCCCAACTCGAAAAAACCAAATCAGCATCCTGTTGAATGATCTTAATCCAATCTCCAGCCTGAAACGGTGCTGTGTTCGAAACCACCAAAAAAGATGTGCCCTTGAGGCCTTGAACCATCAAGGACGCCGTGTCTGCATTTTGTGCAACCCCACTGGTTTGTATCGAATGCCCGGTCCCTCCTTGATTGAATACAAAATGGGTTGCGGATGCACCATCACCCGAGATCAAGCAATTACTTGGCAAACTGATGGGCGCATTAAAATAGTAAGTTCCTGGGGGAAAATGTATGTGAATTCCGGGTTGACTTATTTGCAACAAGCTATCAATTACGGCATTTGCCGAAGTCACGCCATCTGGAATCGCTCCTTCTTGCACGGCATCATAATAGGTGAAACCTACGGTACTCGTATCGGTTAAACCTGCTACGGTCCAATCAACGCAGCGGCTTACCGGTAAAACCTGCCCGAAGACACTAAACCCTAAAAAAAAGACCGCTAAAAATCGAATCATAGTTTGATGAATTTCCAAGTACTTCCGGCAAACTGAATAAAGTACACCCCTGTCTTAAGCGAACATACCTCCAGCGCATTCACACCCGTTTCCACAAATTGCTTGAATACCGTTTGTCCGTTAATATCAAGGCAAGAAACAATGCCATTTCCCTGTGTAATATGCATGGTTAAAAAATCTTGCATCGGATTAGGAAACAAGGAAACTCCAATTTCCTCGAAGGCTTGTGTAGCAACCAAGGGCAGCATTGGTTCATTGCCTACCACCGTTTGAAATTCGTCGTTTGGTCCTATTTTCATAGCAAAGACCGACGATCCACCATTCATCGGATACGTAATCCATCCCACCGCTAATGCTCCTCCATCCAACGTGGGTATAAACTGTTCTACTTTCTCGTCGCCACCATGATTTATATATATCGGTCCATTATCCCAATCGAAATTGGTGTTGAAACGACCCAAGGTAATATCCAAACCAAAGGTGGGGTTGCTTAAGTTCTCGTTTCTGTAGCCCACATACAACTTGGTTTGAGAACCATTTAAGGTGATTTCATCCAAAATTACATCACCGGGATTGACATAAACTGACTCATAGAAAAGGCTTCCGTTGAGTTCATACCGTCCCGTGTAATTGTCATGCTCCTGAAGGTTGTTGTCGAATTTCCACCCGGTAAGATTGAAACGGTTTTGGTTAATGGTCATATCGGTTATTCCGAAGGATCCATTATCTCCAATGGAAGTAAACCAAAGCAAGTTGCCGCTTTGATGGTATGCGGCTAGGAATCCTTTGCTTGCTGAAGAATCAGCATTAAAATACTCCCCTCCTACTACGTATATGGAATCTTGAATCTCTAGAACGGTATTTATGGAATTGAACCCTGTATCCCCAACAAAACGCGTCCACAAGGTGTCCCCAATGGCATTAGTTTTCATCAAAAACCCCCTAGAAAGATTAGTAGTTGGATTTTGTGTTTTTCCAACAATCAAAATTCCATCATCGGTGGTAAGCACAGCATCGTTTGTGAATTCCCAACCGCCTAAATGAATGCGCTTTTCCCACGTTAAATTCCCAGAAAAGTCAGTATTTAATAGATACGCATCATAGGCCGAATTGGGATTCTCTAAGCTGCTCCCGACTATAAAATACTGGTGTATCGGATCAAATAAAATACGTCGACCTTCATCAAATTCATACCCCCCATAATGTTGACTCCATTGATAGTCTCCTGATTTAGAAATTTTTAAAAGAAAAGCTTCTGCGTTGTCTCCCCAGCTTCCACTGACCCCTGTTAATGCGTAACTGGAATCCGGTAACTGCACCACGCCATGCCCACGATCATATTCCGTCCCAGAATACTGCTTGTAAAAGCTGCCCTGAGCCGAAAGCATGACCGGCAAAACCAAAAAGCATGAATATACTAAAAAACGCATCGCATTTGAATTGAAAGGGCTTTACCAAAAGCTGATTTAAGAAAAAGTCCGAGTAAATTATCCGAACCTAAGCCAAGCGCAAAAGCCCCTTTTTGAAATTGAAGCGCTGCGTTCATTTTAAATCCGGAAAAACCTCCATAACTCCCGCATAAAGCCAGGTTTAAATTCTGGTTTAGCCGTGAATTAACTCCGGCATATACAAAAGGAATATAGCCGGGAATAAACACCATCCTAAGACCGAGCAAAGGCTGAAGTCTCGTGGTTCGTGAAGGATCGTACATGCTCATTAACTGGATACACGCAGGAAGGAACAACAATCGATTTTCAGTAATGCTTTGGGTCAAGCTATCAGTGAACGAAAATCCAGGCGCTAATACCCCTTCCCTTTGTATCAATTCGGTCAGGGTAAATCCACCAAAGGCAAAGGAGGTATCCAAACTTTGGGTAGTAATGTTATTGGCGGACACAAAACCAAAATTCCTTAAACTAATCTTCATTGGACTAACATGATCCTCAGAAAGTTGGACCTTAAACTCGTAATCAAAATCCAACGAAAGCCCCATCCCTTTGTAAAAGGATTTTCCTGAAATATAGGATGTGGAAGCTTTACAAATCCCATAAAGGCTGTCGCCATTCTCCGTGTAGTAAAAACGCATACCGGGATTGGTATTTAGATCTGCAGCACTGTAATGGGTCAAGCCCACCAAATTAAGCCCGAGCGATGCTTTATTCTTTGTATCGTATAGGGAAAAACCAAACGACTGAAATCCAATCCATTTAAGTTGTGTGCCCGTAAGATCGCAGTAATCACCTCGAAAAGCTTCGTTGCCATAAAATGCTAAGGTGTAAAGATCCGAAGTATAGGCTAAAGAGGCCATTTGACTATATCCCGCGTGGATTCCGGGTACATAACGGTTCCAAAAGGAGCTTGATCCTTTTATTTTTTTAAAATAAAAAAGGTCTCCTTGCGCCTCAGCCCCAAGCACTTGAAAGCCTCTATGGTTTTTCAGCGATTGATCTTTCGCTTCAGGACTGATAAACCCTCCAAACACCAATGGGTTTAGCACGGAATTTTCGATGGAAGAAGCGCTGTAATCCAATACGCCGTTTAGCCGAAGCATTGAATTTGGATTCGATACCGTATCGCTTTCGTACGAGCGCCATAATTGCGCATTGGCACCGAAACAAAAAAAGCACACCAACAAAAGGAAGGCAAGTTTCTGATGCATTAGTATACGATTTTTGTGTCTAGTTTAGCCTTCATATTCACATGAAGAAATGCTCCAACGGGAATTGAAACCATTTGGTTTGCGGAACCAGAAGCATTAGGGGTGTCAAGAATTGCCTCTACCTTAACGAATTTCACCTCATTGATTTTATCCAATAAAACAGCATTTAAAGGAAAATGAATGCTGGATTTTTTAACCAAAACCCCACTGGCATTGTTGCTGCCCGCTAAAGAACTTAGTACCAAAGCATCACCGAGTATTTCAGTAATTACGGTACTATTCTCTGAAAGAAAGGTCAGTTTTAATTGACTTTGCAAGGGAAACGCATTAGCCACATCCACCTGAAAATAGCCTCCAATCACATGGGTTTTTTGTTGGTTTTGCTTCAATGAAATCGCAAAGGTATCGACTAAGGTCAACTGATCTGCCTGCAACTGCAAAGGCATTTGAGCATGTAACTCAACTTTAATTCGACTAGTTGAAAAAATTTCATCCCATCCGCCATTGAGGTTTCCATTTGGATTTAGCGTGACCTCGTATCCTAAATTAAGCGTTGAGCCTAAATTTTCGAGCAACCCTTCTATATTGCTATTGGAGGAATTAATAGCCAGTTGTTGGGTAGAGGGATTCAAAGCATTCCAAGTGCCTGTTGCCGGTGCTAAGAATAAATTCTGCCCAATACATGGAGCACTTAAGTTAACGGTGCTGCCTTGATGGTTAATGTTTTGTACTTGGGTAATTTTACTCTTAATCGGAACCTTCATACCATTGGATAGCAAGATATTGAGCTGTACGTTTTGAATGTCAATATTGCCTGACAACAAATGATTTAATGCTTCCACTTGCACCGCGGCGACATCCGAGAATACTTGTTGACCGAAATACCCCCTAGCATAATCAATGGCAATATCCTTCAAAGAGGCTTCAACATTAAAAACATGCGATGGGGTTACGGTAACCGAGGGACCTGCCGGATTGGTTTTTACCAAAACTTGGGATTGTAAGGTATTAAAAGCCGTTCCATTAATTCCACGCAAATCCATTTCATATCCTGCTAATTCCAACTCGTTTTCTCCTGCAGTTGGACTAGATTGGCTGCCAGCAGCAACGGAAAAGGATGCTTGAAACGGTGTTCCATTCGAAGATACTCCCGGTAAAAAAACATCAAACGTAACCTCTGTAGGTAATGGGTTGAATACTCTTAACTGAATTCTACCTGATGAGACTCTTATTTTTTTCAATTGAACATTGGGAATGTTTATGGGATGTTCGTTGGTTTCGTTGAAGACATTAAACCCGGGCGGAACGTTCAGTGTTAAATTGGGACTAAATGACTGCACCACTAAGGTGTCAGGAAGGGCAACTAAATCCGAAAGGCCAATATCCAATATCGTTTTCGTGAAATCAACGTCCAAGGTTCCGTTAGCATTGGGTACTAAGGTTTGATTTTGAACAAAGTTAGAAACATCAAGGGTGTCATTCACTAAGGGCGCTCCCAAGGAAACGTCCCATGATGTAGCTTTTCTTTTACAGCTGGTCACTATAACCAGAACTCCTAATAAAACGATCCATTGTTTCATGATGCATTCTCTAAAACGGTGGCATAGCCTTGACCAACTCCAATGCACATTGTAACCAATGCATATCGTTTACCTGTAGCCTTTAATTGTCGGGAAGCCGTTAACAAAATTCGAGCGCCAGTCATACCTAGCGGATGGCCCAAGGAAATTGCTCCTCCATTGGGATTGATCCTTGGATCCTTGTCCGATAATCCTAATGCCCGCGTACAGGCCAAAACCTGCGCAGAAAAAGCTTCATTGATTTCAATGATGTCCATTTGATCCAAAGAAAGTCCCGCTCGTGATAAGGCTTTTTTTGATGCTTCGACGGGTCCTATACCCATAATTCGGGGCGCTACACCACTCACCGCGGCAGAAAGAATGCGTGACAAAGGATTTTTTCCTGCCAAAGCACAACCTTCTTCAGAACCGATTAAAAGGACTGCAGCACCATCGTTTAGCCCGGAGGCATTTCCTGCAGTAACGGTTCCATTGCTTCGAAAGGCAGGCCTTAAACCAGATAATTTCTCAATAGTGGTTTGCTTTTTAGGAAATTCGTCATCGGTGAACCAAAGCGCATCCCCCTTGCGTTGAGGAATAGGAATGGGAATGATTTCATCCGTAAAAAACCCAGATTCATGAGCTTCCTTTGTTTTTTGTTGTGACCACAAAGCAAATAAATCTTGATCCTCACGAGCAATCGAAAATTCATCTGCTAAATTTTCTGCGGTCATCCCCATACTTTCTACGCCGTAAAGGTGTTCCATGACCGGATTGATGAACCTCCAGCCAAAGGAAGAATCTTCAAGTTTTTGATCTCGTCCAAACGATCCAGAAGCTTTTGACAAAACGTAGGGGGCTCGTGTCATGTGCTCGACACCACCGGCGATATATAGTTCGCCTGCATTATCTTTTATGGCTCTGGAAGCATTTATCGCAGCAGCCATTCCCGAAGCACAAAGCCTATTTACAGTCTCTCCTCCGATGGAAGTGGGAAGTCCAGCCAGCAAAAGAGCCATACGAGCTACATTACGGTTGTCCTCTCCAGCCTGGTTTGCACACCCAATGAATACCTCCTCAATGGATTCTGGGGCAAGACTTGGCAAGCGACCCATAAGTGATTTAATAGTGTGGGCTAATAAGTCATCCCCACGAACCGCAGACAATCCTCCACCAAAACTACCAATGGGTGTTCTAATGCCATCAATGATATACGTATCTTTTATTGCCATAATATCTTGTAAAAATAAGGAATTAGTCCTTTGTTTCTTGATAAAAAATGGATTTTTTGTTCCGTAAATGCTCGTACTACTTCTGGCCTAAGCGTCTTGGTTTTTTCAATTACAAATCGGGTATGTCACCCAATGTTCCTAGGAAAAGGTTTTGAATACCATGGAGTTTTTCTTTTTGTTTCTGATTTATTCCCATTTTTGTGTTTGAAATGGCGAATTTAACAAAAGAACATTTGGATTTTTTTTCCACGCTGGGGATTAAAATGCACACCGGTTTGGAGGAGCGTAAATCCTATGGACATGACGAAACCGAAGACTTTGTGTTTCCTCCGGATTTGGTGTTAATTCCTACAAAAACCGAAGAGATAGCTTCCATCATGCGCTATTGCAACGAACACGCCATCCCGGTAACACCCGCTGGTGCAAGAACTGGCTTAAGTGGAGGTTGCTTACCGATTCATGGCGGCATTTTGGTTTCTATGGAAAAATTCAATTCCATACTTCATATCGATACGGATAATTTACAAGTTACCACGGAACCGGGGGTCATTACTGAGGTTCTTCAACAAGCGGTAAAGGAGAAAGGCTTATTTTATCCGCCCGATCCAGCAAGCAAAGGCTCTTGTTTTATCGGTGGGAATGTGTCCGAAAACTCTGGAGGGCCTAAAGCGGTTAAGTACGGCGTTACCAAAGATTACGTGCTAAATCTTGAAGTTGTACTTCCAACAGGCGAAATCATTTGGACTGGTGCCAACGTTCTCAAAAACGCTACCGGGTACAACCTAACACAGCTAATGGTTGGTTCAGAAGGTACCTTGGGAATCATTACCAAAATTGTTCTTCGATTACTACCCCATCCTACATATGACGTCCTATTTCTTGTTCCATTTTTTAACGCTGGTTCGGCCTGTGCAGCGGTTCCAGACATATTTAAGGCGGGAATCATTCCAAGTGGAATGGAATTTATGGAACGGGAAGCACTCCTGTGGGCAAAATCCTTCACTGGTGACGAAACGGTTCCCGTTAAAGACAGCCATGAGGCACACCTTTTAATTGAACTAGATGGCTTTGATGAGGAACAATTAATGCAAGAAGCAGAAAAACTCTTTGGGGTTCTCGAAGCATTTGAAACGGATGAAATCCTTTTCGCGGATTCCGCCGCTCAAAAAGCAGCCCTTTGGAATTTACGGCGAAAAGTAGGTGAAGCGGTTAAAACCCAATCCGTTTACAAAGAGGAGGATACGGTCGTTCCGCGCTACCAACTTCCAAATTTATTATCCCATGTAAAGCAGGTTGGAGAACGCTATGGTTTTAAATCGGTTTGCTACGGTCATGCCGGTGACGGAAACCTACACGTGAATATTATCCGCGGATCACTCACGGACGCACAATGGGAGCATGAACTTCCGCTGGCAATAAGCGACATTTTTCAGGAGGTTGTTCGATTGGGAGGCACCTTGTCTGGCGAACATGGCATTGGATACGTACAGCGTCCCTACATGCCAATTGCATTCCCTGAAGTCACCCTTACCTTAATGAGAAATATAAAGAAGGTTTTTGATCCTAAAGGCATCCTAAATCCAGGAAAAATATTTTAGGCTTCATTGCCTTCCATCCACTTTCGATTTCTGGCGTATAGTAGGATAAAAAGAAAGGCTACAATGGAATTAAACCAAATTAATGGATTTGGGACCTGACTTGGGGATAAAAAGAGGTAAACGCTTCCAATATAGAAAAGCGAATAAATAATGTAAAAATGGAATCCTAAGATTCTCCTACGCAACATGAGTACAACCGAAAAAATCCCCATCAGCGCTATAACCATCATGACGGTCCTATATGCATAATGATGGTTTATAAAAACCACGTTCATTTCTCCAAGCTGTCTCACGAGGTTTACAAGGTCTTCGTTGTTCTCTTTTTGTAACTCAATGACTTGTTTCGCAACAGCCAGCTTTTGAGTGCGTATGAGCTCTTCATTGGGCGTCAAGGTAAACAAAAGCAATGCATCAAAAAGAAATCCGAACCCCGTAAATAACAAGGTTAATACGGATAGAACTCCCAAACCTTTGGGTCTTTGGTCAGGCTTTAACAGGTTGTTTTCAGACATTAATCCTCCAAACGTTGATTATCCAAGGGCTTGTTGTCAGGCGTAAGCAGCTTTAATTCTGTTCTTCGGTTAACCTGATGTTCTTCATCTGAGCAATTGGATTTTATCTCTTTCTCACAAGGACAATCGTTTTTCAGCAAGGACTCACCATAACCCATGGCAATAATAGACTCCGGGTTAATGCCTTGGCTAATGATGTAATCGATACAACTTCTCGCACGGTTTTGCGAAAGTTTTTCATTGTATTCACTCGAACCTCTGCAATCCGTGTGGGACGAAAGTTCAACTTTTAAATCGGGGTGAAGTTGCATGTATTTGATCAGTTTATCCAGCTCCAATAAACTCTCTGGCCTTAAATCATATTTATCGAAATCGTATAATATTAAATCTAAAAAGATAAACTCCTCCTTAGGTTTTGGAACCATTTTAATGGTATAAAAAATAGTGTCGATACAGTTATTCGCTATCCACTTCTTTGGGAGTAATACCCCATCGTTATAGTTAATAAAATTGGCGACGATGGAGTCAATTTGAGGACCTTTTTCGTTCTTCCATGTATAGGTTGCTTTAGCATCCGTCTGAAAAGACATTGGAGCCGTTCGTTCACGAAATACAGTGACCATCGCTCCATTCATAGGTTCTCCATTCTCGTTTGTGATACTGAGTTTGCTGAAATTATCTCGAAAATACGTTTTCAAAGTTACCGCAAAAGCACCGGTGTCCTTCGCAAGAAACGTAGTAGAATCAGGAGTAAATCCTTTATCGCCAGCAAATCGTATAGCATACGTATGCTTCTTGAGCATTTCAATGGGTCCAACTTGTCCTTTGCGATCGGTTTTTCGCGTCTCAACTTTTCCGTTTCGTAAGTCTTTAATGACAACGGTTTGATTAATCAAGGCCTTCCCCTTACAGTCAACAAGTTGAGCAGTTAAATTAGCCGAGAATACAGGCTTGTTGAAGGCATACATTTGATCCTTGAAAGCATTTCTATTGGATGAAAAATAACCTTTCCCAGTAACTTCATCGACATAGTAGGAGAAATCATCTGCACTTGAGTTTAGAGGTGAACCCATAGGTTCAGGAGCCACACCATCGAGTTCAGACATAAAAATATCCAAGCCCCCTATTCCATTCCATCCATACGAACTGAAATATAAAATCCCCTTACTAGAAATAAACGGAAACAACTCATCTTCTGAGGTATTAACCTTATCTCCCAGATTCACTGGATCAGACCATTCACCATCCGTGTACTTCGTTTTCCAAATATCGGCGCTGTAAATGGTATCCATTTTCTTGGAAAGCGTATCAAATACAATCGATTTAATCATACTTCCAGGACGGTTGGAGATAAAATAGACATTTCCATCCGCGTCCATGGTTGCGTGCCCGGTAGAATAATCAATGGAATTGAACGGAAATTCTAATTCATCAAAACCATTCGAACGTACACCAAAAAATCGCTGCTTTAATCGAGCGTACTTCATTTTCCCTTCGACGTCCTTCTGTTCAAAATTTGAAGTAATAAACATGTAGGTATAACTTGGATCGAATGCAATCGGGCCATCATGACCTTTGGTGCTTTTCAATGCTTTCCAACGGTTTTTAAAAATGAATTCCAACCAAAATGGTTTTTCGTAGAATTTGAAGGTTTTAGTCTTAATGGCTTCCAAGGAATCATACGTTGCGATATCCGTATAATACTGACCGGTTCTAGGATAATTCCGATTAATAGCGTGGTTGTTAAATTCGTTTGTTACGAACAAAACCCCATTGTTATATGGAAATGCCCCAAACTCCTCCCCTTCTGAACCGTCTTTATACAAGCGAACTACATGATCCGATTGAATTGCTAGGTTTTGAAATACCTTGGTCAGATTCTGTTTTTTTTGCAATAGGCTTGGATCATACGGATGTTTAATAAGAGCAGAATCAAGAACGCCTGTTAGACGAAAGCTAGCATTCATGTACTGAAGGGCATTCATAAATACCAACCAATCGCGTGGTTCGGTCTGTCCTTTTGAAACCAACACCTGAGACCAACGCACTGCTTTTGCATAATTTTCCGACTGGCAAGCCGCTTCAACCGTTTTTCGTAGACTTGGCGTTAACCGAATACCATCTGTCAAGGCTTTTTGGGATATTTCCTCCCAAACAGGCAAAGCCTCTGCATAACGATACTGCGTAGATAAGGTGTTTGCATATTTCCATTTGTAGTCCTGCCCAAAGGCAACGGCTCCTACAACAGCAATAAATAAGAAAGATAATATTTTCATAATTAGAAGTATCTAGGACTTTGAACTGCGTTATTCTTACCATTTAAATCAAAAGAGACCATTATTTCGTGGGTCCCCCATTGGTTCAAGAATTTGCCGTTTAATGGAATATCAAAGGCGTAACCTGCGGTACAAATATCCTTAAACTGATAAGCAAAATTAAATCCAATACAGTCTGTTGTACGGTATAACAATCCTACCCAAAACGTTTTATACAAATGCGCTGAGAAATTGATATCAGCAATGGCTGGACCATTAGCTGTATATTTTAAAAGGATCGATGGCTTTAAATCCAAAATAGAATTTATCGGATGAACGTACCCACCTGTAAGGTACAAATGCCTTTGAAGATAAGCGTCCCCGGTGTTGTTATCGATGTTTCTTTTTATGAGTCTTGGCAAAGAAAGTCCTGCATAAAATCGTTCTCCAAACAAGTACGAACCAAAACCCATGTTGGCCCGTGTTTTCGAATAATTGGTGGTATAATTAACATCGTTTGGATCGGTAACAATTAAACCCGTAAAATCATAACCATATTGCTGAAGTCCTGCAGATAATCCAAGGGAAAGTCGAAGGTCTTTATTTAAACGCATGTGGTAAGCGAAATTAGCCATTACATTAAATCCAGATCGAGACCCAATTTTATCGTAAGCCATGTTCAATCCTACGCCAATATTCTTGCGGATAACTGGAGCATGCGCCGATAGAAATTGTGTATTTGGAGCACCATCCCATCCAACCCATTGCGCCCGTGTTACACCAGTAATGTGAAGCGACTGGCGTGTACCTGCATAAGCAGGATTGTACTGCAAGGGGTTAAAGAAATACATGGATGTTTGTGCATCTTGCTGTGCGATGGCACTCAAACTGCTGAGTATACCAACCAATAAAAGGGTAATTCTTTTCATGATTATGGCTGAATTTCTATGTATCCTTGGTAAGGATCTTGTGATTTTTTATTAGTATCCACGATGTAAAAATACGTTCCAGCGGGAAGAGGATTTGGATGCGTACCTTTGTAATGACCGTTCCAATCGTTGGCATACGGTTCTGCCTCAAATACTTCTGATCCCCAACGGTTATAGACTTTCACCTTAATATTAAGGTATTGTTGCGTATTTTGGATAATCCACACCTCATTCGAATTATCACCGTTTGGTGAAAGAAACTGAGGTATGATAACCGGGATCAATTCTGTACACCCTAAATCAAAGGAAGCCGATACCATACATCCTGCCGCGTCGGTTGCATAGACCGTGTAGGTTCCTGCATCAATGTTGTTAGCCGTCGCAGCATTGCTGCCAGAGGACCAACTGTACGAGAAACCGCCCTGTCCGCCATTCGCCATCACCGTCAAACTACCATTCGATTCGCCACACTCTGAACCAATAGAATCGATTTGACTAATTACAATGGGCAAGGGCTGAGTAATTACTACGGTGGTATCATCGTCGCAACCGTCTTCGTTGGTAACCGTTACGGAGTAAGTACCTACCGGAAGGTTATTGACGTTTGCCGAGTTAGTAAGGTTTGGAGTCCAATCATACGTTAGGTTATTACCATTTCCATTGTCTGTATTTACAGCAATTGCTCCATTGCTTCCGTTAAAGCAACTTACATTGGCAACCGTGACAGCGGTAATATTTAGTAAGGTAGGAGGCTCAATGGTAACTGAATAATTTGCGGAACAACCATTACTAACATCAGTCAGGACTACATTGTATTGACCAGGTTGATTAATGGTTGGTGAAATGGTGTTTCCACCAGAAACAATTCCTGGACCGGACCATGAGGCGGAAGCATTGCTCGGCGTTGCCTGCCCGTTTATTACGCCGATTCCCGTTATACAGTCCAATCCATTGGCAGGAGTTGTCGTGTAGTCAAAATCAGGAGCAGGAATTACATTAACAACGAATTGATCCTGAACTGACGGACAATTCCCCAATTGGACCGTAACATCTATCGTTCCCGAAATCGTATTCCCTGTTGAATTCGCTCCCGCATTGAAGGTTGGAACATCGCCCGTGCCATTAGCCGAAAGACCTACATTGGTGTTCGTATTGGTCCATGAAATCGTTGCTCCTGGAGGACTTGAAACGTAATCCGTTGGGTTAATCGGCGTTCCCGGACATACCGTGAAATCCGGATTGGTTGGAATGGTAAGTTGCGGCTGAACAGCAACCGAAACGATCGCTGTATCTCCCGGACATGCCGCGTTTTGAACAACCACAAGATACTGAACCGTATCGATGGTAGTGCCAGAATTATTCAAGGTTTGTGCTATGTTGGTACCGTTGCCGTTTGACGCTCCGCTTATCGTTCCCGGGAACGAAGCCGTCCAAGTGAAGTTGACGTTGTCCAAGTTACTAGTAATATCGATATCCGTTGTTTCACCGTTGCATATCTGGTAGAACAATGGATCTACGTTTGCGTTTGCTTGAGGGTTGACATAAATGGTATGAACATCCGCGGTATCCGAGGAACATTCCACCGTTGCCTCAATGATAATGGTGCCTTGTTCGTTCGTATTGTTTTGGGGTAATAAAGCATTAAAAGAAACCGGTGTTGCACCACTTCCCGAGAATACGGTGATGTTGCTAATGTTGGTCGTATCCGTAATTGTCCAATTGATTACATAGTTGGGTTGATCTGCCGTCATTGTGAAAAGGGCTGACGAATCGCCACTGCAGATATACTGCTCATAGGAAGAAAAGGTCAAATGCGCCTCGGGCTTAATTACGATGGAATCGGTAATGGAATCGGCGCCACAGAAATTTCCAGTGTGCATGGTAATGTAATACGTACCCGGTTGGCTGAATAATACTTCTACATCGTCCGTTCCGTTTGTCCATTGGGTGTAGTCATAGGTTCCGCCAATAAATCCATTCGACGATCCTAAGCTTCCAGAATTTATCGTAAAGGTATTCGGTGTAATCGACCAAAAGAAACCGTAAGTCGTATCACATCCATTTTGGTTAACCGTTTCCCCTCCTTCCGATTCATTACTAAAGGTTACTGGATCTAAAACACAGATTGGCGATGGAGGTGAATAACTAAAATCTGCCGTAGTACCTGTGGAAATGGTAATTGGTCCAACTGTAACCACGGTAGGTAAAACAGAACAGAAGTTTTGCGCAACAACAGTTGCAGAAAAGGCATTTTGAATGGGAGGTAACCCAGGAGCAAAAACATAATCTATTCCACACGATGAAGTATTGAAGACATGGTTTATGGTGGTGTCATTTGACGTTGTAAAGGTTTGAATGGGCGTTCCATCCGAAAAAGAAACGCTGTATGTTATTGGAACGTCGTTAGCAATTATATCGATCGAATAAGGTGATGGAAGACAAGTGTTGGTTCCAATTCCCGCGACAGTTACCAAGGGAGAACTGCCATTAAAAACAACGTAATTCATTGTGCTCGTACACCCGTTTTGGGTAACGGTATGAGTGAGCGTAAACTGTCCTAAGGGATAATCATGTGAAATTTGAGTGCCGACCATGTTGGCGTTGGTCGAAACCGATCCATCTCCCCACGTGAAGGTTTGGGTCACCGTATTATTTACGGCTGCATTAAATGTAAACAAGGCCGAATCGATAGAACCACAATTTCTAAAAATCGTTTGTCCTCCTTGAACCGTTGTTCCATATCCACCGCCCGAAGAAACCAACGTCAAAGCGGCATTTGGAAGCGCATTGACATCAATCAACCTAGAAAAATTCTGTGCCCCTGTACCGTTGTTATTGTTCACCGTAAGCGTTACCGTGGTGGTCGGGGTAGTTACCGTATTGTAGGTAACTGTGTGAGGGCCTAGTCCCGTGGCTGTTGCTGGCGTGGCACCGGTACCAAAATTCCACGTGTAGGTTGCCGCTGCAACCGTCTGGGTTGAGGTGTTGGCAAAGGTAACGGTATTGCCTTGACACAAGGTTATTGTCCCCCCGACTGCAGCGGGAACCGAACTAAAGCTGGGAACGGGGGTTTGGCTATAGGTTATCGCTGTGAACACCATGGACAACCAAAGGAGAATATTTTTACGCATGTAAAATCGTTAAAATGATGAGCAAAGATAGGGAAAGCAATCGAGAATTTAGATAGTTTTTAAGAAATCCAATCAATCCCTTTACGGAGAAG
>CAIJTF010000060.1 GCA_903823565.1 uncultured Flavobacteriales bacterium
CCTGTTTCGGTATCGATAGCCTTAACCAATCCATGAATGACCTCTGGAAATACGACTCCATAAGCACTTCCTGGATTCCCTGTCCAGGAATTCCTGCCATGGGTAGGAGGGGAGGCGTGTGCCTATCGGATGACCAACACATGTACTACCTCACAGGCATCGATGAAACCAACCAACGCCTTCAAGAAGTGTGGCAATTTGCCCCTTTTGTAGGACTAACCCCAACCCCTGAGATTACAAAAGGGGTAATCGAAATTCTGGATGCCCTCGGGCGTAAGGTACCTCCCGCCGCTAATCAACTTCAAATAGAACGCTTTTCTGATGGTTCCCATAGAAAAGTCTTTCGCATCGAACCCTAAATACGTAGGAAACCATTCACATCCCTTGGGTTAACCCTCCAGGGGTCGGTGAACTTTTATGCCTTGTAGTTGTTCAACCTACTTAATATCAACGGCTTATCATGTTTTTTACCCCAACATTTAAATCGAGGTTTGAGCTTTTAACCCTCTACTTCGGGGTAAGCACATTTATTGTCCATGCTTCCCTCATTTTTTTGTTGAAATGGGAATGGCTCTCTCCCCAATACTTTCCCAAGAATTTATTTGGAAATCCCTTCTCTGCCCTTTTTTCTCCCTTCAGCTCCTTACTGGTTTATGAAGTGTACCTATTGATTTATTACCTGCGGAAAAGTTACACCAAAAGCATCTCGAAACAACTCGAAATCATGGCGCTCATCCTTCTGAGGAATTGCTTTAAAGACGCAGGTGCCCTTACCGAAGCGCCGAATTTATTGTTGAAAAGTGAACTCATTAAAGACCTCTCGGGTTTTGTTGTCCTTATGCTGCTGGTCTGGGCCTTTCACCACATTGATGCAAGCCGAACCGAACATAAATACGCTTTATCCGAACGTTTCGTCCGCTTGAAAGATCAAATGGCTTCCTTGCTTATGGTCGTGTTTTTTGGCCTTTCCATCTATTCCTTTTCCAGTTGGATGATTGATTTATTCCGTTATGCTGCAAATCCTACCATATTGGACGATCCTTCCCATATTTTCTACAAAGAGTTCTTTACGCTGCTAACCTTTGTCGACGTAATCCTTCTCCTCAGTAGTGCCAAAAACCTAAAAAATACGGTACTCATCATTCGAAATTCTGGTTACGTACTGGCCACCTTCCTAATTCGTATTTCATTTTCATTATTAGGCTGGGAACGCATTGTCATTCTCGTTTTAGGCGCTTCAATCGCTGTATTCATGCTTTGGATTAGTCGCCGGTCCGTTTTCCTCGAGGCAGCCGAGGATTAAACAAGTTCTTCGCGAATTGCTTATCTTCGTCTTCATGCGCAACCTACTGCTATGGCTTGGACTGTTTCTTTCCCTTAAGGCTCAGGGCCAGCAAATGGCCACGATTCCCCATGGAGGGTCCATGCGCGTTTTTCATTTTTACATTCCAACAAACCTCCAGCCCAACGAATCGCTTCCGCTACTCATTGCCTTGCACGGCCTCACCCAAACAGGATCAGGGCTCATGGACATCACCCAATTCAACGCCATCGCAGAAACCGAAC
>CAIJTF010000061.1 GCA_903823565.1 uncultured Flavobacteriales bacterium
ACCGTTTCCAGTATTGGTGGAAAACGTAGCACTAAAAGGGAAGTTATAGGTAGTACCAATTGTACCCCCTCCACGGTGGTAAAGGGCCATGGAACCATTCTGTAAGTAGGCATTGGAAGCACCGAAGGTACTTAAGGTTCCACCATATTGGTTCCAAGTCGTGGTTAAGGTATTCCCATTTAGGTTGAGGACATTACCATTATTGGTAGGGCTTGCGGTTAGGATAAGAGGCGAAGTTCCAATTAAGGTAAGGTTATTGGCTAAGTTCAACCCTATACCCCCTGTAGAAAGCGAAAGCGTGTTAATTTTCCTATTCGGCGGAAAGATATCGATGTCGCTTTGAACGGCCAATGTTGTAGTTGGTGTAAAATTAGCCAAGGTTACATTGTAGAGTGCAATACGTGCCGTTGGAGCGGTTGCTACCGTTGTAAAGGTTCCGCCGGCAGCGGTCCCACTGACGGTTCCAATTCCAACGGTTGGTGCTGCAGCATATCCATACCCTGGGTTTGTAACAGTAAAGCTTAAAAGCTGTCCGTTAGACCCAATGTTCGCTGTGGCTGCGGGCCAACAGTTGGCAGGCCAAGCGATGGTCGCGGTTCCTGCTGACAATGAAATGGTCGGAGGAACGGAATAGGTTGCCGTAGTTCCCGAGTTTAGGTAAACGGAAATCACTTTTCCTTGGGCAACAGTAACTGTAAAGTTGGTGCTCCCTAAGGCGGTTCCAGAAATTAGCGTACCTCCTGCTACCGTTACGGTTGGAGTCGTTGTGTATCCTGACCCTTGGTTTGTAACTAAATTTAATGCAGGGGGGCCTGCAAAACCAACCGTGGGTGCAACTGTGTAGTTGAGACCGCCGTTGATCGTAAATAAATTTCCTACACCAGAGGAGGCTTGAGGATCACCACTAGCTATACTTGCTCCTTGATCGCTGTTAATTGTTAAACCGCCACTAAAGGTTGAAATTCCAGATTTTTGAAGAATACTATTCAGTGGACCGTTCAAGTTGTACAATACGACAGAAGTTGCCGCCGCCCCAGCACCGGTCGCACCGGTCGCACCGGCACTAAAAACTAACGACGGTGCAGTAGCGCTATTCCATCCGCTACCAGGATTTGTTAAGGTTAGGCTACGCACCGTTTGCGTAGCGGGATCAAAGTTAACGCTCACTTTGGCCGCTGGACCAAGGTAGCGGAAATTACCAACCGTACCTGCAACGTGGGTAGGCATGGTCGTGGTGGCTGTAGCAACTACCGCCTGGTACCAATTATCGCCATAGAAATAAGGTGTAGTTAAGCTGAGGGCGCTGTTGTACGGAACATTTGCACCTAGGGTGCCCAGTGTTCCTATGTAGATTAAGGTTGGTCCACTTGTGGTAAAAGTGGCATTTAGGGTGTTAGATGTTGGGGGAGTTGCGTTAAATGTACCTCCTGACGTACACAAGTAAACGTTGTTTCCGAAAAAATACCGTGTTCCTAAATTGGCAAGAGCACCGCTTGCATACGGCGTTACTGCAACACCGCATACCACAGGAGCGGTACTGTACAGGGACCCCATATTTGTAACACTTACGCTAGCAACTTGGGTGTTAATAGCTTGTCCATAACATTGCGCAGTATTATCTATAGTTAGTTTACCATTGGTATTCAAAGAACCATTGGTATGCGCCAAGTTCATCGTGATAAGGTCTTGTGTGGTGTTGATCGTAGAAGAACCAGTGGTTTGAAATGCCAAGGCTCTAATAATACCCTTTACACCATTGCCTTCAAACGTTCCAGAGCCGCCCAAGGTTTGGGTCAGGCTACCCCCAACCTGCTGGCTACCATTGAAATTCAAAAAGCCAGCCGAAGAGGTTCCTGCGGCAAAATTACAATACCCATTATTGATAAAATCGCCACCAATGTTGATCGTGACCGAGGTCGTTCCACCAGTCGAGGTAGTGTATGGTAAAAATTTACCTCCGGCGTTAACGGTTATATTACCTAAAACCGTCATTGCATTAGACGTAGCATTCCATTGTAAATTACCAGTAATATCCAAAGAAGCAATGTTGGTAATTTGATCAACTACAACAATCGATCCTGATGGGATAACGACGGTACTTGCTGCATTGGGAACAACCCCTGAAACCCACGTTTGAGGACTAGACCATAATCCTCCATTAATGGTCGCTGTAGCGGTGTTGGGTAAAATTTGGGTTAAGGAAAAGTTTCCTGGACAAGGGCTCTGAGGTGTAGGCCACGTATCGAACATGATATAGTAGGTAACCCCCGCAGTAAGGGTAACCGTAACAGACTTGGAAGCAGTTGAATTTGCAATACCACCAACACATGTAGAACCACCCGTTGTGGGACATCCGTTAAACACGAAAATTCCAGTAAAGGTTTGACCCGCATAACTCACATCGTACTGACCCGAAGCAGTTGGGGTAAAGGAATACAGGGCTTCCCAGCCACCATAATATAGGGTACTGTTACAACCTCCGGTTAGTACCGAGGCTGCCGCTGAAAGCGAATTTATATCGTCGGTCGCTCCACATGAAACAGCCTGGCCCACAATAGGTAGGGAAGCGGGTGAAATTACCGATGCATTGGGACAAGTAGTCGCCATTGCTTTCGACGAAAATAAAAGGATACAAGTCACAACGGCGAGTCGAGACAATAGAGGTAGTATTCTTTTCATAATTAGAACTTTAGTTAAGATAAATTTTTAGTGGCCAAAGATAACAAAAAAATAAAACAACACAAGAAGTGATTTAATATTCATAATTTTTTGAACTAAAAATTAAAAAAGAGGCCGAAGCCTCTTGTTTTGTAAGTAACCAAATGATTTTTAAGAACTTAGTTTTTACTAACCCGCCAGGTTCGAAGTCCTTTGTCCGTTTCAAGACTTACCAAGTAAGCCCCACGTGCCAGGTCCTTCAACGATAGGCTTGCAGCAGCACTAACGCCTGAATAAATTCCACAAATTTTTCCTTGTATATCCATTATGCTTATGGTTTTAATTTGGGCATCGTGGACCGTAATATAGACTATGTCGTCCGTTGGATTTGGATAGAGGTTTGCTGTAAATGTAGCGGACTCTTCAATTCCCTGCACCTCAATGGGTTCACAAGTAGACGTATCCGAACCACAGCCATTTATGGCAATAAAAGCATAACTTCCTGAAACACTCGGAGTAAAGGTTAAATTCGTTTGCCCGGGGATGCTTTGGTTCGTTCCGCAATCGAACCAAGCATAGGTGTTAGCACCTGTAGCCATTCCAGTGAATATCCCCCCCGCCAAGGTCAAACTCGCGTTACTGGGAGCTTCATTGATGGTCAGTTGAAGCGTTACCGTAGAGTCACATCCATATTCAGTTGTACCATTGTAAGTATAGGTGCCACTTTGGGAGTAGGTTTGTCCATTCCATGTGTACGATTCACAGGCCGTTTCGGTTGTTGTTGGACCCGTTACAGGGGAATGAATCGTTAGATTGAGGTACAATACCGAATCACAACCCGCCCCGGAAGGTACCGTTTGGGTGTAGGTGCCACTTTGGGTGTAGGTTTGACCATGCCACGTGTAGCTATCACAGGCACTTGCACTGGTGGTAGCATTTGGAGCGGGGTTAATGGTTAACGAACCGTTGGTGTTGCTGGTTCCATTCCATGCCCCTCCATTATACCCACCATAAAAAAACGGACAGCCTTGACCGAAGGAATAACGGAACGTGTAATAATAGGTTCCTGCCGACAACAATTGTCCAATGCTTGCGGTATATTCATCATTATTTCCAACTTGCGTATTGAAATTCGCTGAAGTCCAAGAACCTGCAGGCCAAGTACTGGGATCCGTATTGTTGGTGTTGACGCCAACTTGGGCAACTACACCATTCGCAGGACCTGGTCCGTTGGTAATCCCGGCAATATACAACTGACCATAGACATTGTGCGTTTGACCCAGGCATTGGGTTCCTGAAGCCGGCCATTGTAGGTTAGCCCAATCAATAGAGGTTGCGGTTAACACCACGTTATCCGTAGAGGAACAACCATTTGCATCAGTAACGGTTAAGGTATAAGTCCCCGAGGCATTTAAAGAAAAAGGAACACCATTTTGTATGGCGTTAGACCATGAATAGGTGTAGGGAGCCAATCCACTACTAGCGTTTCCTGTAAGCGTAGCATTTCCACCCGCGCACACGGTCTGATCTTGTCCGGCATTAGCCAGTGGCAAGGCGTTGATTGCTACGTTTTGTGAAGCAGAGCATCCGATGTCATTGGTATACGTAATGGTCGTATTTCCTGCCGAAAGGCCACTAACCACCCCCGCGTTGTTTACGCTTGCTATTGTAGGATTAGCAGAAACCCATGCATTGTTTGCAGCGGCGGTTCCACTTCCCGTTAACGTAAGATTCAATCCTGCGCAAACGCTATTTCCACCAGAAATCGATGGATTTGGATTAACGGTTACCGTAATTTGGGTAGTCGTTGCACATTGCCCTGCAGAAGGGGTAAAGGTATACGTTGTTGTTTGTGTATTATTAGCCGCGGGAGACCAAGTACCTTGGATGTTATTGGTTGAACTTACCGGGAGTTGTAAGGCACTTCCGGAGCAAATAGCACTAATGGGGTTAAACGTCGGTGCTGTTGGATTCGTAACGTTTACGGTTACCGTCGTCGAACAACCCGTATTCGCTGTGTACGTGATGGTCGTGTTTCCAAAGGTAATGGCACTTATTAAACCGGTATTGGAAACGGTGGCAAATCCTGGATTACTAGAAGTCCAGGCATTATTGGCTGCTGCCGTTCCAGAACCCGTTAATTGGGAGTTGGTGTTCGGACATAAAACGGTATTTCCGGAAATATTTGGTATCGGATTTACCGTTACGGTCACTGCATTGCGAACTGGGCTAACGCAAGGACCATTTACGCCTTCCATGTAATAGGTGGTTGTTGCGTTCAAAGGAGGTGTTGTGTAGGACGTCGCTTGTCCTATGGTAACCCCCCCAGTTGGAACCGTATACCAATTGGCCAAGCTCGACGCAGTAACGGTAGCGGTTTGACCAGCACAAATAGATTGGTTCGAAGCGCTTGGAGCACTTGGGGTAGGATTAATAGTATAGGTAAAGGTTTGAGGAGTGCCTAGGCATCCTGCCAAAGAGGGGGTAACAGTAATGGTAGCAGTGAGCACAGACCCTGTGTTATTGGTGGCTGTAAAGGCGGCAATGTTTCCATTTCCTGTAGAAGCCAATCCAATATTCGGTGAGGTATTCGTCCAAGCATAACTTGCCCCTGGAGTTCCAGAAAAAGCAACTGCCGTGGTGCTGCTTCCCGCACAGACCGTTTGAGAAGCTAATGCATTAACGGTTGGTATTGGGTTTACGGTTACAACTACTTGATCCGTACCTTGACATCCGTTGGCGTCCGTCCCTGTTACGGTGTAGGTTGCGGTGGTATTGGCAACAAAGGGAATGCCATTACTCACATTATTATCCCAAACATACGAAGTGCCTCCTGTAGCAGTCAAGGTTGCATTGCTGCCTTGACAAACGGTTTGGTCTTGTCCAGCATTGACATTGGGAAGGGGCAAAATTGTTACGGTTCCAGAACCATTGGCCGTTCCGTTGTTGGTATAGGTTACCGAATAGGATGTCGTCACATTAGGCGTTACGGTAATGGTTGGTGTGGTAGCGCCATTACTCCAAAGGTAGGTGCCTCCCGCTGTGGAAGGGGTGGCGGTCAGGGTAACGGATTGACCGGAGCAAACGCTGACGCTATTAACCGTGACCGTCGGCGGTGGGGGAATGGTCAGACAGGTGGTAAATGTACCTGGGGTATCGTAGGAAGCGTTGGTAAACAAACGCATACGATAGGTCGTATTTGGTGTGAGCCCTGTAATAACCGTTGGATTTGGTGCATTGGTATTAAAGTCGCAATTTCCTGCCGTTCCCCCTAAACTCAAGCCCGTCGCCAAGGTACCACAGCTGGTATAAAATTCAACTCCAATGAGCGCAGCAGTTCCTAAATTAACGGTTAAGTTGAGGCTCGTGTAAGCACCTGAGTTAAAGGTGTACCATACATCGTTGTAAACGCCAGCCAAATCACAAGAAGGGTCAAGGTATGGGTCTTCAGAAGCGCCCAAGGTTGTTCCGCTCGTTAAATTACAATTGGCACTTGGGGTAAGGGTCGTTGCGTTTGCACACAGGTTATTTGCTGGAACCGTCAGTGCACCAGCGGTGTAACGGAAGCGAACGCTGGAATTAATGCTATTGGTCCAACACCCACTGCCAGAAAAATACTCCGTTAAGTGGATTTGTACCGTCCCGGTGTAGGTTGCCGTCCAGCTAATGAAAGATTGTATGCCACAAAAATCATCGTTGTAGGCTAAAAATTGTTGTGCATTGGTAAGCAAGGTTAACTCGGAATCATAAGTAACATTTGATCCATTGGATGAACACGTAGAAAATTCATAGGTATTGCCAGCAACCACATTCACCACGGCATAATCTCCAGCGTACATGCTCGTACTTATCGTACCCCATGTAGTGGTAGGGGTTACCGCAGTGGTGGGCCATTGAGAAGTACAGAGACAACCCTGTGCTCGGGTTTTAAGGGAAAGCGATAGCGCTATAAAAAGCGCCAAAAAAAGCGTAAATTTTGTCATCGTAGTAGTTTAGGTACTCAAATATAAACCAACGGAACTAGTAGAACAAGAAACGCCCTATCTTTTTTTTAATTTACGTATTTTTGTGGTGTATGGAACACAAGATAGCGGTAGTTTGCGGTAGCACCCAAGGGATAGGAAAAGCAATCGCTTTTGAACTTGCCAGGCAGGGAATTCGAGTCGTTTTAGTTGGTCGAAACGAAGATGGATTGCGTACGGTGTATCAGGAACTTTCGGCCCTTTACGGTCCTCAGCCTATGCCTTTGAAAGCTGATTTTAGTCGGCCCAACGAAGTTAAATTAGCCATTGAAACTTGGGTAGCCCAAGGGAATGTAGCACACATCCTCATTAATAATTCAGGCGGACCAAAATCTGGACCTATTGTGGATGCGGCTCCGGAAGAATTCCTTTCTGCCTTCAATCAACATTTGATTTGCAACCACATCATGACCCAAGCCTTAATCCCAGGAATGAAAGCCGCAGGGTTTGGGCGTGTCATTAATATTATTTCAACCTCCGTTAAACAACCTTTAGCCAATTTGGGAGTATCGAATACCATTCGAGGTGCCGTTGGGAATTGGAGTAAAACCATGGCAAATGAATTGGGACAATTTGGCATCACGGTGAACAACGTGCTTCCTGGAGCCACCCATACGGGTAGGTTGGAGGAAATCGCAGGAGTTCGCGCCCAAAAAACCGGGGAAACACTTGAAGAAATATTTACTGATATGGGTAAGGAATCTCCCATGAAACGAATCGCTCAGCCAGAAGAAGTTGCCGCAGCTGCTGCCTTTTTAGCTTCAGAAAAAGCGTCTTACATCAACGGAATCAATTTACCAGTTGATGGAGGAAGGACAAAGTCCTTATGACGGCGATCGTTTCAAATGGATGCGATAGGTTATAAACAGCGGTAACAGGATGGAGTAACAAATAACTAGAATCCA
>CAIJTF010000062.1 GCA_903823565.1 uncultured Flavobacteriales bacterium
GCACGCACAATCATTTCTTTTTCGTTGGGAATTGTTCTTTTGATTGTGGCCGGTTTTGGTATTTACAATATACTCAACATGATGATTTACGAGAAAATGGACACCATCGCTATTCTCAAAGCCACTGGTTTTTCGGTAAATGACGTCAAGAAAATATTTATTTCCATCTCGCTAAGTATTGGTGTGGTGGGTGCTTTGGCCGGTGTTTTGTTGGGTTTGGTTTTTTCGATCCTGATCGATAACATTCCCTTTGATTCCATGGCAGTACCGGGTGTTGATACCTATCCGGTTGACTATGGTATCCAGTATTATTCAATAGCCGTTGTTTTTGCGGTCGCAACTACCTTTTTGGCGAGTTGGTTCCCCTCCCAAAAAGCCAGTTCGGTGGATCCTGTTGAAATCATCCGAGGCAAGTAGCATGGAAAATACAATCGTTCTGGAGGCCAAATCCATCTTCAAATCCTTCTACGACCCTGTCCAAAAAGAAGTATTGAAAGACATTTCTTTTGACATTCATCGCGGAGAATTTGTTTCGGTGATGGGTCGTTCGGGTTGTGGTAAGTCATCGTTGCTCTACATTCTTTCAACCATGGACACGGATTATACGGGGGAACTTTATATCGACCAAGAACTTGTGACCAATCAATCCGACCAAGCATTGGCCTCTCTTCGAAACGAAAAGATTGGTTTTGTTTTTCAATTTCACTACCTTCTTCATGAATTTAGTGTTTTGAAAAATGTGATGTTACCGGGATTTAAGCTAAATCGCTTATCCCAAGCGGAACTAGAACATAACGCCTTTGAATTATTAAAGAAATTGGGGATCGAGCATTTGGCCTCCAAAATGGCCTATCAAATATCCGGGGGCGAAAAGCAACGGGTGGCTATTGCCCGCGCCATGATCAACGACCCCCTTCTATTGATGTGCGATGAACCTACCGGGAACTTGGATAACAAAAACAAAGAAATCGTCTTTGATATCTTCAATGAATTGGTGCAATCGTTCAATAAAACCTTGTTGGTGGTCACCCATGACCAAAGTTTTGCCGATAACACCCAGCGGACCATTCGGATGGAAGATGGTCGGATATGTAATTAGGTCCGATTCAGCGGGATGTACCTAGGCCCGATTCAGCGGGATATTCCTAGGCGCCAATTGCTATTAAATTTGGGGACCCTATGAATCAAGTCATCTATCAAGACCCCCAAAACAATGCCATTCGGGCGTCTAACTACAAAAAGTTAGAAACCGATTGTCCTTTTGGCGGGTTGGGAATCAAAATGGTTGGTTCGGGCGAAGAGGTTTACTTCCTTAACCAACGGCGATATTCGGTCAAGGCGGGCGATTATATGATCGGAAACTCTTTTACCCGCTCGGTGGTTCAAATCAATAGCCAAGAACAAGTCAACGGCTTGTGTATCGACCTGAGTCCGGATCTTATACGAGAGGTTGTGGAAGGTTCGGGGCGGACCCAATCAATCCAAAGCGATTATTTGTTATCGGATCAATTGTTTGTAAATCGTTATTCTGTTCACAACACCATTTTAGGAAAATTACTTCTACAAATTCATCATCGAATGCATTCCTGGGATTTGAAGAATGATCTCCTCAAGAATGAACTTTTTTATCGATTGGC
>CAIJTF010000063.1 GCA_903823565.1 uncultured Flavobacteriales bacterium
ACCACCGCTGCCATCACAGGTACAATCGATGTAACTCCAACGTACACCTCCAATAATGTATCTTGCGCCGGTGCTATTCAATCGTTCTCTATTCAGGTCATTCCTACTCCGACGGTAAATGCACTTGCTCCCCTAACATTCTGTCACAATGCATCATCCAACGCTGTAATTTTTACCAGTCCAGTAGCTGGAGCAACCTTTGCATGGACCAATGCGAATACGGCCATTGGTTTGGGGGCTAATGGTTCCGGTAACATCCCTGTATTTATGGCAACGAATTCCAGTGCGAGTGCTACCCTCACTTCATCCGTGTCTGTATCTGCCTCTTTAACGATGAACGGTGTAACGTGCACAGGCAACCCAACCGTATTCACGATCACGGTAAATCCAAATACCCAACCCAATCCTGTTAGTAACCTTACCTTGTGTAATGGATCAAATAGCGCTTTGGTTTCATTAACAGGCACTGGAACTTCCTTTGTCTGGACCAATTCCAACACGAATATTGGATTAGCGGCTTCTGGTAATGGCGATATTGCTTCCTTTATTGCGGCAAATGGAGGATCTGCCCCTCTTTCGGGAACAGTCACCGTTACTTCAGTATTTACGGGCGGGGGAATCGCTTGTAATGGTTCGAGTACATCGTTTACGATTACCGTGAATCCTACCCCAAGCGTAACGGCACCAAATGCTGTCGTGGTTTGTCACAATGCCTTAACAACTGCCATTGGTTTTGTGGGATCTGGAACCCAATATACCTGGACGAACAACCAACCCGGAATAGGATTGGCGGCTAGTGGGTCGGGGAATATACCTTCTTTTACGGCTATTAATACCACAACGAGTCCGATAATAGCCACAATTAATGTTACTCCAGTATACCTAAACAACAACGTAAGTTGCTCGGGTACCGTTCAGTCCTTCACCATAACCGTTAATCCTTCCCCTCAAGTGACGTTTGCTCCAACCCAACAGACCATTTGTTCTGGAACCAGTTCGACACTGGTTACCCTTTCATCAACTACGCCTAATGCGATCATTACTTGGAGTACGCTAAACGTTCCTGCTTCTATTTCCGGGGTAAATACAGCTAGCGGTGGAACCACCATACCAGCGTATACCTTGATAAACAGTAGCGCCACTCCACAAACTGTTCAATTCACCGCCAGTGCGTCCAATACAGGGATTCAAGCATGTCCAGGATCTAGCGTAACGTACACCATTACGGTCAATCCAACCCCCAGTGTGACAGCACCGAACAATCAAGTGGTTTGCGCAAATTCGCCCACTGCTGGAGTAAGCTTTAATGGAAATGCGAACGTTTACAATTGGTCTAACAATACGACATCTATCGGATTAGGCGCTTCAGGGAGTGGGAATATTGCTTCTTTTTTGGCCTTGAATAATACGTTCAATGTGGTAACGGCAACCCTTACGGTTACCCCTCAATTTTTAAACAATAATGTGGGATGTAATGGCGCCGCAACCACCTTTACGTATACGGTCAATCCAATTCCAAACAGTAACGCTATTTCCAGTCAAACCCTCTGTAATGGAAACAATTCTACTTCCATTACCCTTGGCGGTACAGCGACTTCATATGCATGGACTAACAGTAATACAGGAATAGGTCTACAGGCTTCGGGATCAAATACGGTACCGGTATTTCAAGCAACAAATGGCGGTACAACGGCTATTTCTGGGGTTGTTTCCATTGTTCCAACGTTTGTTAACCTTGGCGTATCTTGCACGGGTCCCACCACTTCCTACACGGTTACGGTGAATCCAACTCCGAATGTGAGTCAGGTTGCTAATCAGGTAGTCTGCAATAATGCGCCTACCACAGCGGTTAATTTCACGGGTTCAGGAACGGCTTATCAGTGGTCAAATAGTAATGCCTTAATGGGGCTTGCTTCTTCAGGGGTAGGAAATATTCCGGTTTTTACCGCCGTTAATGCAAGTAACGCCGCGCCAACAAACGCTTTAGTAACGGTTACTCCCGTTTTTGTAAACAATGGGGTTACTTGTTCTGGCCCTACAACCAGTTATACGTACACTATAAATCCAACTCCTGTTGTAACCGCAGTCTCAAACCAAGTCGTTTGTAACGGTACTTCTACTTCCCTTGTAGCTTTTTCTGGAACCGCTACGCAATACAATTGGACCAATAATAATACCGGTATCGGTTTAGGTGCGGCAAATAGTGCAAATATAAATCCCTTCACTGCGGTCAATCCAACCGGGAATCCCATTGTAGCCCAATTGGCTGTGGTACCCGTATATACTGGAAATAATTTATCTTGTGCGGGAAGTCCTCAGCCTTTTTCGATTACCGTAAATCCTACCCCGACAGTTACCCAACCAAATAACCAGGTCGTTTGTAATGGACAACCCATCAGCCCTATTAATTTTTCTGGATCGGCAACCTCCTTCAACTGGACAAACGGTGTAACGAGTATTGGACTTGTGGCAAGTGGATCCGGTAATATACCTGTATTCAATGCGATAAATGCGTCGAATGCCCCTATTACTTCAACCCTTACAGTCCAACCGATATTTACCGGAACGAATTTAAATTGTCCTGGAATTACCCAAACCTTTACTATTACGGTGAACCCAACCCCAACAATGTCCTCCCTTTCCAATCAGGTATTGTGCAATGGTACATCAACTAATCCTATAAACTTTACGGGTACGGCAACGTCCTACGCATGGTCTAACAATACTCCGACGATAGGGCTTTCGGCCAATGGTTCGGGTAATATTGCGGCATTCACGGCGGTAAATGCCAGCAACAATACAGCGCTAACAGCCACCATCAGTGTTACACCCCAGTTTGTGAATGCTGGTTTAACCTGTTCTGGGTCGGTTCAACAAGCTACGATTATTGTCAATCCAACTCCTACGGTTGTCCCGAATCCGGATCTTACGTTTTGTCAAGGTACAACCACGCCCGTTATCTCTTTTTCAGGCTCGGGGAGTTCATATCCTTGGGTGAACAACCAAACATCAATCGGTTTGTTGGCTTCAGGTACCGGGAATATCGCTTCGTTTAATGCCTCAAATGCCACAACCTTGCCTCTCGTTGCGACGATTGATGTTACACCGGTTTTTTCGGGCAATGGCATTAGTTGTAACGGTACTATGGATCAATTTACCATTACGGTTAATCCGAACCCAACGGTATCGGCGATAGCGAATCAGACCATTTGCAACGGTGCGCAAACAACCGCCGTTTCTTTTGCGGGTTCCGTACCCGGTACCGTATTCAATTGGACCAATAATACCCCATCCATAGGGCTTATTGCTTCGGGGTCTGGAAATATTGCCGCTTTCAATGCCGTCAATCTTGGAAACAATCCTGTGGTTGCTCAAATTTCTGTAACACCGGTTTTTTCACTCAATGGCGTTTCTTGTCCTGGAAATACCCAGAGTTTTTCCATAACGGTTAACCCAACACCAACGGTAAACTTTTCTTCATCCAACCAAACGATTTGTTCGCAAAGTGCAAGCAGTTCGGTAACTATTACTTCTCCAACGAATAGCGCTAGCATTGCATGGACGGTCACCTCCCTTCCCAATAGTATAACGGGTATGACTTCGAATTCCGGTGCAGCCACCATACCGGCTTTTACTTTAACAAATTCCAGTTCAACCCCGCAAACCATTCAAATATCCGCTTCTGCTTTTACGCCAGGGAATGTAGCTTGTCAGGGTGGGGGTACGCCATACACCATTACGGTGAATCCGACCCCAAATGCTGCACCACCGGCAAATCAAGTGCTATGTCATAATACACAAAGTACACAAGTTGCTTTCTCGGGAACGGGTACAGGGTATGTCTGGACGAATAATCAACCGAGTATTGGGTTAGCTGCCAGTGGTAATGGAACAATAATTCCATTCAATGCAACGAACCCATCTACTTCCACACCCATTACGGCAACGGTGTCCGTTACCCCTCAATTCGTCAACAATTCTGTTACCTGTTCTGGGCCCGTACAGAACTTTACCATTACCGTAAATCCGTTGCCTGTTGTAAATACCATACCCAACCAAACGTATTGCAATGGTGTCAATTCTGCATTGATAGGAATCAGTGGGTCTGGAACTTCTTATGCATGGACAAATTCTACGACGAGCATTGGACTCGGCGCTTCAGGAGCAGGAAGTATTTTACCCTTCACAACCATCAATCAAGGGACTACTCCTGTAAATGCAACCCTTAGCGTTATTCCATCCTATACCCAACTCGGATTAACCTGTAATGGGCCCACCTCCACCTTTACCTTTACCGTAAACCCAACCCCATCGGTTAATGGAATTTCCAACCAAGTTATCTGTAATAATGCGACCACAGCGAGCATCGGATTTAGTGGAACAGGAACGGCTTATCTTTGGGCCAATAATACTCCAACTATTGGGATTGGTAGTAGTGGAACTGGAAATATTCCACCGTTCACGGCATTAAACCCAAGCAATTCAACCCCCAGCATCGCTACCCTTACAGTGACTCCTCAATATACAAACAACGGAGTGGCATGTACTGGAAATAGTACAAATTTCACCCTTACCGTTAATCCTACGCCAGTGGTGAATTCCCTCTCAAATCAAACTTTGTGCAATGGAGCCAATACCACTCAAGTGACCTTTACTGGTACAGGAACCTCCTACAGTTGGACGAATTCCCTTCCTTCGATAGGACTAGGTGCTAACGGTACGGGAACCATTAATTCGTTTACCGCGGTTAATAATGGAGTGAATCCTGTTTCAGCCCAATTCAATGTTATTCCGATTTATTTAGGAAGTGGAGTATCCTGTTCAGGACAAGCTCAAAATTTTTCAATTACGGTAAATCCAACCCCAAGTGTTCAGGTTCCAACCAACCAGGTTATATGCAATGGAGGTTTATCCAATGGTGTCAACTTCTCTGGTAATGGAACAGGTTATACATGGACGAACAGCAATCCGTCCATCGGGTTGAATAGCAATGGTTCGGGTAATATACCTTCTTTTACTGCATTGAATCTCACTCAAAATCCTGTGATCGCAACCCTTACGGTTTCACCGACCTATGCGGGAGGAAATGCATCATGTCCTGGAAGTCCTCAAAGTTTTACGGTAACGGTTAATCCTACCCCTACAGTAGATCCAATTTCCAGCCAAGTGGTTTGTAACAATACATCAACGGCAGCGGTTCAGATGACCGGCACAGGAACATCCTATGCCTGGGCAAATAATACTCCGGGAATTGGTCTGAATGGAAATGGCACCGGAAATATTGGTTCGTTTACAGCGACAAATGCAAACATTTCAAATCCATTGGTAGGAACCATTACGGTTACGCCCCAATACCTGAATGCGGGTTTAACGTGTTCTGGCCCCACACAACAATTTACGGTTACTGTAAACCCAACGCCGGTTACGAACCCCATCAATAACGTGACGGTATGTAATGGTTCAAATACTCCTGTCGTTAACTTTACAGGCTCAGGGACAACTTATAATTGGAGTAATAACAACAACACGATTGGTTTAGTACCCAGTGGAACAGGATCCTCACTGGCCAGTTTTCAAGCGATTAACCTAAGCACTCAATCCGTAAATGCACAGGTAACGGTATCGTCTGTATTTACAGGAAATGGATTAAGTTGTCCAGGGACCTCTACGAACTTTACCCTATTCGTCAGTCCGACTCCAACCGTCAATATTCCGAATAACCAGGTCGTTTGTAATGGTTTGCCAACTACTGCTGTCAATTTTACGGGTACAGTTGCAGGAACCACCTTTAATTGGACGAACAGCATTAGCACCATTGGAATACCGGCAACTGGTTCGGGAAATATACCCTCGTTTAACGCGGTAAATAATGGAAACGCTGCAATTTATGCTCAAGTAATTACCACCCCACAATTTGTACAAAACACCGTTTCCTGTCCCGGTGCCCCTCAAAGTTTTACCTACCAAATTAATCCTACCCCAAGCGCAACCAATCCCGGAAATCAATACGTGTGTGCAGGATTAAATACCAATGCCCTGACGTTTACAGGTACAGCCACCACTTATCCGTGGATTGCGAGCAACCCTACCATTGGGATAGGGTCAAATGGAGTCGATAATATTCCCTCCTTTATCGGAATAAATAATGGGAATGCACCTGTTTCATCCCAAGTAACGATTACCCCGACATTTACTCAGGGGATTTCTTGTGTTGGTCAAACGCAAACGTTTACGTTCAATGTGCTTCCTATTCCATCTGTGGCACCAATACCGAATCAAAGCCATTGCCATCAGGCCGCAGTTCCATCTTTGAATATTGCGGGTTCGGGTACTTCTTATTCGTGGTCAAATTCGAATACTGCCATCGGTTTAGTCGCTAGTGGGGGAAATGTAATCAACGGATTTAATGCAAACAATTTAGGTACTTCACCCCTTACGGGTAATGTGTCCATAACACCGGTATTTACCTTTCAGGGGCAAAGTTGTAATGGACCTTCCTATGGTTTCGCCATCACGGTGAATCCTTTGCCATATGCGAACGCATTGAACGATACGGTTATTTGTAACAATCAATTTACAGGCATCAATATCGGAACCAATATTCCTTCAAATGTAAGCTGGTATGCCACGGCCAATAATAATGTTAATGGGGAATTAGTAACGACTCAATCGTCTAGTTTTATCAATGACTCCTTATCCAATACGAGTGCCGCCCCACAATTTGTGAATTACACCATAACTCCGACTTCGTTAGCGGGGTGTACGGGACCCGATTCTAATGTTACAGTTCAGGTTCAACCCGACGTGCTTTTAAACATACCTCAAAGCATAGAAATTTGTAGCGGTGCCGGGGTGAATGTGGTTCTAGGAGCCAATGTTCCTTCGACGTTTACTTGGTTTTGTTCGGTCAACAATCCCAACGTATCTGGAGAATCGATTACAACAAATTCTAGTAGTGTTATTAGTGATGTTTTAATAAACACAACTAATCAAAATCAAGCCGTTGTTTACTCGGTTACTCCATCCTCGATCCAAGGAAATTGTTCAGGTCCTTCACAGACGGTAACCGTCGTTGTAAAACCACCTTTGGCCCTCTTAAATGCGGATACAGTCACCATTTGTAGTGGGGGGAATGTGAATTTACCCTTGGTTGCCAACACCAACGTAACGTTTAATTGGTTCGCTAGTCCAAACGTAAATGTATTGAATGAAACAACCACATTAACCACGTCATCGATTATTAATGATCAATTAATAAATCCAACAGGTGTCGTGGAGGAGGTCACGTACAGCGTAATCGGTACTTCACAAGCGAACGGTTGCAGCAGTCCGGTAATTCCAATTACGGTGTTCGTGAATCCAATTCCATTGGTGAATCCGAATCCAGATTTGAATGTATGTCATAATCAATGGAATCCTCAAGTGTTGTTCAGTGGGAACGCTCCAGGAGCGGTATATACATGGAATGCTGCCGGAGCTAATGTAGGACTTCAAACTTTGGGCGGAGTAGATTCCTTAAATGCATTTATTGCCACTAACCTGGGAGTAGCACCGATAAGCGCTACGATCATTGTTTCACCGCTGTTCACTGCGAATAACGTGAGTTGTGCCGGAGCCAAGGATACCTTCCAAATCGTTGTAAATCCAGAACCATCGGTGTTTGCGTTGAATAATATGACCCTGTGTGAAGGTGTAAATTCAGCGATCGTACCTTTGCTAGGCCCCATTGGCGGTACCACGTTTAATTGGGTGAATTCCAATGCTGCGGTCGGCTTGGCGTCCACGGGAACGGGTAATGTTCCGGTATTTATGGCGCAAAATCCAACCGCCTTACCGATACAATCAGTAGTTACGGTAACTCCTGTATTTATTAATGGAGCAACGCAATGTTCAGGCATAAGCCAAACCTATACCATCACGGTGAATCCAACACCGAACGTACTTACGCAGCAAGTTTCGATCTGCTCGGGACAAGCGGTCAATATGAATTTACTTGCGGATATTCCGAGTACCTTCCAATGGGATGCCACACCTAATCCAAATGTGGTGGGTGAGACGTATTCTCCAACGCAAACAAGTTCGCTCATTAATGACGTGTTGATTCAAACAACGAATGCGCCACAAACCATTCAGTATCATGTTGCAGCGTTGTCGGTTCCTTTTGGCTGTTTAGGTCCTGATTCAATCATGACGGTTACGATTAATCCATGGCCCAATGTAGCGTTTAATGCGTTGAATCCACCATATTGTGACTTAACGCCAATTGCATTCCAAAACATGTCGGTGGGAGCTTATGATTACAATTGGGATTTTGACGATGGCAGCAGCGCTTTTGTTTCGAATCCAACGCATCAATTCCCTTCGCAAGGCACATACAATGTGGTATTAACTGCAACGGACCCAAATACGGGGTGTATAGACAGTGTAATGCAGCCCGTTACGATTTCGCCAACACCCAATCCAGATTTTAGTTATTCGGATTCCATTGGTTGTGGATTGTTAGATGTAGTATATACAGCTGCTGTGTACAACCCATCATGGAATTATGTTTGGAATTTTGGTAATGGAACATCTACAGAGCAAGTGGGACAGGTAGGGTATCAATTTACGCAACAAGGATGTTATGATATCTCATTGACTGTTACGAATCCTCAAGGGTGTACGGCAACGGAAACGAATTTTAATGTGGCGTGTGTATATGAATCTCCGGTTGCAGTGGCTGGGGCAGATCCAACGGAAGTTACTACCTTGGAACCCTTGGTAGAATTCACCAATAATTCAGAAAATGCTTCTTCCTACGAGTGGAATTTTGGAGATGGCACTTATGGATTTGGCTTTGAGCCTATCCATTTGTTTCCGGCTGAACCTGCAGATTATGTGGTTTCACTTGTAGCGATGAATGAGGTGGGATGTACCGATACCGCCTATGTGAGTATTCATGTGGAAGAGAATTTGATTTATTATGTACCAAATTCGTTTACACCGAATGACGACGAAAAGAATCAAGTATTCCTTCCAATCATTTCTCAAGGATTTAAACCGGGCACTTATTTATTGAGGATTTTCAATCGCTGGGGTGAACTTGTATTTGAATCCAGAGATCCATATACGGGATGGGGTGGTGATTATGGTCCAACCCACACCAATTGCCAGTCTGGCACCTATACCTGGGTTCTTAATTTCCAAGTGTTGCAATCACAAGAGGATAAAGAGTATGTGGGGCATTTGAATTTGATTAAATAATAGATCTCTGGGTGCTGCCCTTCGATACGTCCTTCGGACTACTCAGGGACCAGCACCCAGTGTAAATGCCTATTGAGATATTTTAAGTTGTATTTGGTTATCGGGATAACTGGTTGATTCCTCCAATTAATAGTGTTTTTTATCGGCTTTCAATACCGATAATAGCTAGGCTAGCTAATCCGATTCCATCGGAATCGTATATTATTGTTTAAGTAATGTAGTAAACAGGCGACCCCAGCGGGGTCGAATATCTTGTTGTTTTTGTGTTGCCTAGCTTATGTCGTAATGCTGTTCATCTACGAAGATGGCACCGTGGAGCGGGTAGTGGAGATGGAGGAGTGATTTATTGTAAGTCAATTTATTGGTCACCTCCCTTTTCGCCTAGGCGAACCCTCCTCGAGGAG
>CAIJTF010000064.1 GCA_903823565.1 uncultured Flavobacteriales bacterium
ACTAATTCATCGACCAAGGACGATTTTCCAGCACCGCCTGTTCCCGTAATTCCTAATACCGGGGTACCTATAACCTTGGCTTTTTTTCTAATGTCTGCCAATACCGATTCATGCATATCGGCAAAATTTTCTGCAGCGGAAATTACACGTGCAATAGAAGGTACATCCGAAACGGAAACGGTTTGGGCATTATTCGGGAGGGTATCTCCAACTGAAAAGTCGCATTGCTTTACCAAATCATTGATCATCCCTTGAAGCCCCATAGCCCTTCCGTCGTCCGGATGATAGATGCGCGTGATTCCATAGGCATGAAGTTCTTCAATTTCAGAAGGAAGAATGGTTCCGCCCCCACCGCCAAAAATTTTTATATGTGGGGCTCCTTTTTCTTTGAGCAAGTCGAACATGTATTTGAAATACTCCATATGTCCCCCCTGATAGGAGGTCATCGCAATGGCCTGAGCATCTTCTTGAATGGCACAATTTACAACCTCCTCCACAGAACGGTCATGTCCCAAGTGAATAACTTCACAACCCGTGGCTTGGATAATCCTTCGCATAATATTGATAGCGGCATCGTGGCCATCAAAGAGGGAAGCCGCAGTTACAATGCGTATTTTGTTTTTTGGGATATAAGGGGTAGCGTTTTCCATGCATTAATTTCTGAGGTAAAATTAAGGAAAATTAGCCGTTTTTATGCGCTGTAAATTCCGATTCATCGCTTTCCAAGTACGGACCACTGAGGCTAAGCATGTCCTGAATCCGTTGTTTTTCAAAAAATGTTTTTGCTTCTATTCGAAAGGCCATGGTTTGTTTACCAATCTGCTGTATTTCCGTAAAATGGATATCGTCTTCGATGCAATAATAGTTTTTTCCTGAGTGATGTTTTCTGTACTGAGGAAAGGTCATTCTTTATTTTTTTGAATGAAGTCAATGGCCAGGCGATTGAATATTTCAGGTTTTTCAATGTTTACCACATGTCCGCAATCTTCCACAATTTCAATGGATAAATTAGGATTGTTTTCTACGACTTTTATGGCGGGACCGATGAATAAATGATCTTCACTTCCCATGATGTATAAGGCCTTTTCGTTTATATTTTCGTGATGTAAATAGGAAAGGTATTTCGTCAGTTTCCCCGTTAGTTTAAACCAACGCTTAAACTCCTTTTTCATGATTTTTTTTGCCTCTTGAATGAAAATAGAGCGTGACTCTTCATGGTTTTTTTTGGGCATCATGATATTGGCAAACAAGCGGTACAAGGCCATGTAGGGGAGTATCGGCTGTAAAGTTCTCCCCAACTTTAGGAAAAAACGCGATTTGAAATCTAAGGTGGTTACAGCGCCTGCAAAAATCATTGATTGAACCACGGATGGTTTCAAAATAGCCAATTGCCTTATAATAATACTTCCCATGGATACCCCAAGGAAATGTGCTCTTTTTATGTTTACGTGGTCGATTACTTCTCCAACTTCCTTGGCGATAAGCTCGAAAGAATAGCGCTTATGTTGAGGGAAAATGGTCGATTTACCATGGCTTCGCAAGTCAATCAAAAGAACGTTGAAATGCGCTTTGAAATCTCGTACTTGCTTGAACCAAACATTGGAACTTCCGCCGAAGCCGTGTATGAAAACTGCCCATTCCGAACTGTCTGCGTGAAGATGTACTTTGTGATGAAGCATAAAAGGAAGGGGGCTAGAAAAGCCCCCTAAGGTTGTTGGTTTTTTTATTTTTTATCGTTTACTTCTTCGAAATCTACATCGGTTACTTCGTCTTGAGCGTTGGCTCCAGTATCGGCTGAACCTTGAGGATTTGATTCTCCACCTTGAGCATTCGCAGCATTATACATGTCTTGCGATGCCGCTTGAAATACTTGGTTTAGTTTTTCAATAGCAGGCTCTAAATTCTGGATGTTCTTTGCTTCGAATTCTTTTTTCAGTTCGTTAAGCGCATCCTCAATGGGCTGTTTTTTATCAGCCGGAATCTTGTCACCGTATTCTTTCAATTGTCGCTCCGTTTGAAAAATGGTAGAGTCTGCCTTGTTGATCAAGTCTACTTCTTCGCGCTTCTTTTGATCTTCAGCAGCATTGGCTTGTGCTTCCGCTTTCATTCGTTCAATTTCAGCATCGCTTAATCCTGACTTAGATTCAATCTTGATGGATTGCTCCTTACCGGTTCCTTTATCTTTAGCTGATATATTCATGATACCATTGGCATCAATGTCAAAGGTTACTTCGATCTGCGGAACTCCCCTTGGTGCAGGAGGAATATCGGCCAATTGGAACCTTCCAAGCGTTTTGTTGTCCGCCGCCATGGAACGCTCCCCTTGAAGCACGTGAATGTCAACAGCAGGCTGACTGTCCGCGGCCGTAGAAAATACTTCCGATTTCTTCGTAGGAATCGTGGTGTTCGCATCGATTAACTTAGTGAAAACTCCTCCCATCGTTTCGATTCCTAAGGATAATGGAATAACATCCAATAAGAGTACATCTTTTACCTCACCCGTAAGTACTCCACCCTGAATAGCTGCTCCAACAGCAACAACTTCATCCGGATTTACACCCTTGGATGGTGCCTTTCCAAAGAATTTCTCTACTGCATCTTGAATAATCGGAATTCGTGTAGAACCACCAACTAAAATCACTTCATTGATGTCTTTGGGTGAAAGACCTGCATTTTTTAAGGCAGACCGACAAGGAGCAATGGTCCGTTCAACGATTTCAGAAATCAATTGCTCAAATTTTGCGCGCTGTAAAGTTCTTACCAAGTGTTTTGGAATTCCATTTACCGGCATGATATAAGGCAGGTTAATTTCGCTGGATGTCGTTGATGATAATTCAATCTTGGCTTTCTCAGCCGCTTCTTTCAACCGCTGCAATGCCATAGGGTCCTCTCGTAAATCAATTCCCTCTTCGCTCTTGAACTCCTCTGCCAGCCAATTGATGATGGCATTGTCTACGTCGTCCCCCCCTAAGTGCGTATCTCCGTCCGTGGATAACACCTCAAAGACGCCATCTCCAAGTTCTAATACAGATACATCATGCGTTCCGCCACCAAAATCAAAGACCACGATTTTTTGATCTATCCCTTTTTTGTCAAGGCCATACGCTAATGCAGCGGCCGTAGGTTCGTTTATAATACGTTTAATGGTTAGTCCGGCAATTTCTCCCGCTTCCTTTGTCGCTTGACGCTGGGCATCGTTAAAATAAGCCGGTACGGTTACTACCGCTTCAGTAACTTCTGTACCGAGATAGTCTTCCGCCGTTTTTTTCATTTTTTGTAAAATGATGGCTGAAATTTCCTGCGGAGAATATAAACGGTCATCAATTTTAACCCGTGGCGTATTGTTTTCACCTTTAACGACCTCGTAGGGAACCCTTTTCGTTTCGGCAGCCGAGTCATCATAAGAACTTCCCATAAAACGCTTGATAGAGTATATGGTCTTTTGTGGATTGGTGATTGCCTGACGCTTTGCAGGATCTCCTACTTTTCGTTCTCCCCCTTCGACAAAAGCTACAACCGATGGCGTAGTTCGCTTTCCTTCTGAATTATTAATTACTACCGGTTCATTTCCTTCCATGACCGATACACACGAGTTGGTGGTACCTAAGTCAATTCCTATTATTTTTCCCATGTTTTAAATTTTTAAAGCGCCTTGTGCTTTTCAATATTAGTGCCGTTAGCGAGTAGGAGCCAAAACGTGACATTTCGGTTAAAAAGGAAAGGATAAAAATGACGATTTGTCAGTTTCGAATGAATTTACAACCTATAAAGGTGACGTTTTAGCTAGTTTCGAACGCGTAGACAACCAAGCCATTGGGAAATAGGCCAATATCAAATCAACACAATCAAACCAAAGCGGGGCATTGATCATCGTACCGACGAGCACGCCTCCACCAAAAAACGAGGTTCCAATTACGTAAACTGGCCAGATGGCTTGTTTTGCGGAAATCCGCAAATACACCAAGCATCCGCTTAAGGTACCTAAGGCATGCGCAAGAAAAGGAAATAAATAATACTTCAGAGGAAGGGTATAAAATACGTCCATCGAGAAATTCGAAGGATACGGAAATACCTTTGAACCGAGATGAATGAAACTTCCATTGACCATTCCTCCCGATAGCAATCCTAAAAGGATACCTAGGGTGATTCGAAGGTATACCATTATAAGTGAATGACCTCACCGTAGGCAGCCGCAGCCGCTTCCATTACCGCCTCTGACATCGTAGGATGCGGATGAACGGTTTTTATAAGGTCCATACCCGTGGTTTCTAACTTTCTAATGGCTACGATCTCAGCAATCATTTCCGTCACATTTGCTCCAATCATGTGTGCGCCCAACAGTTCGCCATATTTAGCATCAAAAATAAGCTTGACGAATCCATCTTTGGCTCCTGCCGCACTTGCTTTTCCTGAGGCTGAAAAAGGAAATTTTCCAACTTTTACATCAAGACCAGCCTCTTTTGCTGATTTTTCTGTCATACCTACAGAGGCCACCTCGGGTGAACAATAGGTACATCCGGGAATGTTGCCGTAATTTAAGGGTTCAGGATGATGGCCAGCAAGGTGTTCAACACAAATAATTCCTTCCGCCGAAGCGACATGCGCTAGGGCCGGACCAGGAACAATGTCACCAATTGCAAAATAACCAGGAATGTTGGTTTGGTAAAATTCGTTGACAGGGATTTTGCCTTTATCCTGTATAATGCCCACGTCCTCTAATCCTAATCCTTCAATATTGGCTTGAATACCCACCGCTGAAAGGACCACATCGCACTCGATTTTCTCCTCTCCTTTAGCCGTTTTGATGGTTACAACACATCCTTTACCTTTTGTATCTACCCCTTCCACGGAGGCTTCAGTCATAATTTTTATTCCCGACTTTTTAAAAGACTTTTCCAATTGCTTCGAAACATCTTCGTCCTCAACCGGTACAATATTGGGCATGTATTCTACAATCGTAACTTCTGTTCCCATCGCGTTGTAAAAATAGGCGAATTCCACACCAATGGCTCCCGAACCCACTACGACCAATTTTTTAGGCTGCGTAGCAAGCGTCATGGCCTGGCGGTACCCAATGATTTTCGTTCCATCTTGCGGGAGGTTTGGCAATTCTCTTGACCGAGCACCTGTAGCTATAATAAGTCCTTTATCGGCGGAATAAACGGTGGTACTCCCTGAATCATCCGTTACTTGAACCTTTTTACCAGGGATTACTTTTGCATTTCCTTTTATGACATCAATTTTGTTTTTTTTCATTAAAAACTGAATGCCATTGCTCATTCCATTGGCAACGTCCCGTGAGCGTTTTATAACAGCATCAAAATCAGCTGTAGCCTCTTTTACGTTTATTCCATAATCCGAAGCGTGCTGTAAGTATTCAAATACTTGGGCACTTTTCAATAAGGCTTTCGTGGGAATACACCCCCAGTTCAAGCAAATACCCCCCAAGGATTCGCGCTCAATAATGGCTGTTTTCATTCCTAGTTGTGAGGCTCTAATGGCGGTTACATATCCCCCAGGTCCACTTCCGATAACAATAAGGTCGTAATTCATATCCTTTTATTTAGCCACAAAATTAAAGAAAATAGCTTAACGCCGTATCATGTCAGCCGACCTTGTTTGGGCCTCGAACCGAAAAAATTTATTTACCCACAAGATGGACAAATTCCAGAAATGGTGAGAAACAGTTCCTGCACCGCATAACCCAAAGGCAAGGTGACGTTTACGTGGTGGTTTTCTAAACAAGACAATTTTTTACACCGCACACAACTAAAATGCAAATGGTCATGCTGGTGAAGATTTGCCGTATCGCACGACGAACAGCCTGCATAATTAATGATGCCGTCGACGTTTACAATTTTATGAATCTTCTTTTCGCTAACTAGGCGATCCAATACCCGATATACGGTGACCCTGTCGCACAAACCGTCCACCTGTCCAAATACATCGGATTGACTAAGCGCACGGTCAGAGGCAAGAATAATTTCCAAAATTCGTTCTTTCGCTCTTGTATTTCGAGGGATGGTCATTTTTTCTTTATTAATGCAACAAAATTGCAATTAAAATTTTATATTTGCAAAACGCAACTAAGTTGCAGTTGAATTTATGATGAGGATTGCAATCGTACTATTTTCTTTTTTTTATGCATCGTTTATGAATGCTCAATCGGTGAGGATTTACTTAAGCGATTCCTTAACGAAAGATCCTATTGTTAACGCCACGGTTTTTATTGTTGAGACGGATCAATGGTTTTCAATCCATCAACAAAAACATTTGGAGCTTCCTGCCATTACTCTAAAAAAGATTACTTTAAAATGTTATGCGCCAGGGTATAAATCCTCCTTAATGGAATGTGCGCCGAAAGATAGCCTGCATGTTTCACTTTCCCCTATGCATCTTGATGTACATGAAATTACCATCTCCACGGGGAACCTTTCGCAGCGGAATAAAAATCCATTTCATGTTGAGGTTAGAAAAATGGCAGAGTTGAATGTGATTTCGGCCGTTAATCTCGGTGAATTATTGGGTAGAATTCCTGGAGTTTTTAGTGCTTCCTTGGGTAATGGTGTGGCAAAACCGGTTGTTCGGGGCATGCAAGGCATGCGCGTTGTAACCTTGCTTAATGGCCTTCGGCTAGAAGGACAGCAATGGGGTGGAGATCATGGTGTTGGATTAACGGAATTGGGTATTTCTTCTGTAGAAGTAATTAAGGGCCCAGCAAGTTTGCTTTACGGTGCAGATGCACTAGGCGGAGTCGTATACTTGTTAGATGCCCCTTACGCGAAATACAATACGAGAGAGGTGTCCTTTCAATCGAGCCTCTTCCACAACACCATGGGAGGTAGAGGTCAATTTATTTATAAAGAATCCTATAAGAAATTTCGATGGTTGACGGCCTTAACCTATGGAACCCACGCTGACTTTCAACTCCCATCTCGAAAATTTGCACAAAATTCTAGGTTTAATGATCTTGGTGCCAAGCTCAGCATGTCCTACAACGCCAAGAATTCACTCCTGCAATTTCGGTACACCCTAAGCCATTCCGTGACGGGTATCCCCGGACATACCCACGATAGCCTGGCAACACCCGAAACCTTTCAAGTTTCCGAACAGGGTAGAAAATACATGCTTCCTGCACAGTTTTTTCGCAATCAATTGTTTCACTTTACTGTAAATTGGTATGGAGACAAATCCAATGTGCAGTTGCATTTAGGATCTACCGCGAACAAGTTGGTGGAATACGACGAAAAAATTACCAAACCATCCTTAAACATGCAGCTTACAAATCAATTGACACAGGTAAAATGGGTTTTTAAACCTTCAAGCCAGTTGAGCCTTACTTCTGGATTTCAAGGCATGGTGCAAATCAATAGGAATGGTTTAAATGCTTCCGATACCTTGATCCCTGGAGCAACTACCATAGATGCTGGGGCTTATTCCACACTCCTTTTCGAAAAACAAGCTTGGTCCATACAAGCCGGATTGCGTTACGACATTCGAATGCTACGGAATTTGGATGTTCCTCAACTCATCCTGTTCAATCCTCTTAACTATCAAGGGCTTAATGGGAGCATTGGATGGGTAAGGAATTGGTCTAATTTAATCGTTAGATCGAGCCTTTCAACCGGATTTAGGGCGCCTCACCTCACCGAATTATTTTCCAATGGTTATCACCATGGGGCACTGCGCTACGAAATCGGGAACCTTCAATTGAAGTCAGAAAGGGCAACGCAACTTGATTTAACCCTAGAAAAAAATTCTGAACACAGCACCATTACTATCAATCCTTTTAGCAACCGGGTGGCCAACTTCATCTATCTCCAACCCATAGATTCCATCATGGACGGCATACCGGTTTTTAAGTACAGTCAGAATAAACTTGTATGGTTTAATGGACTTGATGTATCTTTTCATTACCATCCTCATTTTGCCCATAAACTACATTGGGAAATTTCGCTCTCCTACATCCACTGCATTACCTCAGGAGACAGTTCTATTTCGATGATTCCTCAGCCCCGAATGCTGAATAACCTTAGATATGAGTGCATGTTCGGAAAGAAGGTTTGTTTGAAAGATATAAACCTCTCATCAACCCTATTGGGGCCTCAAAACCAAGTTGCCTATCTTGAATCCCCCTCCAAGGCATACCACGTTTTGGATGCTAGCATGGCAATTGCATTCAGTCAAAAAAAGGAGTTTATGGTAAACATCGGTGTTCGTAACCTTCTTAATACCTGGTATATTGATCATCTTTCCAGATTAAAGAACATTCAAATGCCCTTTCCAGGGCGGAATGTTTATGTCAGTTTAAAATATGATTTTTCTAATCCTTTAAATAAATAACAATGAAATCAATTTCTTTCGCTTTACTTTTTCCCATTGGTATCCTCCTGTCAACCTCCTCGTGCAACAAAAACAAATGTGCCGATTGTCATTACGACAAAGCAGGCGCAGAAATTGAAATAGGTGAAAAGTGTGGCGATGAAATGGAAAACCTTGAGGCCAACGGGTATACCGATTCCACCGGTACCTATGTGGTTCATTGCGGCCATTAAACTCCACTTTAATATCCCCATAAAAGCCGTTTTATTGCTTTCTTTTGTTCGAATTTGACCTTCATGGTCTTAAGATATTGATTACCTTTGCCCAAAGGAAAGTATGGAATTAAACGAGCAAATCGAAGCAACCTTAGAACAAGCGATTGATTTAGGATTGACGGCAGATGAATTTGAATTAATTAAAAACGTTTTAGGGCGAACGCCTAATTTTACCGAGACCGCTGTTTATTCCGTAATGTGGTCAGAGCATTGCTCATACAAAAACTCCATACTTTGGCTGAAAACGTTGCCGAAAGATGGTCCTCATATGTTGGTTAAAGCGGGAGAAGAAAACGCTGGACTCGTGGATATTGGAGAAGGTCTTGGCTGTGTTTTTAAAATTGAATCCCACAACCACCCCAGTGCCCTAGAACCTTATCAAGGTGCCGCAACAGGGGTTGGTGGTATTAATAGGGACATCTTTACCATGGGGGCACGGCCTATCGCACAGTTAAATTCTTTACGTTTCGGAAACCTAGATTTACCGAAAACGAAATGGCTCGTAAAGGGAGTGGTGAAAGGCATAGGTGATTATGGTAATGCCTTCGGTATTCCAATCGTTGGAGGGGAGGTATTTTTTGACGATTCGTTTAATACCAATCCACTGGTAAATGCTTTTTCAGCAGGAATTATTGACACCAAGAAAATTATTTCAGCCACCGCAAAAGGACCAGGAAATCCCGTTTTTATTGTCGGTTCAGCCACGGGAAAAGATGGTATCGCAGGAGCTGCTTTTGCATCCAAAGATATAACCGAAGACTCCGCGAATGACTTGCCCTCTGTTCAAGTTGGCGATCCCTTCATGGAAAAATTATTGCTAGAAGCAACCATGGAGCTCGCTCAAACCGATGCAATTGTTGGAATGCAAGATATGGGGGCCGCTGGAATTACCTGTTCAACCACAGAAATGTCTGCTGCAGGTGGGGTAGGGATGGAAATTTATCTGGATAAAGTACCCACCCGACAAGAAAACATGCTTCCATACGAAATTTTACTTTCTGAATCTCAAGAACGAATGCTTGTGGTGGTTCAAAAAGGAAAGGAAGCCATTGTAAAAGCAATTTTCGATAAATGGGATTTACACGCCGAAGAAATTGGATTCGTTACCGATACGAAAAGAATACGGTATTTCATGAACGGCACCCTCGTTGGTGATGTGCCTGCAGAGTCCCTAGTTTTAGGCGGTGGAGCCCCGCAATACAAACGCGATTATAAAGAGCCAGCCTATTTTTCTGAAGCACAAAAGTTTGATCCATCCGCCATTCCCGTTCCAGGGAATTTGAAAGAATTGGCCGATAAACTTCTCTCATTGCCCAATATAGCTTCCAAAAGATGGATATATGAGCAATACGATTCCATGGTCGGTACCGTAAACATGTCAACGAATTCTCCATCGGATGCGGCAATTGTTTCCATTAAAGGCACCAATAAAGCCCTCGCAATGACGGTGGACTGCAACTCAAGATATGTTAACGCAAATCCCGAGGTCGGTGCCATGATTGCTGTTACCGAAGCGGCAAGAAATATTACCGTTTCAGGCGGAATTCCTTCAGCCATAACCAATTGCTTGAATTTTGGAAACCCACATAATCCCGAAAGTTACTGGCAATTTGTCGGGGCCATTAAGGGAATGAGTAAGGCATGCCTAAAGTTTGCAACTCCGGTAACGGGAGGTAATGTTTCCTTTTACAACCAAAGCGTAACGGGTGGCAAAGAGATTCCTGTATTTCCAACACCTACCATTGGCATGATCGGGCTACTTGAGAACAAGGATAATAAAATGACCTTAGACTTTAAAGAGAAGGGTGATTTGATTTATTTGGTGGGAGACTATAACGACGACATCGCATGTTCCGAATACTTAAGCACCATTCTCGGCATAAAACAATCCCCTGCCCCATACTTTGATTTGGATCGTGAATTTGATACCCACCAAACGGTCCGTTATTTAATTGAAAATAAAATGATCAATGCGGCCCACGACGTTTCAGACGGTGGCGTATATACGGCCCTTGTAGAGATGGGCTTACCTAGAGGATTGGGCTTCGACATCGAAACCGATATGGACGTTCGTGCCGATGCTTTTCTCTTCGGTGAAGGACAGGGTCGAATAATTGTTACCCTACCTGAAGACCAAAGAGATGCATTCAACGACTACCGACAAAGCATTAATACAAGCATTATCCTCTTGGGCCACGTTACAAAAGGAAAAATTCAAATTGACCTGAAACCGTTTGGTTTTATCGATGAAGCACGCGATATTTACATGAACGCACTGGCAAAAAAAATAGAAGATTAAATGGAATATAATACCACGAGAGGTAAATTGATTTTGCCCGAGTACGGCAGAAACGTACAAAACATGATTGCCCATGCAATGGAAATCACAGACCGCAAAGAACGGAATCGTGCCGCTCAAGCTATTATCGAAGTGATGGGACAGTTGAACCCTCACCTCCGCGATGTTGATGATTTCCGTCATAAACTTTGGACACACCTCTTTGTGATGTCGGATTTTAAGTTAGAAGTAGATTCGCCTTATGAAATACCAAAAGCAGAGTCGCTTCAGGAAAAGCCTAAGCTAATGGCCTATCCTAAAAGTAAAATTCGTTACGGTCACTATGGAAAGTATACTCAACAGATTTTGGAGACGGCAATTGAAGTGGATAAAAAAGAGGAAAAAGAGTACTTAAAAATCACCATGGCCAACTTCATGAAGAAGCAATTCCTTTCCCACAATAACGATACCGTGGAAAATCATGTAATCGCAGACCAAATGAAGGAGTTGTCCAAAGGGGAACTGGTCCTCGATAACCCAGATGAATTAATGAACACCAACGTTTTGTTACGTTCTATGGGTATGGGGTCCAATAACAACAAGAAGTTCAATAAAAACTTCAAACAAAAGCAAAAGAAAAAATTTAAAAAGTAATGGCATCGTTTGAAATACATGGTGGTAAACCACTCAAAGGAGATTTATATCCTCAAGGAGCAAAAAACGAAGCGCTTCAAGTGTTGTGCGCTCCCTTACTCACCGCAGAAAAAGTTACGATATCCAATGTCCCAGACATCATCGATGTTAACAAGTTGATCAACTTGCTTCAGACCATGGGCGTTAAAGTGGAAAAAGTAGAGAAAGGTACCTATATCTTCCAAGCGAAAGACATTGATTTAGCCTACCTTGAGACAGAAGATTTTAAGAAAAGGGCCTCTGCCTTGAGAGGGTCAATAATGATTGTAGGTCCCCTTTTGGCACGTTTTGGAAAAGGATTTATACCCAAGCCAGGTGGAGACAAGATTGGCCGTCGAAGACTCGATACGCATTTCGAAGGGTTCACCTTATTAGGAGCTAAGTTTAATTACGACGCAGGCGAACATTTCTATTCCATCGAGGCTAAAAAATTAAAAGGAACGTACATTCATTTAGACGAAGCTTCGGTTACTGGAACGGCAAACATTCTTATGGCAGCTGTACTTTCGGAAGGAAAGACAACCTTTTACAATGCAGCATGTGAGCCCTATGTTCAACAGTTGTGTAAAATGCTGAATTCCATGGGGGCCAAGATCGAGGGAATCGGATCGAATTTATTACATATTCATGGGGTCAAAGAATTAAAAGGTTGTTTTCACAGAATTCTTCCAGACATGATTGAAATAGGTAGTTTTATCGGATTGGCAGCCATGACCCAATCGGAAATTACCATTAAGGACGTCAGTTGGGAAAATCTAGGGATAATTCCTAATGTTTTCAGACGACTAGGAATTAAATTAGAACGCAGAGGAGATGATATTTTTATTCCGGCTCAAGAAAAATACGAAATAGATACCTTTATTGATGGGTCAATTCTCACGATTTATGATGCACCTTGGCCAGGTTTTACTCCTGATCTACTTTCCATAATTCTTGTCGTCGCAACCCAAGCAAAAGGATCCGTGCTTATTCATCAAAAGATGTTTGAATCCCGTCTGTTTTTCGTAGACAAATTAATCGATATGGGAGCTCAAATTATATTGTGCGATCCACACCGCGCAACAGTTATTGGCTTAAACCGAGAGTATCAATTGAAAGGTATTTCGATGACTTCTCCCGATATCAGGGCAGGGGTGTCGTTGCTCATTGCCGCGCTTTCAGCAAAGGGGAAAAGTGTTATTCATAACATTGACCAAATCGATAGAGGTTACCAAGACATTGAAATTCGGTTAAATAATATTGGTGCAGATATTCGAAGAATTGGCTAAATGATTCGACGGTTTAGGATTTCTTTTTTGCTTTTGCTGTGCCTAGTTGGTTTAGGTCTGACTACACCCAATCCCGACGCCTTACAGACCGCTCCAGATTTTACGTTTAGTACCCCGAAAGGGAAAAAAATGAAACTTTCGGACCTTAAAGGTAAGGTGGTACTTTTAGATTTTTGGGCTTCTTGGTGTGGTCCTTGTCGAAAAGAAATGCCGAATGTGGTAGAGGTATACCATAAATATAAAAACGAAGCCTTTAAATCCGGGAAAAGCTTTGTCATTTTAAGCGTATCCTTAGACCAAGACCCTAAAGCTTGGAAAGAAACAATTGCCTCAGATAAAATGGTATGGCCTTTACATACCTTAGATACAAACCAAAAAATCTCTAATCTTTACAACGTCACATCGATTCCTACCGCGTTTTTAATTAATGGTGATGGTAAAATAATCGCCAAGGGTAATGAATTGAGGGGAATTAATTTACACCTTCAATTGGATAAAGAACGAAAAGGATTTTAAACTCGATCCAAAACAAAACCGATTAATTTCTCCATCTCTCCGGTGTAGCTTTTCGAGAAGGTGGTAGTCGGACGATTCGCAATTCCAAGGCAAATGGTCGTACAACGATGCCCTAGGTTTTTCCCCAAAGCAAATAAAGCTGAACTTTCCATTTCAAAATTTAGCAACCTTAGTTGATTTTCAGAGAAGTGTTGTGCCCTCATTTGAATATCGCCAATTAAACTATTAAGACGTAATTGTCGTCCTTGTGGCCCATAAAATCCCGAGCTGGTTATGGTTATACCAGGAAAACAAAAATCTTCGGTAAATTGATAGGTCAACGCTAAGTCTGACGATACAAAATAAGGATTAATGCTCTCGGGTAATCCTAAAAATTTAGCGATTCTTCGACACATTTCAGATTCCTCCTCACTAAAGGCTAAATCATAGAAATGAGCAACATTATCCAATCCGAAAGCATGCGTAGTTACAATATAACTGTGAATTGGAATTTGTGGTTGTAAAATTCCACAAGTACCAATGCGTATTAATTGGAGTGATTTTTTGATTTCCCGTTCGGTCCTTGTCTCTAAATCAATATTGACCAAGGCATCTAGTTCATTTACGGTGATATCAATGTTGTCCGTTCCTATACCCGTTGACAAAGCCGTTACCCGCTTACCTCGGTAGGTGCCCGTATGGCATACAAATTCACGATGCTGGCTTTGATGTTCGATAGTATCGAACTGTTTCGATATAAGAGATACCCGATCTTGATCACCTACTAATAAGATGGTTTCCGCAATTTGGTCAGCAGACAACCCCAAATGATAAACACGGTTGTCTGAAGTAAGCGCCAATTCAGTGGGCGGAAAAACTTTCAATCTCAATGATTTATATAGAACTAAATACTTTTCTCAGCAGATCAGTAACCCGAGCACCCGGATCTTTACGAATTTTATTCTCCTCTTTTTCTACCATTTTGAATAATCCTTCAATCGCCAATTGGGTAACGTAGGCATCCAAGTCGGGATTGATTTTTTCTCCTCCTGTAAGAGCTGTAACGGTATTATATTTCGTGATAATTGGATTCCAGTATGACGTTAACTGTACTTTACTGGTAGCATTTTTTACTTTAGGAAGGAAGGCACTCGTAAGTCCAGCGGTTGTTTTCTCTTTTAAAAAACGAGTCGCTGCCCCGTCTCCACCCTTTAATATGCCAAAACCGTCCTGGATGCTCATGTTTAAAATAGCGTCCTTAAATATGGGTAGTGCTTCCTTAACTGCTTCCTCAGCAGCACGATTCAGAGTCGTTTCAAACTTGTCAACCTGTCCCTGCATTCCTAAACTTAAAGCCTTTTCCTTGACCTTTAGGGCATCAGGTGGAAATGGAAGCCTAATTTCTCCGTTTTTTAAAAAGCCATCGGTTACTCCGGTGACATTTACAGAATTTTGAATTCCAACCGTTAAGGCCTCTTTCAGTCCTTTGATTACCTCATCGTTGCTTAAACTCGGTGTATTATTGGTTGGATTAGTATTAGGAATTGGTAATCCGGATAAATCTACAACTCCACAGGATAGACAAACGGATATAATAACAATAATTAAGCTACAATTTTTCATAGTTTTATCTTAAAACTTGGATAAATCCTTGACGTATTTTTTTGCCGTCGTTTTCTCGTTCACGATACCAAGCTGACCATGTATAAATTCCTGGAGGAACGATTTGTCCGCCATATTGGCCATCCCATTCCCCTTTTGTATCGTAAGTCTCCCAGATGGTTTCTCCCCAACGGTTATAAACCGTCAAGTGAAAGCCCATCTCATCTATTCCTTCTACATAAAATTTCCACGTTTGATTGTGCTCGTCATTATCTGGAGTAAACGTATTTGGTACGTAGAAAACAATGTCAGGGATAATTTCAAGAGGTAATGAAATTGAGTCGGAACACCCCTGAGCGGTAGTGACCGTTAGGTTAATTAAATACGTTCCTACCACACCCTGTGGATAGGTGAACATCGCATTCATACCATTGCTAGTAATGCTCTCGGATCCAGGACTGGTCCATTGCCAATTCACAATGTTCCCTTGAGAATTATCATTCGCCTGAACCGTAGTCTCAAACCAAGTAACTGGGTTGCGAGATAGTACAAAATCTGCGGTAGGTAAAGGGGTTACTTCTACGATGTCCTGAACCGAACCAGAATAAACACAACCATATATGGAGGTTGTTGTCATATTAACACTATAAAACCCAGGATTCGGAAAGGTATTTGAAAAATTCTGGGCCCCAGGAACAGTAAATGAGTCCCCGTTTGAAAAACTGTACACCGTACTTGCTACCTCATTTACGTTGGAGGAAGTGTTGGAAAAAGTAAAGTTTCCAGGCATACACAAAATAGGATAGTTGGGCGCGCAACTAGGAATAATAGATGTGGGGAAGGTAATATTGAGGCAATCTTGGGTTGCTGGCGAACCACATTGCTCAGATAAGGTCACGCAATATTGGGTTGGGCTACCTGCCGGATCAACCGTAATCGAACTGGATGGACCAAAAGCATTACCGTTATTGTCTACCCAATTAAAGATGTAGGGGCTCGATCCTCCAGCTCCTTGTGCCGTTAAGGTAATAGTAGCTTCAGGACAAATCATCGTATCCTGGGTTAGGAAGGCAATGGATAATGGGGGAGGTTCATTAATAACAAAGGTTGTATCAACAATACATCCGTTGGCATCGGTTACTGTTAATGTATGTGTACCTGCGCCAAGGTCTATAGCGATGTTAGAGACCGATGCAGAACCTGTCCATTGATAGGTGTAACCCGGAGTTCCTTGGATCACAACAGCTGTGGCGGTACCGTTATTGATGCTGTTACAAGTCGCATCCACTACATTGGTCAATGACAAGACCATTCCTGGGATTTCGGTAACATTGACCGTCACTACGCCGTTGCAACCTGATGGAGTTGAGACATTGCAAGTATACGTTCCAGCGCTCAATCCTGTCGCAGTTTGTGTGGTTTGGCCATTACTCCATAAGTAGGTTACCCCGGCAGCTAACGGGGTAATAAATGCCGTTGCAGTACCATCATTTCCTCCCGGACAGGATACTTGTGTGGTAGTCCCAGAATATTGTGCCGGAGTATCACCAACAACCCCCGTTCCCGTTGCTGGACATCCACTGGCATCCTGCACACTTACCGTGTAGGTTCCCGCTGGAAGGTTATTAACCGTTTGGGTGTTTCCGATGTTCGGAGTCCATGTATACGTAAAAGGTGGTGTGCCTGCAGACGGGTTAGCCGTAACGGCACCGATACTCTGCGAACATACATCATTGGTAACACTTACGTTGACTGCGGCACCTCCTATGGAAAGCCAAGTCGTGTCGTTAGTAATCGAACCAATGCTGGTGTTGCAGGCCGATCCGGACAAGAAGTATCCTGTAGGGCCCGGTGAGGGTACATTGTTCACCACCAAAACGCCATTGTTGTAAGGGAAGGTCTGTCCCAAGGTATTAACCCAAATGAAATTGGTTCCAGGACTCGACACCAAAACATAAGGAATCTGTGCCATGGTATATTGTGCCGTATTGTTTGGAGCCGTTGGAGTAAAACGTCGACCATCTTGGTTTGCACCCCAAACCGTATTGTTTCTTCCCGGAGTAATGTGCGCCACGGTCATTGGATTATTCTCTGAGCCTTGAATGGCTAATCCGCCATTCCAACCCTGGCAGATGGGCTTATTCCCAATGTGAAGTTCAAAAACATTGGTCGTTTCGTACATGATGATGGCCATGTAGTTGCATTGTTGAGTACAACTAAACATCATAATGTTCTTGTATAAAACGACAAATCGCCGGTTAGGCGCTTGTCCGATAGTTTGATATTGAATTTGTCCACCCAATGAAGGATTGATGTCCTGATAGGTTAACATGATGGAATTTCTAGCTGAGGTTAAGACGGCATTTGGTAATGGGGGAACACCTCCCAACGACCAAGGGCAGTAACCGTTCGCATTGGTTAAATTAAAAGAAACTAAGCCATTCGAACCAATAACACACTGCGTATAGTTTTGGCCGTAAAAGTTAAATGGAAAGCCAATGTTAACTACCCCCGACCATTGGTCATCGGATAAATTGACTTGTGAGGGCTGATTAAGATAAACACCAGCGACGTTATTTGCACCTCCCCCTTGATTACAATTATTGATGGTTACGGATTGACCTGGACAAACAGAAGTGTCCTGACCCAAACACAAGGTAACCTGCGCATTGTATTTTGAGATAAGAGAGATAACAATAATAGAAAACAGTACGTAAATTCTTAACATAATTTGGAAAATTAAGGTCTACGCCTAAACGATTTTTATTCCTTTTAGGTTGCCAACTTTTCTTCTCAAAGTTAATAAAAAATTAAGAAAAAGATATCTCTTATTATCTTAAGAGCGTTACATGTCCTGTAAAGGCCTTGCGCTCATCTCGGTATGGAGACTTTATGGTGATTTTCCAGGTGTATACTCCCTCTTGTATATTAGTCCCGTTTAATCGTTTTCCATCCCAACCAACCAAGTGGTTATGGTTTTCCCATATTAATTCTCCCCATCGGTCATAAATAAAACAACTGTACTCGTATGGATCGAAATCAGCGGTAATGACGGGATACCAGGTCTGATTGTATTCATTTCCATCGGGCGTAAAAGTATTGGGGACATAGAGCAATTGCGTTTCCGTTAAGGTAACCACTCTATTTGTGGTATCCGTGCAACCATTATCCGTGTAAACCACTAAGGTTATAAGGTAATTTGCTGTCGTGGTGTTGGGGAAAAAATGAACCGGTTCGAAAACGGTTTCGGTAGTTCCATCACCGAAATCCCAAAAATAATAACTTCCACCGGCACTCTGATTAATCATTGTACTCGTGTTTTCCAAGTCCGTTATGTTCATAGGACTAGGCTCGAAGTCTGCAATAGGTAACATATAACTGCACAAGTAATCAGGTACAATGGTATCCCATTCACACCCTAAAGCGGTGGTTAGGGTAAGTCCAATATCATAGCATCCGGGAGCATTGTAGGTGTAATTTATTGGACCAGGTGCGTTGGCGCTAGCTCCATTCCCAAAGGTCCATACAGCGTCCACAAAAGGGGTTCCCGTTGAGGTGTTGTTTAAGGTAAAACTAAAGGGAGTACAATCGGCTGTAACTGGTGCATTGAAAGAGGGATAAGCCGCTAACTCAATGGTAATATTCATGTCGTCTGTCCCAACACAACCATTGTTATCGGTACCAACTACCGTGTACGTATTGTTGGAAAGTGGGGTAAAATAATCGTTGTTGTTGATGCCATTGTTCCAAACATAAGTACTAGCTCCCGAAGCGTTTACTAAGGTGGAATCACCTTCGCAAATGGATTGGTCGACCCCAGCGTTTACTACAGGATTTGCCCAAACGGTGAGAAGCATATTGTCAGAATCAATACACCCGTTTCCATCTGTTCCTGTTACCGTGTAAGTTACTACCCCAACAGGAGGAGTGAAAGGTTGACCGTCCACAAGGCCGTTATCCCATGAGTAATTTACAACGCCTGATCCGTTTATCGTGACGGTACTTCCGAAGCAAACACTAATATCAGGACCAGCATCTACAACGGCCGCAGGGTAGAGAGTCACATACAAGGAGTCCGAATTTATACATCCATTTCCATCGGTACCAATTACCGTAAGCATTTCGCTTTGCTGGGGCGTGTAATTTGAACCATTATTTGTGCCCGTTTCCCACTGGTACGTAACCGCGCCAGAAGCATTTAGTGGAATGGTAAATCCAGGGCAAATGGTCGTGTCATTTCCAGCAAATACAGGAGGCAATGGGTGTATGGTCACGGTTTGGTATAATGTGTCGGTACAACCGCCAACATTCGTCGCTGCAAGTCCCAACGAAAAAGATCCTGGGGTTTGATAGATATGGAAGGCATTCAACGTTGTAGTATTGGCACTTCCATCTCCCCACAGCCACTGATACGTTACTTGAGCAAGACTAGGATCTTGGGTTTGATTAACGGTATTAACGGTGTCGAAGACACAAGAATTATTAAAACTAAAGTTGATAACCGGTGGAGGTAATACATTGATGGTTTGAGAAATCGTATCACTGCAACCGGCTTGTGTGTAAACGATGTGAGTCACCGTGTAAGTACCTGGGTTAGCATAGGTGTGGGTTGGATTTTGATGAACGGCAGGATTATTTCCAGTCAACGTTGAACCATCTCCAAAATTCCAAAACCACGAGGCGGCACCCCCATTCGCTAGCGGAACGCCATTGATTGAAGTTGGTAAAATAGTGGGCGTACTGTTGAATTGGGTGGGTGACCAAGGACAAGCTTGGGTTACCGTAAAATTATTGGAAACCGTCGTAGGAATAGCTTGAGCTGTGAGTGAAACGGTACAATTCCCTTGGTTTGAAAAGGATTGCATGGTTACTGAGTAGGAGGGGAGAGCCGTAGCAGCAGGAACCGAAATCGTTTGGGTATTTTGTCCTGTACTCCAATTATAACTCTGGAAACCCGCCGGACCAGAAATATTAATCGTGTTGGCGCCAAAACAATAATCCAAATCTAAAATTAAGGGCATACAGTCTGCAACTACATATGCGTACCCAAAATGTCCAGAATAATCACAGTCTTTGGTGGTAAATTCAATGGTCACCGTTTGACCTTGGTAAGCCGTGAGGTTCACACCAACAATCGTCCATGGTAACCATTTTACTCCCCCACAGGTTTGGAAATTCTGCCCTGGCTGCCCAGCATAAACCGTGTATTGACCGCAATTACCTCCAATTTGAGCTCCGGCTTGGTCAAGAAGTCTCATCTGAAAAACGGGCTGTGCATTTGGTGGATGTCCTGGGTCCTCAAGAACACAGGCATATTTGTAAATGAACAAAGAATTTTGCGGGGTTACCATCATGGTATACCGTAATTGCTCACCTTGTGCGCCTGTTCCGGAATTCCCCAAACGTGCCGAGGAGGTACTCCCTGGAGGGATCATGGGTAATCCTCCACAGGAGAAAGGATCATTTGCTTGTGCAGTTATAATGGTGTGTCGTCCATTGACAATTCCCATTGTTGCTGCAGGGTTTTGATAATTTCCTGTATAACCTACCCAATTGGAGAAATTAGCCATACTAAAGTTCGCATTAGGGCATCCTGCATTGTTTTGAGAAAATACAGGACCAAAGCAAAGCGAGAAACTAAAAAGTAAGAGTAGTAATCGATTCAAAACAAGCACTAGGTTTAGATTTCAAATATCTGTATAAATTTAGTTTTACACAAACTTTCAATGCTACGTTTATGTTATTTATTTCGTTGCCTCCGTCTCCATATTAATTTCAATAGGACGGAATAAAGGTGTCATTATGACACTTATTTGGTGTTGAAAAATATTACTTCCCTTCCTTAAAATCTTGATTAAATTTGTCGAAACTATAAAGTAAACCGTATGTCAACTAAGTATCAAATGGAAATCGATGCCTTTATGGAAAGCGTCAAACAAAAAAATGGCCACGAACCAGAATTTCTTCAAGCAGTTCATGAAGTTGCCGAAGCTATCATACCCTTCACCGAAGACAATCCTAAGTATAAAACGGCTAAAATTCTTGAACGAATTGTTGAGCCTGAGCGAACCATCATTTTCAGAGTACCTTGGTTAGATGATAATGGAAACGTTCAAGTGAATAGAGGATATCGCGTTGAATTTAATTCTGCTATCGGTCCTTACAAAGGTGGCCTTAGGTTTCACCCCTCCGTTAATTTATCCATTCTTAAGTTTTTAGGATTCGAACAAATTTTTAAAAATTCACTTACGACCCTACCCATGGGTGGAGGTAAAGGGGGTTCCGATTTCGATCCCAAAGGAAAATCAGATAATGAAGTGATGAAGTTCTGTCAGTCTTTTATGACCGAATTATGCAGGCATATTGGTGCAGATACTGATGTTCCTGCAGGCGATATTGGCGTCGGAGGTCGTGAAATTGGCTACATGTTTGGCCAATACAAAAGAATTCGAAATGAGTTTACCGGTGTACTTACCGGAAAAGCCAGAAATTGGGGAGGCTCTCTCATACGCCCTGAAGCTACGGGCTATGGAACCGTATATTTCGCGAAGGAAATGCTTGCTACAAAAGGGGATTCATTTCAAGGGAAAACGGTTGTTATCTCCGGCTCGGGTAACGTCGCGCAATTCGCGTGTGAAAAGGCTACTCAACTTGGCGCGAAGGTAGTTACCCTTTCCGATTCATCCGGTTATATATACGATGCAGAAGGAATTGATGCGAAGAAATTAGCCTACGTGATGGATTTGAAAAATGTTAAACGAGGAAGGATTGATGAATACACGAAACAATTTCCACAATCCCAGTTTATTGCAGGAAAACGTCCATGGGAGGTGAAAGCAGATATTGCCCTTCCATGCGCTACCCAAAATGAACTAAACGGCGATGAAGCAGCGCAATTAGTAGCCAATGGCGTGAAATGCGTTGCGGAAGGTGCTAACATGCCTTCCACCCCCGAGGCAATTTCTGCCTTCCAGGTTGCTAATGTGCTCTTTGCTCCCGGTAAAGCGTCCAATGCAGGTGGCGTCGCTACCTCCGGATTAGAAATGTCTCAAAATTCACTTCGACTCTCATGGTCCGCGGAAGAAGTTGATCAAAAGCTACACGGTATCATGGTTTCTATTCATGAGGCATGTGTTAAGTATGGTACGAAATCAGACGGGAATGTGGATTACGTAAAAGGGGCCAACATAGCAGGGTTTGTAAAAGTCGCCGATGCCATGATGGACCAAGGTTTGGTTTAGATTAATCCTATTCTACAATACATTAAAACCCGCTTCGGTGGGTTTTTTTATTTCTTACCTTTGCAAAAGTGGAAGTGAAATTAAATAAACGTCATATCGATTATAATCGAAAGGACTTCAGTAACGAAGAGCTAATTACAATTTATAAAGCATTGATTTTGCCTCGGTTAATTGAGGAGAAAATGCTGGTTTTATTGCGTCAAGGTAAAATTACAAAGTGGTTTTCTGGTTGGGGACAAGAAGGAATCTCCGTAGGATGCACCTACGCCCTTGCGTCTGATGATTTTATTTTACCCATGCACAGAAACCTGGGTGTTTTTACGACAAGAGGAATTCCGTTACGAAAATTATTTGCCCAATTTCAAGGTAAAATGTCGGGTTTTACCAAAGGCAGAGACCGCTCCTTTCATTTTGGATCAAGGGAACACCATCTCGTAGGCATGATAAGCCATCTCGGACCTCAACTAGGTATCGCTGATGGCATTGCCCTGGCGCAAAAACTTAAAAAGAACCAAAACGCAACGCTCGTTTTTTCGGGCGATGGAGGAGCCTCGGAGGGTGACTTTCATGAAGCGCTAAACGTTGCTGCAGTATGGGATTTGCCTGTAATTTTCTGTGTTGAAAATAATGCATGGGGCTTGTCAACTCCTTCTTCAGAACAATTTCGATGCAAACAGTTTATTGACAAGGGTG
>CAIJTF010000065.1 GCA_903823565.1 uncultured Flavobacteriales bacterium
GAGGTCTTGTGTCGTAGCGCCATTGGACCATGCATAGGAGTAAGGAGGGGTACCAAAGGAAGGGGTAAGGTTAATGCTACCGTTGTTGAGGCCAAAACACGTCACGTTGGTATTGGCAAAGGCCAAGGAAAGACCGTTTGCGGGTTGTGTTATGAATACGGTGTGCGTGTCCACACAATTAACCGCATCCGTAATGGTTACCACATAGGTACCAGAAGGAATGTTAGACAGGTCTTCGGTACTGGCGCCGTTTGTCCATGCATAAGCATAGGGACTAACTCCTCCACTTACACTTAAATCGATGGCTCCTGTTGAAGTGCCAAAACAAGTAACATGCGTTTGGAGGTAGGAACTCGTTAAGGCCCCTGCTGGTTGAGAAAGGGAATCAATTATATATTCCAAGCACCCATTCGCATCCGTAATGGTCACTGAATAATTTCCTACTGGAAGATTGAACAAGTTTTGTTGAGTTGATCCGGTGTTCCAAAGAAAGGTGTAGGGGGCGGTTCCACCGGAAACGTTCAAGACGACAGACCCACTGGAATCTCCATAACAAGCTATGTCATTGAAGGAAGATACTACTGTTAATGCTGAGTCCGGTTCGGTAATCAATTGACTCATGAACAGACCACATCCAATAACATCGGTAACATTCACGAAATAATTACCGGGACTTAGGTTCGTCAGGTCTTGCATTACGCTACCGTTTGACCAAGCGTAATAGTAATTTGGGGTTCCTCCTGTAACCGTTAAGTCAATAAAACCATCGGCACCTCCTGTACAATTCACATTACCATAAACATGTGAGAGGGCCATACCATTTGAGGGGTCTATCAATGGTACAGAGAACGGAATTTGGCAACCGTTCGAATCGAGTACAGTTACGGTGTAAGTTCCTGCGAGCAAGGTATCAATGTCTTGAGTAGTTTCTCCATTATTCCAGGAGTACGTGTATCCCGGGACCCCACCAGTTACCGAAATATTTATACTACCAGTCGTTCCACCAATACACGAAGGATCCACATGGGTCTCCGTGATAACAAGCGCATTTGGCGGCTGTGAAATCGTTACGGAAAGGGTATCCGTACAAAAATTAGCATCCGTAACTACTACCGTATAAGTTCCTGCGGTTAATCCTGCAACATCCTGCGAATTAGCAGCCGTACTCCAGCTGTACGAATAGGCAGGTGTACCACCAGATACTGTCAGGTCAATGGAGCCTGTAGCAAAGCCGTTACACAATACATCTTGGTGTGTTTCGGAAAGAAAAATGGGGGGAGATAAATCAATCAGCGTTTGACTAATGCTATCGGTACACCCGTTCGCATCTTGAATAACTACGGAGTATGTTCCAGAAGGAATATTATTTAAATTTTGGCTAACCTGGTTATTCGACCAAAGAAAACTGTAAGGTAAGGTTCCCCCAACCGGAAACAAGTTAATACTGCCCGTTGAGGCGCCAAAACAGAAAATATCCGTGTGCGTTTCGGTAACAGATAATGGCGCATTGGGTTGACCAACAAAATAACTTCCCGAAAGGGGACAGCCATTCGCATCCAATACGCTGACACTGTAATTTCCCGTAGGAAGTCCTGAAATGATGCCTGTAGTTGCGCCGTTGCTCCAAGTATAATTATAAGGAGGGGTTCCGCCAGATACTCCCATATTGATTGCGCCCGTGCTATTTCCGAAGCAATCTACGGGTGTAATTACCGCAGAATTAGAGAGCGGTGCAGCCGGCTGGTTTACAACCACGGAAAACTGACCGATACAATTATTTGCATCCGTTATGGTAACGGTGTAGACACCGAAAGGAAGATTAGCTATATCTTCAGTAGTCGCACCGATGTTCCAAGAATAACTGTACCCAGGGGTACCACCAACCACACTTAAGTCGATTGATCCCGTAGCATCTCCGTAGCAACCTACATCGATATGCGTTTCAGAAGGAGTTATCGGTTGAGCGGGTTGATTAACCGTGTCACTGATGCTTTGATTACAGCCATTTACATCGGTAACCGTAACCGTAAAAATTCCTGCGGGGAGATTAATGGCGTTTTGGTTATTCGTGTTGTTTGACCATAAAAAGGTATACGGAAACGTTCCTCCTGTAGCATTGAGGCTTATGTTTCCATTAAAACCTCCAAAACAGGTTACATCAGTATGCGTTGTGGATAAAACAATTGGCGTTGGTTCCGACAAAAATACCGTATCAAAAGCTTGGCATCCGTTGGCATCTGTTACAATGACCGAGTAAAATCCCGTGTCAAGACCTGTAGCATTGCTTGTGGTTTGACCATTCGACCATAAATACGTGTAAGGAGCGGTTCCTCCCGAAGCTGCAACCGTTGCTGTTCCGTCGGATGCATTGAAACAACTAATTTGTTGACCGTTATAATTCGAGGTTACAGAAGCGTTAGCAATAAGTAGTGTGGGTTGTGTAATTTGATAGGAGGCGGTGGATTGACAAGAATTACCATCCGTCACTTGTACGTCGTAAACGCCCGGGATAAGGTTATTTATTCCAGCATTTGTTGCTCCCGTATTCCAGCTGTAAGTATAGTTCGGCGTACTGCTACCTTGTACGTTAATCGATCCATCTCCGGCATTGAAACACGAAACGTTTGATAAATTCAAAAGGTTTATAGTTGGGTTAGGGTGCACGGTTATCGTATCCAAAAGGTTAAAGAACGAGCAGGTACTTCCGTTGAACGTAATGTTCAATTGGTAAACTCCGGAATTGTTTGCAGAGGCAGGAAAAATAATTGGGGCTGATGCGTTGGAGGTGAAAGCGTTAGGCCCATTCCAAGTATAATTCGCGTAAGGACTAAACGGAATAAAAAGCTGTATGCTATCTCCGAGACAAACGGGGTCGTTATGACTCGGTTCGGGCGGCGGACAATTTGAATAGATCGTAAGCTGGTTGTTAATATTGGTTGGACATCCATTCGCATCATATACATCCGAAAGGCCGTTGTTCGTGAAGGGATTACCTGATATATTCCCCGTTCCAAAAATATACGCCTTATTGCTAATGGTGCTATCGCAGGCTAACAGTAGACAGTCGTTTATCACCTGTACCCTAAATCGAACCACTGCGGAGTCGGAGCCGTTGGGGGAATTAATCATAGTACCTCCAACCGTGGCATTGGCACCCGTGTTTACCCTAGCTCGAATAAAATGCCCTGCGGCATCGTATTCGGCTTGGTCGTCTCCCGTAAGATCCGTTTTAGCACCGACAAAGGGACCATTGACATACGTAATGGAACCGGGTACATACGTGGTTCTCACGTCTAAGCTATCCACCATGAACGTATTGTAAGACACATCACTACCAATGTTTTTTCCTACCATAGTATATTCCAAGATGTCCCCCGGAACCACTTGGCCTCCGTTGAGATCTTGCACATAAACCGTAGCCCTTAAATCAGGTTCGTAGATGTCTATTGCCGAGGTAAAGGCCCTGGCCAATATATTCTCCGAGCTAGTGGTTACCCGAATGGTTGCTGAAGTAGCGTTGTTTCCAATGTAGTTTAAAGTAGTATTATTCGGATAGAAAATACCCGCATCGTAACCGAGGTTGTTGTTTTGGCTTGGATTTCTGAAAGGAGTCAACACCGCATTATCCGAAATAGTACTGTTGAAGAAATTGGTTTGAGGATGAAGGGCATCCGAAATGTTTACAAAGGTACCCGCGCCGTTAAATTGCAATTGATCCCCTTGTGAATCCCGGTCTCCATCTAATCCAATCACTCCCAATTCAAAAGTAACGGGTCCCGACGGAGGAGTGGTGAATCCATTAATTGGAATATTCAAAGAATTACCCGTGGAAATGTTGGCGAATCCATCGAATACGGTAAGGTTACGCATGGATTGAAGAACGTTCTTGTAAACAATAATTACGGACCATCCTCCCCAACGGTTCGTACCTGTTTCTGCTACGACATTGGCGACAGTAAATCGCGTATTGGTTCCTGTTGGCGTGAGCAAAGACGTGATATTCTTGTAGCAATAATAACTAGGGTGGGACCATGAAACGCCATTGATTGTAGGTACATCAAGGGTTTGGTCTGCGGTAAGGGATTGATAAACCCCGTTGTTAAGTTTTAGTTTGACTTGACTGCGGTTCGCATAATTTGCGGTATTTGCAGTGATTCGAGCGCTCCAATAAAGGCCAGCCCATAAAATTTCGGAACAATTAGGCAGGGCGATGGAGTCACTGCTCGACATAAACGTGGTAGCGTCGTTGTCGATGTCCACGAAAGACATGTTAAAGTCGCCATTCGCAAAACTCCCACTGGGCGGGACTTCATTTTTCGCTGTGGTACAGTTGTTTGAATTGGGACAACTTAAAACTACATTCGAGACAAATTTGATTCCTCCTTTTGCGTTGGTCTGATAACGAACGCTGAATGGAGAAACAATCTGCGCTGTTATGGCGGAGGACAAAAAAAGGATCAAAGAGAGGAAGCCGAATCGAAATCGTTTAGTAGTAGTCAATTGAAATAATTTTCGCAGTCAAACAAAGGTAACGAATCCCTTACGAAAAAGAAAACAATTGGTTTGCTTTACGGTTCGATTTATTTCATCTTAATTTGAATGGAAACAGGCAGGTGATCTGAAAATCCCCCCAAGTATTTACTTCCAGCATACGTGCGTTTTGGTTGAGTCACTCCCTTGTATTCTTCCATTACAAAAGGAAAATTGTGGATCACACCAGAGTTTGATTTAACCCCAAACTTACCATTGAGCAAGGATTTACTTACGTAAATATGATCTAAAATTCCCCATTCGTTATTGTAAAAATGGGTCCCTTTGGTGGGGCCACTTTCGCTGGTGATCATTGGTTGAAGCCGTTCAGCAACCATTTTAGGAGCACTATTCTCTGGGTGATCGTTTAAATCTCCGAGAAATATGATATTCTCGGTTACGCCAGAAAACATAGAAATTGAAGAACCTTTGGTTTGTGCCATTAATGCATTGATTTTCGCAACGTTTAAAGAATCAATAAACCCCGTAGCGATTCGGGCTGCTGCCAAACGCTTTACTTCACTTTCATCGGCTCCCCCTCTTCGGCTTGGCCAATGATTCACCATAACGTAGAAACTGGTTTTTTTATAGCGAAATTTTGCCCACAAAATGTCCCGGGTGGTAGGTTTATCCTCTCCTGGCAGGGTAAAGCGAATGCGATTGGATTCCAACAAGGTTAGTTTGAGGCTGTCATACAGTAAGGCGACATCAATGCCACGAGCGTCAGGACTATCATAGTGTACAACACCGTAGCGTTTAAAATCTTTTTGCCCGGAAAGAATGGCTTGAACCACCGAACGGTTTTCTACCTCTGAAAAGCCACAGATAATCGGTTTCCCCATGGCCAACAGAACCTGACGGATATGGCTTAATTTTTCCTCGTATTTGGTCGTATTCCATTCGCTTTTTGCACTGGGTAAATATTCCGCATCGTCGTTAGGACCATCCAAGGTATCGAATAAGTTTTCAACGTTGTAAAACCCAATGGTATGTAATTTTTGGGAAAACCCGAGGGATAACTGCATTAAGGTAAAAAGAACGAGTAAATTTTTCATGGGAATTTATTTTTTGAAGGAATAAATTAATTGGAATAAGTACTTAATAGGCGCCATAAAAGCGTTTGAGAAACCATTCAATGGAGAAGAAAGATGCGATAAAAAACAAATACAATAAATAGTTATTCAAGTAGTCGTAATTCGATTCAATCCGCTCAATGGGGACAACGTCTTCTCGTTTTTTGATTTCCTGAATGGACTTATCATACGCATCAAACGATCGGAATTTTCCACGGCTATTGGAAGAAAGTTGTTTCAAGATACCATGATTAGCCAGGTGCGTTAGGTTCTCCAAAGCAACATCATCCACCGTGAAAAAACCTTTTTTGGTGAATTTTTTATTGTCAAAGGAAGTGCTCGCCTCCCATGTATAATTCCCGGGGGGGAGAATTCCAATATCAAGGCCGTATCCCTTGCCTTGAGGGTTTAGGCGATAGGCGTATTTCTTATTGTTCGGTCCTGTGATTTCAACATTCACAAGCGGTGAATTAATGGCCTCTAGGCTAGCGTTGTAGAAATTTGCATTAATGCTTATAGGGTCGAATTTATTGAAGCGTTTATCGATCTGAACGCTTAGTCCCATGCCTTCTTTTCTTACCATTAAATAGGTATACGTTTTTGAGAATAATTCATTAAACCAAGTGTGGGATTGGTGTTTGACGTATTCATTGAGTTTCCATCGCCAAACGCCATCTCCGTAGAGAACCCCAATAGGGCTTTGGTTCTCCCGTTTGCTAAAGTAGAGGAGGGGTTCGTTTTTTAGAGTCGTTCCAATCCGTTGATAGAGCAATGGTTCTATAGCCTTTGGAAGCGTCATTGTTCCAAACTTGGTTTGAAGCGGAGGAAAAAAGGCAATTTCTTTTTTCAAGGCATCGCTCAGTTCAAAGGAAGAGAATCCTGGATTCAATTCTCCTTGCGTTTCGTCGACTTGTCCCTCGGCACCACGTACGCTCATCAGATTCAATTGCGACAAATTTCGAGCACTGCTTTGGGCATTGATAATAAAGAGCGTGGGAATGCGCTGGCTTTCTAAATACTGATAAAAGCTCGCGTTGAATTGGGTACCTGGATCTTGCCAAACCACCAAATCTGGTTTTATTTTGGCATTGAGTATGCCTTCTGGGGTTTCATAGCTCGCCTGATAATTTTCGTTTTCATCCGCCGCGGAACGCAAAGCGGAAATGTCGGGATGCGGGGTACTGGAAACAAAACAAATTTTATTCCTTGAGTCAACGACCTCGATGTAGCAGGTTTTTACATTGTTTTTTCGATCAAATTCACCATCGACATAGCTCACGGTTACCGTGTAGGCTTGCATGCCAATTTTATCCGCATTTACCTGAAAGTTAACTTGTTTAAAGGCGAGTTCATCGTTCGCATACGTAATGGCCTTTGTACCTAGCGTTTTTCCTCCACTGCTCAAAGTCACAATTACCGTTTGGTTTTTTATTTTAATGGCC
>CAIJTF010000066.1 GCA_903823565.1 uncultured Flavobacteriales bacterium
CTGACCTCCTCCATGTTCCTTACCATCGTGGTAGTACCCATGATGTATAGCACGGTAGACCGCATTAAGGACTGGTTTTCGCAAAGGAAACTGATTAAGGCTTTGAACATCGATGACGAAGAATAACGGTGATTGAGGTTATTCTACCTCCACAGCGACTTCGTTTCTTCTAAATAAGACATCCCAAGGCGCATTGTAGCCCATGTACAGATAAGGCCCAACGGTTTTAATTCCCTGCTGCTGGAGGGTTTGTTTCAAGGATTCCCGGTGTTTCGCGATTTTATCGTCGTTGGCCCAACCGCCAAAGCGAACGACCGCCAGTTTTTTGGGGTTCATTTCCGTAATTTCCACGCGAGAAGAATTTGGTTTGGGAAGTTCCTTTTTATCGTATTCTTTGGGCATTACAAAATACATGCATGCCTCTTCCCCTTGTTCCATAATAACGGGAGAGGTCATCGCAATTTTCTGGTTGTTGGCATTGTTGCCAAAGATATACGAAGCAATGTTTCTAAAACCCTGGGAACCATAGTCATCGAAAGACGCTCCTGGTAGTTTGGTTTTGGCCACCACCATGTTTTGATACAGCCGTATCTCCATATTCCGTGACAATTCCTTTTCCACCGTATAGGCGGGTTTTTCAATTTTTCTCATGTAAAATGAACTTAATCCAAAAAGTACGACGACCAACAACAGGGTCCACTTGAGGCAGGGTTTCATAACGCGTTTTGTTGAATAACACGCGATGCGTAGAAAGGTTTAAAATGTTAAAAACAGTAAAGGGTAATTTTCAGCCTTAAAAATAAACCTACCTTTCAATCCAAAGGGATTCGGTAAGAGCGTGGTGTTCTCCCACCAGGCGAACGATGAACATCCCTGCAGGGAGGGTAGCAATGTCTAAGGTCGTTTTTTCTTGATTTTCCAGGGAATACGTTCGTGAAGTGCGACCTAAGGCATCATACAATACGAGGGTATGGAAGGCGCTTGGATCCTTTGTTTCAATGGAAAGTTGGGAGCTTGCCGGATTGGGATACATTTTAAATCCAATACCATGATCAACCACACCAGCACATCCCTCCACGGTTAGCGTCGACGTGTAAAACCCTGACCCTGCACTGTTTTCAACATACAACGTAATGGGATACGTCCCTGCCTCCGCGAAGGTAACTTGCGGGTTGGGCAGCGTCGAGTATGCAGGCGTAATGCCCTCAGGAAAAGACCAAAAATAGGCATTGGTTCCTGCCGTACCCTCGTAGGTCAGGGTTACGGGTTCTCCAACACATATCGGATTCGAAAGGGCAGAAAAGAGCACCGTGGGAACCACCGCTGGGGTCATATCGTCTCGCGTATACCAAATGGGAGAAGTAAAAATCTCGTCCCCATCGGCCTGCACAATGCGCGCGTAGTAGTATTTCGTTTCTCCCGGCATCAAGGTATCGGTATAGGTAAAGCTTGATAACCCATTTTGCTGAACCAACAAACTCGCTTGAACCCCGCTAGCGGGCGTGCCGGCATAAATAAATATTGCATCTACGGTTTCCGATAAGTCCAAATCCACTACATCGAGCCATATCGTGGGATTTCCCGATTGGGCGATAATGCTCCCCATCGGCTGTTCATTGACTCGAAAATCCGGTCTTACGTTCCAATCGTCTGTAGAGAAAAAATGCATTTTTCGCAGGGCATACATCACATCATTCTTCGCCAAGCGCGGAGAGAGCAGACCCATCCTACCCTGTTGCGAACGTCCAAAAACACTATAATGCGAATCGTGGTCTAATCCAATGCCCACGTGGTAACCCTGTTTTAGGGCCTGTGTGTAGCGCGACCAATACGAGCCCGTTGATGGATTGCTGTAGGTAATGTTTTGAGAAAACGCCGGACCACTGCGAAAAGGAAGACCTACCACCGCCTGATCTGCATTAAAATCCCAAGGTTTTAACAGCAACGAATCATAGTCACTCGCCGAAGGGTGAGCCAAGTATCCAAAACAATTAGGCTTGCTGTTAATAACGTTCCATAGCCCATTAAAATCCGTCGGTTGAACGTAGGCATCGTAGAGGTTGTTTTCCCACCCGATCAAACTGTCATAACCGTAAATTAAAACATGTCCTCCCTGGGAAATAATCCCCCACTCCATGCCGTACAAGGCCACAAAGGTATCGGCTACCGTAGCCAATTCTGCATCGGCTACGCCGTTGTAATAATCTTGCTTACTTGTCATGCCTGCACCGCTGTGGTTGTGCTCAGAGATCCCATAAAAATCAATGTGCTGTGATTCCTTGGCATACATAAAGTCCTGGTAAGGTGTATATAATCCCGAGGTTAAGCTATCCTTATTTCCATCCGAGTACCCCGAGTGCGCATGGATGTTGCCGTAGTAAAAAACATAATTTTGTGCGGTCATACATGACCCCAACATGACCATAAATCCGAGGAATAGTAGGCGTATCATTACAGCAAAGGTACGGAAAATCGGTTGAAACGTAAGGGGGTTATTCCAATACCAAGCGACGCACCATGCCGTCGATTTCGATAAGATAAACGGCCGAGGCCCAAGGGGCATGAATCGCTTGTGAAATGCCGGTTACCGTTCCATGGGCTACGAGCTGCCCCATGCCATTGGTCACGGTATAGCTTTTTCCGACCCAACTATCGCTTACAACGATCCAAAAGGACGTTTCGCAAGGATTCGGAAATACGATAAAACCTACCGCAGGTACGTTCGTTGAATTGACCCAGTGGAGCTGACTTTCCGTCCACGAACATCCCGTGCTATCGATGGAACGTAAGGAAACCACGTAATACCCATTTTGGTCGAACGTGTAAGGCAAGGACGGGCCCCCAAGCAAGGTGTCGTTCCCGATACTCCAAACGTATGAAGTCAGCGCGGTATCCACTGCCAAAGCAAGGATATCGTGGTTTCCATCCACCAGTTGCAGGTTGAAGTGAACGTTCGGTTTTCGAGCCTCAACATGCACCGTTTTCCGCGAAAAACATCCGGAAGTATCGGTCACGGTTACGGTGTAAAAACCACTTTCCGTAGGTACCAGCACTTGGTTTTTAGGCCCGGGGTCCCAGTCGTAATCGTAGGCCGTTGAAAGGTGAAAATTGAGGGAATCCCCAGCACATACGCTCGTGTCTGGTAAAGAAGGTAGGGATGGAAAGGTAACGCTATATTGATTCAAACTATCGTCGATCCACGTGAGCCGTTGGCTTATCCACGTTTCAAGGGTGTTGAGGTTATCTTGATAGCTGCTACCGTTAGGACTCGGCCATAGGAATTCATTGCGTCCAATGGCTGGGGCTATGCGCAAATAAAGGCTGTCGATGCTTTCTTGCACTGCGCTGTCGGATAACGCCTCCTGTCGGTAACTTTTCCAGCGGCACTCGGTTTCGCGACGGTATCGCTCATCGGACCAAAACTTCGACCACCAAAAGGGAAAGGGCCAATAATAATTTGTGATTTCCCATACCCAACCTTGAGGACTTGGCCAATAATAACCGAATCCTTGGTCGAAATCCCATGGGGGACCGGCCTTAAGCTTCCCCCCATCGTTCAGGTTTTCCTTGGTAAGAAAAAAACTCCGTCCATAGGTGTCGTAGTTGGCGGAAAATTCGCTGATCAGCATGAAATCAATGAAGGAATAAACATCCGTGTAGGCGCGATAGCCCAGCGTAGAATCTTGAAATTGTGGTGAAGCCAGCGCACTTTCAAAGGAATCCGTGAATGCCTTCAAGTAATTGAGTTGCGCCGCTGGTAGCGCATCACGATCAGGATAAACCACCCTGAATTCTACATTGTAATCGGTGGTTGCATCATTAATCGGTGCAAAGGCAGACGTCCAGTCGAAGGCCGCACCCGAGTTGTTTATTTCGTAGATGTATCCCCCGCTAAGATTGGGTAAGGTAAGTTCA
>CAIJTF010000067.1 GCA_903823565.1 uncultured Flavobacteriales bacterium
ACTTGCATTTAAGCCCTGGTAAGGTTCCTCGCGTATCATCGAATTAAACCACATGCTCCACCGCTTGTGCGGGCCCCCGTCAATTCCTTTGAGTTTCAACCTTGCGATCGTACTCCCCAGGTGGATTACTTATCACTTTCGCTTAGTCTCCGACTGTATATCGCCGAAAACGAGTAATCATCGTTTACAGCGTGGACTACCAGGGTATCTAATCCTGTTTGATCCCCACGCTTTCGTCCCTGAGCGTCAATCCAGGCCTAGTGAGCTGCCTTCGCTATCGGTGTTCTGTGTAATATCTAAGCATTTCACCGCTACACTACACATTCCGCCCACTTCGACCGAATTCAAGACGTACAGTATCAATGGCAGTTCTACAGTTAAGCTGTAGGCTTTCACCACTGACTTATACATCCGCCTGCGGACCCTTTAAACCCAATGATTCCGGATAACGCTTGCACCCTCCGTATTACCGCGGCTGCTGGCACGGAGTTAGCCGGTGCTTATTCATTTGGTACCTTCAGCTCCGGTACACGACCAGAGGTTTATTCCCAAATAAAAGCAGTTTACAATCCATAGGACCTTCTTCCTGCACGCGGCATGGCTGGTTCAGGCTTGCGCCCATTGACCAATATTCCTCACTGCTGCCTCCCGTAGGAGTCTGGTCCGTGTCTCAGTACCAGTGTGGGGGACCACCCTCTCAGGCCCCCTACCTATCGTAGCCATGGTGAGCCGTTACCTCACCATCTAGCTAATAGGACGCATGCCCATCCTGTACCGTTACCTTTAATTATATAACCATGCGATTACATAATACTATGGGGTATTAATCCGAATTTCTCCGGGCTATCCCCCAGTACAGGGTAGGTTGCATACGCGTTACGCACCCGTGCGCCGGTCGCCACCAAATTAGTAAACTAATTCGTGCTGCCCCTCGACTTGCATGTGTTAGGCCTGCCGCTAGCGTTCATCCTGAGCCAGGATCAAACTCTCCGTTGTATAATAACTTTGAATTTGTAAGAGCTCGAGATGTCGTTTTATATTCTTTAAAACGCTGTTTCCTTGTTTCTCAATACGTCAATGAACTTCATTTGCTGCAAAACAAGAGTCTTCTTGATTTCGCTTTTTGATTGTTTTCCACCGATTAGCGGGGTGCAAAGATACAATATCTTTTACAATAAACAATAGCTGCTAACATTTTATTTTTTGGCACTCTCGCTTGAATACCGTTTTCCTCATCGGGGGTGCAAAGATACGAAGTCTTTTAGAAACACCAAAAAAACTTTTAATTAATTCGGATTTTTTTTACGCAAGTCTTCCTCAAAAGGTTACCTCAACACCAAACCTGTTTTACAAGGCGCTGTTAATCAAACACAAAGGAGTTTTGTCAATTACTGGATGTTTATTTTTTTCTGCATTCTTCCCTGCGAAGAAGAAAAAGAGATGAAATATATGCCGCTATTTAATGCCGGAACGGGCAGCTCAATGCTCTTATCGTCTTTTTGGTTTGCCTGTGATTGCGTAAAAACACGTTTACCAAGACCATCCACAATCTCTATGTTCTTAATCGATTGTTCCGCGTCGTATAATTTGATAACCCAGTGGTTTGGTTTCGTAGAAAGCAATAAAAACCCGTGATTGGATGATTCTTCCTCTATCGCATTCGAAGCTTCTGTAATGGTATATTGAGAAAGGTAAATCATATCCCCATTGTCATTGTTATTATTGTTTGTTTTGTTCGTGGCTACGTAAAATGTAACATTTCCCGTTCCTGCAGCCGGTGCAGTCCATGTCCAGTTCCAACTCGCAGCATTTGCAGCTGTATTGCTCGAAGAAGTATGGTTTGCATATTTTTTAGCGCCGCCGTTTATCGAGGTGTTGGATGAAACCCCTGCAAAGCTTCCCGCCATTAAATTTGAACTATTGAGGGCGGTTGCCTGAAACCCTCTTTTAACAGGATTTGAAGCCATACTAAGGTTGACGTTATACTGTTGACCTGGGGTGTAGCTGTTTACAGGATTCCCTCCTTGTGATATTACCAATACGTTTTCAGTCGTTCCATTCTGAACAGCGCCTGAATGACATTGAGTACAATTTGATTCCCCCGGAGCACCTGTCATGCCCGGTGCGGCACCCCCTTGGTTAAGCGGCTGAACAAAAAATTCATTTTGGTTTCTTTGAGTACCAAACAAAATAGCAATACCTGAGAAGGTAGTTGCAATAAGAATCATACTTAATCTTAACATATTTTCAATTTTAGTTATCTTTTTTACCTTGAAACATCCAACATTCGACCTTTTGAATAACGGAATCAGGTAACCCCGGCCCACCAATTGGCATCAATTGATATCCGTTCCCTTTCATAGAGCCTAAAACTGCCGAAGCATTGGTCGAGATACTATTATAGTCTTCTAAGGTATATCCCGTACTATTTCCACTACCATGGCAACCCGAACAGTGCGCCTGAATAATGGGTAAAACTTCGTGGTTAAAAGAAATGGTGTCCGTACAATTCGGGGTTCCTCCGAAACCTACCTTATCCTTTGTGCATCCAATAAATGACAAAAAAAGCCCCGCAACTAAACTGTATAAGACTATTTTAGTGCCTTGCATTTCCGGGTGAAGTTAAAAAGAAGGCTTGTAATGCTAACCAAACCAATGGGAGTATAAAAAACAAGGGGGTTCCGATGATTTGAAAACTATCCCACCCCTCTTTTTGAAAAGTTAGCACATAATAAAAGCCCATGAGGGATAGACCTACAATCAAAGCATTAAAAAATAAAATTCCCCATTTGCTTCGATTAAAAAAATACAAAATTAAGGAAGCAGACAAGGACAGAAGTACATAAAGACCCACCACTTTCGAAATGGTCAATTCCTTGCGCATTAGAGATTCTGGTTCAACCAAGGGGGAAGGAGATCCTTTTGGAACAAACTCATAAATAGAATACAAATAGAAGGCAACGACTGAGGAAGCAATCACTGCTGATACTACACCTAACAATAAAAACCTTTTCATATTACTTTTTGGTTACTGGCAATGTATAAGAAACACTCATTATATCGGGCACTGTTTCGCTCTTCTTTCCTACACCAAACGAGATGCGATTCACTGGAAACGCCCCACTAAACGTAAGCTTATTGCCTTGCTTTTTAACATTTGCTACAACAAGATATTTTTTTTCAACACCTTTCACTTTCATGTTGCCATAAATGTGTAATTCACCTTTTTCCTTTTTTACACTGGTAGAAACAAACGTAATATTGGGAAACTTGGCTTGATCGAACCATTCGGGGGTCATAGCCTTTTTATTCATGAGTGCATTTCCTGTGCTTAAAGAAGTAACTGGAATCGTTAGAGACATTTTAGTGGCCTCTGGATTCGATTCTGTATAGCTCACGGAGCCCGAAATGGTGGTGAACTTGCCCGAAGGGTCGGCACTTTTGAACGCAATGGAGTGCCCAGAAGTGACAACATATTCATCCAAGGGGCTCCAAATTAAAAAGCTGCTTAACAAATAAAGTCCCAGATATAGGAGGTAGATACGGCTATTTTTCATACGCGTTTATTTATTCAAATTCAAATTTTCTACTGACACAAAAACCAAAGCGGAACTGTCCTTTGAGCCAGTCTTCCGTTGTGTAAGGAATAAACTGTGTTTCCCCTAAACCTGAAGCATTGGTGAAATTAACGGTAAAATTGTGCCCAAAGGTCGTCCATTCAAGGGCAACACCTAGGCTTTGACGGTATAATTCATTTGGACGCCATTCCTTCGCGGCGAACGAATGAAAATACTCCGCAATGAGGGCGAAACGACCCGAAAGTTTTATTCGCATCGCCGACCCCAAAGAAAATAAACCGTTTTGGTCATTAGCCGCCACGTAATTCCTGTGCGTAAGCGTAGGCAATATAGCAAGGGATAATCTATCCCCAAAAGCCCGCGCCAAATTTAGTTGAGTGTAATAAGCGAAACGATGTTGCCAATTCGGGAAATGGTTTACTTGCGAAATGTCATCAGAAGCTGTCATATAACTAAAGGAAGTGCCCGCACCCAAGGATACTGTTACAGGAGATGATTCCCCTTGCTGTAATGCTCTGAACTTAACAAATCCATCCAACAAGGACCTGTATGGAGCTCCCGTTCCTTTCGAGCGCCCAAAACCAACCATCAACTGATCGGTTACCCCATATTCTAGTGCGATTCTCATGTCGGAAAGATTATCAAACCCAAACATGTTCTGTGGGCCACCGTTCGTTCCGAACATGTCGCCAAATCGATGTTCGATTCTGAAATCCATGGTTCCTTTAGGTAAAGTCTCAACGGAATGAGCCGAAATAATTCTTGTTCCCGCAAACGCCCTGGATTTTTCAATGGGTGCATCCAACACGTCTCCAGTCTGGCTAACCTCTTGAGCCAATAACCCAAAACAACGAAGACTAAAGAAGCAGAATAGAATGTATAATTTGTTCATTTATTTTGTATCATTGGGTAATCAAATGTATTAAATTAAATCAGCAATCAAATCCCGTGGATGAAAAAAAGAACTTACGTCAATACTTTTTAACCAAGAGGAAACAACTTGATTCAACAATGGTTGAAGCCCTATCAAAAAAAATACAAAATCAGTTTTTTTTGCAATGGAATTTTAGTCATAAGAATATTTCTTGCTTTCTACCAATGGTAAAGAACAAGGAGGTAAATACCTTCTACCTTTTGGAGGATTTGGGAAAGTCCAACTCGCTTTGGGTTCCTGTTGCCGATTTCGAAAGAGGCACCATGGAGCACGTTTCATTCAAAAAAAACACCCGCCTAATGGAAAACCGTTACGGAATACCAGAACCCATTGAAAGGGATAATACCATTAACCCCATTGCTTTGGATGTCATTATTATTCCTTTGTTGGCAGCAGATTCAAACGGGAATCGCTTAGGATACGGGAAAGGATTTTATGATCGTTTGTTGGGAAATTGCTCCCCAGAGGCCCTGCGAATTGGGCTCAGTTTTTTTGAACCTACAGAGGTTTTGCCCAATAACGAAGCCGATGAAAAATTACATTTCTTGGTAACCCCAAAAAGAACCATATCCTTCTGAATTAATTCGATCGCTTTTTCTTTTCGCCTTCTTGCTGAATTAATTTAATTCCATCCCCTTCAAAATTCAATTTGAATTCGGGCTTGTTAATTCGACTGATTTCTTCCTTACTTTTTCCTGCATCTTCTGCAAAATGTTGTAAAGCTTTTACGGAAACTGTGTCCCAATATGCTGTTCCATGAATAATAGCTTCTGTTCCAACAGGGGTAGAAGGAGGAATGGTGAAATGGTTTTTAAACCGAACCATCAATGGAGACCCATCGGGTTTGGGAACTTGTACCCAGCATCCAGCATTTTGACAAACCGCTGTCAAAGGGGCTTTGATGGTAACGGTCTGAGGCGTTTTAGTGCCGTTCATTCTTGCAACCAATTCTGAAACAGGAATGGCCCCATTGGGATCAACACTTACAATGCCGAACTCCATTTTTTTTGAAATGGCACATCCTCCGATCCAAAAAACCAAAAGAAAATAAAAAAACAAGCTACTCTTTTTCATTGAAATGCATGTATTGATCGAAGAAATCGTAGAGGGGATAGACCTTATCCCCCACCGTAACGGATTTGAATTGACAAGCACCTAAAAAACGAAGCATTATACGCCTTGTTTCCTCACTATCTACAATGGGATAAACATCCATGCGATTCGTTTTTACGTCGAAACTGTAATAAAACGATGAAGCATAGTATTTAGCTAAACCATCGATTTTCTCCTTTGTAAATTCAGGTGGAAATACCCATTGAAAGTGGCCTTTTCGACCCTCGCTTTGTAATTGCTTATCATTAAAACCTGAGACCAATACAGCGGATTGAGCGAACAATTGACCAACCGTGAAAAGCAAAATTAGTGTCGTTAAACTACGCATGTTCAATTTTTAAACGAAATTAGCAAATTAAACACAAGTATTCAAATGGCGCCCTTATTATTCACAATGGAAGCCGCGAAGACAGAAGCCGGATGTGATGAAGCAGGTCGAGGATGCCTGGCTGGCCCTGTTGTTGCTGCTGCCGTGATTTTATCAAAACCCATCCCTGGAATTAACGATTCTAAAAAACTGAGTCCTGCCAAAAGAGCTGCGTTGGTAGAAGAAATCAAACATTCCGCACTTGCCTATTCCATTGCTTTTGTTGACGCCAATAGAATTGATGAAATCAATATTTTGAACGCGAGCATTGAAGCAATGCAAAAAGCCATCTTATCCTTATCGATCGTTCCTAACCACATCCTAATCGACGGGAATCGATTTCATGAAATAGAGGGCATTAAACATACCTGTATTGTAGGCGGAGATGGAAAATATCAAAGCATTGCGGCAGCCTCCATTTTAGCAAAAACAGCGCGCGATGAATGGATGATGAACGTGTCGTTGGATTATCCCGATTACCATTGGGATGAAAACATGGGGTACCCGACAAAAAAACATTTAAAGGCTCTAGACTTGCACGGTGTTACGCCTTATCATCGACTTTCTTTTGGTCCTGTTCAAAGGCTAATAATGACTCAATAAGGCAGGGCGCACGGGTTACAGCTTTACCTCAAACGTTTTAAAATCCTTAAAATTAATGCTATCTTTGAATCACTGTTTTTGTTGTTGTCGAATGGCAGTTGACGAAAATTGACCCTAAACCGATAACCTACTACTACTACTATGAAAGCATACTCTTTTTTTCTTTTCAGCTGTTTTCTGTTTTTACATTCCCTATTTTTTTCCCAAAATTATTTTGGGGTTGCGACAAGCAATTACGCCGGGGCTATGGGAACGCAATTACAACCCGCAAGTTTTGTTGATGGACGCTTTATATTTGATTGGAACCTTGTTGGATTCAACCAAAACGTCTACCAAAATTTTGGTTATTTCGATGCCAATGCTATGCGACAAGTTCAGGGCGACGGAGGATATTGGTGGAAACAGAGTTTCGGGGATACCGCAATTTTTAATTATTGGTCCAAACCCGACTCTACCTTTTTGGATCGTTTTGTAGTAAGAAACTACACAAAGGACTCTAAAAAAGTTCTTGGCTTGTACAGCCAAACACAAGCCGATCTTTTCACTCTAAATTTCCATGTTTCACCTAAGGTAGCCATCGGTCTATTCGCACGATATCGTTCCATTACCAACATTGATAACATGGACCCCAAATTGGCAATATTGGCCGAAAACGGTTTAGATTACAGTTTACTGTGGAACCAAAAATTAAACGAAGAGTTGATAAACATAAATCACCTGACTTGGGGAGAATTTGGATTCAACTATGGGCAAGTTGTTTTGGATCAAAAAGAGCATTTTCTAAAGGCGGGTGGATCCTTAAAACTTCTAAATGGCGTTGCTGGAGCCTATTTTTATACGAATAATTTTTCCTACAATCTGAAGAATGAGGACACCTCTTTTTCGCTCCAAGGAGACTTTAATTACGGCTATTCTCAAAACATCGACGAATTCATCGTCGCCCCTCCTGTTGCGCCTTTCGACTATTTGAAAAGAGCTTCCAATTGGGGCCTTGGTGTTGATTTAGGGGTTGTATACGAATGGCGACAAGGGTACCAGAACTATCAATACGACATGGATGGTAAGACTGGCATATGGGCACGTTATAAAAACAAGTATAAACTTCGTATTGGTGCATCACTATTGGATTTAGGCGCTATGCGTTTTAAGAAAGGAGGGTTGAGCAGAAATTTCTCGGTGAATTCTAATAATCCCTTTGATTTAACCGTATTTCAATCTGCAGAAAATCTAAATGAGTTTGATCAGGTTATCGATTCCCTTATAAATAATCCGGACCAAGAATGGGTTTCAGCGCAAAGTACGGGTTCAACGTTCAACATGCGCACTCCGAGCGCGCTTAGCCTTCAGATTGACTACCATCTTTGGAGACCCTTTTACATCAATGCAACCGCCATGATGAATTTAATTGGTAAAAAAACCGATACGAAAGTGAAGGCCCCTAGTCAATTTAGCGTAACTCCAAGTATTGATTTTGCAGGTTTTGGCCTACATTTTCCGGTCTCTTACAACACGTATTCAGGGTTGAAAGCCGGTCTTGCAACGAGACTAGGTCCCCTCACGGTAGGCATTACCGATTACCGCATCCTATTCGCCAGGGGTAAAATTGCGGGATTAGAGTTTTTCACAGGGCTAAGGATTCCTGTGCTTTACCAAGAAGTAGAGGACGACGACCGAGACAAAGTGTCCAATAAACTGGATGATTGTCCGGACCAACCGGGAATTTGGGCTTTTAAAGGATGTGCCGATACCGACGGGGACGGGATTAAAGACAGTGAGGATCAATGCGTCACCGTTCCGGGGTTAAAGGAGTTTAATGGTTGCCCAGACCGTGATGGCGATAAAATCATGGATCAACTCGACGACTGTCCGGACTTAGCGGGATTGAAAGAATTCAATGGATGTCCTGATACCGACGGAGACAAGGTCATTGATACCAAAGATCAATGTCCTAATGTCCCTGGTATGCTCTATTTAAAAGGTTGTCCTGACAAGGATAATGATAGCATAACCGATATGGAGGATTTATGCCCAGAGAAATATGGGACAAGAGAGGGTAGCGGCTGTCCGGATTCTGACAAGGATGGATTGTACGATTTTGCTGATGAATGTCCATTGGTCGTAGGGCCTCAAGAAAACAACGGTTGTCCATGGCCTGATTCCGATGGAGATGGGACCTTGGACAGAAACGACGGATGTCCTGATTTGGTTGGCCCTAAGGAAAACGGAGGCTGTCCTTACAAAGACAGCGACAACGATGGCATTCTTGATAAAGACGATGCTTGTCCAACCAACTTTGGTAAAAAGGAATTTAATGGCTGTCCCGATAGCGACAACGATGGTATAATTGATATGATGGATGCTTGTCCAACATCTTTCGGACCAAAAGAAAATAATGGCTGTCCATACAAGGATAGTGATGGCGATGGACTTCTGGATAAGGATGATCAATGCCCTAATTTATTTGGTCCCAAGGAAAATGAAGGTTGTCCTTATAAAGACTCGGATGCCGATGGTTTATTGGATAAGGACGACCAATGTCCAAACACTCCAGGACCCATTGCGAACAACGGATGCCCGGTAATTGAAAAGGAAGTAGAAGAAATATTGAAGACGGCTTTTGATAACCTGGAGTTTGAATTTTCCAAGGATATCATACTGGCTGGATCGTATAAATCATTGGATGAACTAGCCTCGGTATTAAACAAAAAACCTTCTTGGAACTTAGAGATTGCTGGCCATACGGACAATGTGGGGAACGACGCCAATAACATGCTTTTGTCTAAGAAGAGAGCGGAGGCAGTAAGAAACTATTTGACGCTTGGAGGAGGAATTGATGCCAATCGATTTATTGTTAAATTCTATGGCGAAACAAAACCCATAGCCGACAATAGTACACCGGAAGGACGAAGCAAAAACCGAAGGGTGGAAATGAAAATCGTATTTGAATAGAGGTCACCTTAGCAAATAGAATGCGCGGTTCGAATTCCGATTAATCTTGGGAATACCCCAGCATAGCGAACACGGAAAAAGAAGATAACCAATGATCTACATCATAGTTGCCTTTGCCAATGCTCGCTTGGGCGTAATCCCACATCGCATTCATGCTGTTTGCCCAGAGTTTTTGTAAACGAAGCTTTTCTGGTCCATCTGGCCACGTACTAAGGATGCCATTCAAACACCAAATTCGATTTAAATGAAATCCATCCCAATGGGCTTCAAAACCAAAATGGTCCTGTGTTTTTTTAATGGCAAGGGCTTGTTCAACAGCCACTGGATTGGTTAAGGAGGGGGAAAAGTTATTGAGCCAATGCACATAAGTGGGGTGAGGCAACACCTTGCGCATTAAATCTGCGACTAAGAGCCCCCCAGACATGAAATCAAAATCAATGGGTTCCTTCTCCAATGAAACCCCTTCCGTTTTTAAGTAGAATCGTTTTGAAACGTTGACCAACAGGCCTGCTAGTTTATCGCGATGAAAGGCCCGAGCATAATCCAACGCAAAGGATATGCCCATGGCAGGACTATCATGGCTTCCTGATATAGGTACATAAGAGCGTCTCAACCAATAGGTCAAATGATTCTGCTCGATCAATTCTAACATGGGTTGAATGTTGTTCAACCAATACGTGGCTTCAAAATAATTCCAAGATTTTAATTCTTCCGCTAATTTTAAGAACCAACTCTGCCCATACGGAAACTCGTACCTCCCGTCATCCATTGTTTTTAAGCGGTTTACTTCCTGTTGGATGTTTTCCATACTTAATGAGAATCGTAGCCTTTCCAAAATACGGTCTCTTTGAGGTAAATTCGGAAATTTCTTGAGCAAGCGAATCAAGCACCAGTGGTTGTGCACGCTTGAATGCCAATCGTAGCATCCGTGAAAAGACGGAAATTCTGACAAATCGTATTTACTAGTACAATTCAAAGATATTTCAGCAAAATAAGCGCCGCCTTCTGAAGTCAAGCGATAAATACCCGCTTCGTTTTTTTCGACTAAAGCTGATTGCGCTCCTAACCATCCAGAGGTAAATAAGAGCATTAATAGTGTGTGTTTCATGGGAAAAAAATACGCATTTTTTACGATTCGTTTCAAAATAATGTTTGTAAAGCAATGAATCAAACATCAAATTAAGTAAGGCATTATAGCAGAACCTTAATGTTTACATAACATTGACTTAACGGTAGGGTCAAGCCATGGATAGACCTTTGTAAAAAAAAAATTATGCGATTCTTGCTTCTCTTCGTTTTCTTTTGTGCCATTCACTCCATTTTTACTCAATCTAGTTTATCAGGCATAATACAAGACCTTACTCAAAAAGGAGGTGTAGAAAAAGCAACCCTCACCATAAAGGAATTGAACAGATCCCTTCAAAGTGGGACCAACGGCGCCTACACTTTTAGTGATCTACCTAAAGGAATTTACACGATTGAAATCAAACGTGGAGGATTTACCACCCAAACCAAATCAAACATTGAAATCGGTGAAAATGAAAGCAAAACACTAGATTTTAGCCTTGAACCAACTTCTGTTACGAAAGGACAAATTGTCATCAATCGAAAACCCAAAAAAGATGGAACCATACAGCAATTGAAAATCCAACATAATTTAGGGATGGTATCCAATGGTATAAGTGGGGAGGATATTCGAAAAGCACCCGACCCAAGGGTGGCAGATGTCCTGAAGCGAATAGCTGGTGCCAGCATTCAAGACAACAAGTTTGTGGTTGTTAGGGGGTTAACAGACCGCTATAATTATGCCTTTTTGAATGGTGCACCTTTACCCAGTTCAGAATCTGATCGAAAAGCGTTTTCATTCGACATTTTTCCTTCTAACGTTTTGCAAGGCATCAACATCATCAAAACGGCAAGCCCATCCTTACCTGGAGAATTCGCGGGAGGGGTAATTCAAGTCTCTACCATCGATGCTCCCGAGAAAAAAATGAATAGTTTGAGCGCCTCACTTGGATACAATGCAATAACCACCTTTAGAAACTTTTTTAAATCGGGTGACAGCCCACTCGATTTTCTAGGCCTTGGTGGAAAAAATCGTGTTCTGCCTTCAGGAATTCCTGGTTCGGCGGCATATGCCGCATTGGATGTTCATGAAAAAGCCCGATGGGCCGAAAAAATGAATTTTAATTGGTCTCCGCTTTCGCAAACAGCACTTCCAAATGCGGCCATTCAGTATACCCTCGGGAATACCTTTGTTTTTGCAAACAAGCAAAGTCTCGGTATAATTGGTGGATACAGCTATCAGAACAACCAATCGTTTTCTTTCAATACCCGCCGAGAATTTGAAGAGTCTGCCTCAGGAGTCGTTCAACGCATGGAATTGAACGATTCAATTTTTACCCAAAGCGTTTTAAATACAATCATGTTGAACGGAAAATACGTGTTAGACGCCAACCATAGCATTCAAATTAAAAACCTTTACTCCATAAACGCTGAGGATAAAATCAATATCCGAAATGGCGTTAGAGAAATGGACAATGATCCGCGTCAATGGGAAAAGGCAACGAACTTTTGGTATACCCAAAACAAAGCCTTATCGAGCCAAGTAATAGGAACACATAAGGTGAAGGAATATGGAGTAAACTGGAACCTAGGGTACAGCAACGTAGACCGAACCATCCCTGCATTACGACGGGTAATCCATCGCAAATACAGTTATCTAGAAAATGACCCCAACGAGCAATATATTGCCGTAATTCAAAACAATGGAACGATACCAACGGCTGCTGGCAATATGTTTTGGTCGGATGCCAACGAAGCCATTTACAGCGCAAGTTATGATGCAGAAAGAACCTTTAAAAGAGATTCCTCACTATTGACCCTTAAAATTGGCGGAATGCACGTATACAGAGACCGGGTATTTCAGGCTAGAAATTTTGGATTTTCTAAATATAACGGAAGCGGTGTTAATTTTTATGACTCCTTATTACTGGCCTCACCATCCTCTATTTTTTCAGAAGCCAATTTAGGACTAATGGATAACGGAAGAGGTGGATTTAAATTAGATGAAGCAACCAACGTAGATGACAGTTATCAGGCTAATGCCCTACTTCACGCAGGATTTTTCGCACTTGATGGAAAATGGAAACAATGGGTACGATTTAACGGAGGAATTCGCGTGGAATCGTATCGTCAGTCTTTTAACTACGTTGAATTTGGGACTAATAATGACACAAGCATCGTAACTACTGTAGTTGATTTTCTTCCTTCAGCCAACTTAATTCTATCGTTAACACCCCGGATGAACCTTCGTGCAAGCACCTACAGAACGGTATCCCGACCAGAATTTCGAGAATTAGCCCCTTTTACGTTTTACAATTTTGTTATTGACAACATCATTTCAGGGGATCCAAACTTGCAACGTACATCGATAATGAATTATGACCTGAGATACGAGTACTTAATTGGAAATGGTCAAAACTTCAATATTTCAGGGTTTTACAAGGATTTTACAAACCCTATAGAATTGGTTAATCGAACTGGGACCTCGGGAGCACCCGAATTATTCTACACGAACGTTCCAGGCGTAAAATCAATCGGAGCAGAGGTCGAATACCGTTTTCAACTTGGCTTTTTAAGTAAAAAAGAAAACCATAAACTTTGGGATCAATTAACGATGAATTTAAATGCCTCTATAATTAAATCTAGGGTAGACGTGGGCGATTCGTTGTCAGGGCAAAATGAATATACCGAAGGAAGACCCTTGCAAGGACAGTCTCCTTACCTCATCAATGCAGGCCTTAGTTATCAATCGATAGATAAAAAATGGGCTGTAAATATTGCGTACAATCGCGTGGGGCAACGTATTTACATTGTTGGTAACGAACAAGAACCAAGCGTTTGGGAAAACGGCAGAAACATGCTAGATATCCAATGCGTTCGAAATTTCAATGATCGCTTTGAAGTAAGATTAAATGTGAGAGACGCCTTTGCCAACCCACTGATATTTTTTCAAGACCTAAATAAAAACTACAAATACGACGAAGGAGATAACCAATGGCAAACCACCACTTTTGGACAGACCATATCCCTTTCCCTGAAGTACAATTTCTGAGTTAACCTTTCCTTATCATTCCCTGTTTTTCTTAACAATTTAATAAACATCATTTAAGTTGAGCCTAACACATGGTGGCCACACATGTCGGAACTTTGCCTAAAAAAATAATAAAAATGAAAAAGTTTTACGTATCGCTAATGTTTTTGGGAATGTTATTCCCTGCCACGGCTCAAGATGCCTTTTGGACCCCAACATCGTATCAAGGTGCCTTTCCGGTTACCGATGGAACGCCTGCTACCGATTGGACCAGCGGTTGGTCTAATTTCGATCCAGAAAATACCGCCTATCCCGCGACCACCACAACCGTTTCTTCCGATATTACCTCCAATACAACGTGGAGTGGTGTGATTCTTTTGGTGAACAAGGTTTATGTTAAAAACAACGCAACCTTGACCATTCAACCGGGAACCATCATCCGAGGAGACAAACTATCACAGGCTACATTGATCATAACCCGTGGAGCTAAGATCAATGCCTTAGGAACCGCAGTAAGCCCCATTGTTTTCACCTCTAATGAGGCTGTGGGTAACCGAAATGAGGGTGATTGGGGAGGTCTCGTTATTTTAGGTCTTGCCAAAAACAACCAACCTGGAGGCGTTGTAAATATAGAAGGTATCCCTCCAACAACAGACACCCAACATGGCGGAAATTTTGATAACGATAATTCTGGGATTCTGCAGTACGTAAGGGTAGAATTTGCAGGTATCCCATTAGAACCCAATAAAGAGATAAATGGTATAACCTTTGGGTCCGTAGGCTCAGGTACCACCGTTGATCACTGTCAAGTTTCTTTCTGCGGTGATGATTCTTTCGAGTGGTTTGGTGGAACGGTAAATTGTAAATACCTCATTGCTTATCGAGGGATTGATGACGATTTTGACACCGATTTTGGATACCGGGGTAAAATTCAATTTGGTCTAGCCATACGGGATAAGGACATGTCCGATGCCGCAGGGGACTCGAATTGTTTTGAATCGGATAACGACGCTACAGGATCTGCGGCGCAACCGAAAACACGTCCGATTTTCTCGAACATGACCATTGTAGGTCCTAAGGGAAATGGAACCATAACGCTTCCGGTGGGTGAGAAATTTGAAAAAGCATTTCGTTTACGAAGAAATACCTCAACCTCTTGCTTTAACTCGTTGGTCGTAGGCTGGGAAAAAGGATTGTCCATTGAGGGGACTGCGGTGGTAGCAAACGTAAATGGAGATAGTTTGGTGTTTTCAAATAACAGCCTAACTAACTTTACAAACGGTGCAAATGTCATCACTTCTGCTGGTGTATCCGGTGCATTTTACCAATCGTTTTGGAGTGTGGATGGAAACGATTCTACAGAAACTATTGGACAAATAAACTGGGTCAATTTGTTTCCTGCGCTCGGCGTTACGCCTGATGCACGATTAAATGCCGGTTCAGTAGTTTCAAATGGTGCAACCTTTACTCATCCAAAATTCTTCTCGGTGGCAGCCCCAAGCGTTGCTAACCTAACCTACTGCCAAGGCGCGAATGCATTAGCGTTGAGTGCTACGGTACTTGGAGGAAATACGGCGTATTGGTACGCCTCAGCTACTGGGGGGGTAGGTTCAACTAATGCTCCAACTCCTTCCACTTCGAATCCTGGAACATACAATTTTTACGTTAGTCAAAAAAATGCAGCTGGGGACGAAAGCCCACGCGCTATGATTACCGTCACGGTAAACGCTAGCCCATCTGCACCGATTATTTCAGCGAGCGGTTCAACCTCTCTCTGTGTAGGAAGTTCTGTTACCTTAACATCCTCCTACAACAGCGGTAATCTTTGGTCTACCAATGCCACAAGCAATTTTATTTCTGTGAATACCACAGGTATCTACTCCGTTACCCATACGGATGCCAATGGGTGTAGCACCACATCTCAACCGACAATCGTTAATGTAAGCAATGCCCCAGTTCCAACCATTCAAGCATCTGCATTAGAGGCTTGTGACGGAGACACAGTAATATTAACCGCATCAACATCGGACAGCTACCTTTGGTCCACGGGCGAAACTACACAAGCGATTGCCCTTTCGGCATCCACAAGCAACGTAACGGTAACAACAACAAATGCAAATGCCTGCGATGGGGTTGGTACATCAAATCCAGTAAACGTAACATTCAATGCAAATCCAACTGCTTCAGGTTCGTTTACAACTAACGGTAACGTTGCGACATTCACAAATACCTCAACAGGAGCTACCTCTTATTCTTGGGATTTTGGGGACATGACCAATTCAAGTGCAACATCCCCATTACATGCCTACGCAGCGAATGGAACTTACATCGTATCCTTAACTGCAACCAATGGAAATTGTAGTGACGTAACCACCTTCACGGTCAACATCGCTGTGAGCTTAGATGAACTGCCAGGGGTAGAATTAACATTAGTTCCGAATCCAGCAACAACCGAATTGAACATTTCTTTAACGGGTGCAACCTTACAGTTGGTAAATGTTATAGATGCTTTCGGAAGAACGGTTATTAATTCTACCGATTCCCATATCCAATTAGGAAACGTTGCTAATGGTGTGTATCAAGTACGTATCACAACCGATAAGGGTACAAGCCTTCGTAAATTAATCGTAAATAATTAGGACAAATTGTTAAGGGGCCTTCGGGCCCCTCTTTTTACTATGGAAAACAGTAAAGGACATACCATACTCATAGTTGACGACGAACCCGACATCCTAGATTTTTTATCGTACACCATTAAAAAAGAAGGATATCGCGTATTCACAGCAAAAAATGGAGAAGAAGCCATTAAGTTAGCGCAACAGTTGCGACCTTCTTTGATTTTAATGGATGTCATGATGCCTCAAATGGATGGTATCGAAGCTTGCCAAATCATTCGGAAGGAACTGCAAATGTACCAACCAATCATTGCTTTTTTAACGGCTCGAGCAGAAGATTATGCCCAAATTGCAGGCTTTGAGGCCGGGGCTGACGATTACATTAGCAAACCCATCCGTCCGCGGCTCCTAGTCACAAAATTAGAATCGCTTCTACGAAGGATGAACCCTGAGCGACCTTCCGAAAACAATGCGCTTTCTATAGAAATTGATCGTGATCGATACGTAGTATTAATCAATGATAAAGAACTTAATCTTCCTAAAAAGGAATTTGAATTATTAGAGTTGTTGGCCAGCAGACCGGGAAAGGTATTTAATCGGGACCAAATTTTGACCCTTGTTTGGGGAAATGAAACGATTGTAGGAGAACGTACAATTGACGTTCACATTCGAAAGTTAAGGGAGAAAATAGGAGAGAACTATATCCGAACGATCAAAGGTGTAGGCTATACCTTTAATGAAAAGTAAGCATTTTACGCCAAATACTTATCTTCAATATTCATCGAGGTTAAACGAATTATCGCATTTTAGCGCCCCATGATAATTTAACGTCTTTTTAATATAAAAGGTCGGGCCTAGACCATGTGAAAATATTATGTTTGAAAATAGGCACTCCATTGCTTATATTCAGGGTCAAAAGTTCTAATTACGCTTTCTCCATGAGCAGAGGGTGATTGAGGAAACAGAATAAAAATGAAGGTTAAAGGAAAGGGGCACTGCATTTTAGTAGCGTATGAAGACAAAGAGGTTGCTTCGTTTATCTTAAATTCACTTACTCAGGAAGGCGTTTTTTTAAGTTTTGCGAAAAACCGAGAAGAAACTGTCCAACAAGTAAGAGGGATTAATCCTTCCCTTATACTACTAGATAGCCAACTAAGCGACACAGATGCAATGGAAACCTGTCATTTTTTACGAAATGATCTTCAATTAAAAAAACCATTAATTGCTATAATTACTCCAGAAAACGATGAGTTCGCCAAAATTAGTGGCTACGAATCTGGGGCTGATTTTTGTTTTAGTATGCCGAAAAAAAGCCGATTATTGGCGTGCAAAGTGAAGGCTATGTTAAACAGGCTTTGTGCCAAAAATAAAGAATTCAATCCTACACAATCCATTATCATTGATCGTGAACGCTACTTGGTTCTAAAAGACAAAGAGGAAATTCAATTTTCCCGGATGGAATTCGAAATTCTAGAATTGCTAGCGAACAAACCAGGTAGGGTATTTACACGAGAACAAATTATGGCTATGATTTGGGGGAACAAATCCATTGTGGGCATGCGAACCATTGATGTTCACATTCGAAAACTACGAGAGAAATTGGGAGATTCGTATATTCGTACTGTAAAAGGTGTCGGATATACATTCAACCGTAAATGAAACGATTAAAGCCCGGAATTCTTCTTGCTTTCATTTGTGTGGCTGTTTCGGCAATTTCTTTCCTTTTCGAATTAGTTGGCCTATATCTTAGTTCAAACCAGGTGCTTTCTACCTTACTTACTTCTCTGTTATTGGGCCTAATAACCTATCTACTTTTATATTTCGGGATTCGGTTTTTTATTCAACACAGGCTCTCGACAATCTTTAAAACCATCCAAAACCCACCCAAACTTGAACACTCTCGATTAGACCACCTGATTGAAGATACCGAACATCAAGTAAGTCAAATAGCGGCTGAAAAAGCAGAAGAAATCCGTCAGTTAAAATCCCAAGATTTGTTTCGGAAAGAATTTATTGGAAACCTCTCCCATGAACTTAAAACCCCTGTTTTTTCGATACAAGGATACCTCGACTCCTTACTAAACGGCGCCATGGATGACCCCGAAATGGCGAAAAACTTCTTGACTAGAGCCTCAAAAGCAAGCGATCGAATGACGAAATTACTGGAAGACTTAGACGATATAACCAAACTGGAAAATCCTGATTATGCTATTGAAAAACGACCTTTTGATTTACATGAGGCGATTTGCGAGGCCATAGAATCCCTCGAATGGATGGCAGACGAAAAAAAAATTGAATTATACGCAAAAAAAATGGACAATGTCCCTTACGTTCTAGGGGATAGAAATAAAATTATTCAAGTATTAGTCAATTTGATTAAAAATTCCATTTCCTACGGAAATCAAGGGGGAAAAACAGAGATTCTACTCCATACCATTGATAACCTTGTGGTGATTCAAATTGCAGACGATGGCATCGGAATCGACCCTAAGCATTGGGCCAGGCTTTACGAACGTTTTTACCGTGTGGAGCAGAGCAGAAACCGTCATGAAGGAGGTACAGGATTAGGTTTATCTATTGTAAAACATATCCTAGAGTTACATGGACAGAACATTACGATGCGAAGTACAGTAGGAATTGGAACTACCTTCTCATTTACCCTAGAAAAAAGTTCTAAAAACATCCAGTTAAGTTCACGCGGAATACCGATTAAGTAAAAACGCCTCATTTTCGATACCTTTGCTAGAAAAATACTGGATTGGCAGATGTGGCGAATAGTTAAACGTTTTCTTGGACTTGTTTTACCCTATAAAAAACACTTCTTTCTTGCTTTATCCAGTGTATTGTTGTTATCCGTTCTTGGTCCGCTTCGTCCGTATCTTATTGGAAAGGCAGTAGATCACTATATTGTCCAAGCGACCAATTCACAACTCCTCTTTTATGCCCTTCTCGGTGTGTTTTTGCTTTTAATTCTTGAGACATTAGTCGTTTGGCTGGCCACCTATTTTTCGAACTTTCTAGCTCAAACCATCATTAAAACCCTTCGGGTTCGCATCTATCAAAAAATTTTAAGTTTTAAAACATCCTATTTTGATAAGACACCCGTCGGAAATTTAGTAACCCGCGTTGTTTCAGATGTAGAAGCCATTTATGAGGTGTTTTCCGCAGGGTTAATGGAGATTGCAGGCGACTTATTGTCCTTGCTAGCCATCCTTAGCTTTATGTTCTATGTGGATTGGAAGCTGAGTTTACTTACTTTAATTCCCATTCCATTATTAGTACTTGCTACAAAAATCTTTGCAAAAGCAATGAAAACCTCTTTCCAAATGGAACGCACCCAAGTTGCTAAATTAAATACGTTCATCCAAGAGCACCTCATGGGATTGAGCCTTATTCAATGGTATAATCGAGAAAAGAAATCCTATGAATTATTCATGGAAATTAATAAAAACCACCGAGATGCCCACATTAGAGCGGTTTGGGCAAATTCCATTTTTTTCCCAGTGGTGGAGCTCCTGAGTTCCTTGTCCATTGCATTTTTATTGGTTTGGGGGGCACTTATGGTAGAGGGAAAAAGCCAAATTCAAATTAGCCAACTTTTTGGAAATATAATTGCCTTCACGTTATGGATAAATCAATTGTACCGACCCATACGACAACTTGCTGATAAATTCAATATTCTTCAACGTGGGGTTGTTCGGGCAGAACGCATTTTTGAAATTTTGGACAACGAAGAAGACGTGAATAAAGACCATGGAACTCGAACGGACTTTGAGAATGGCGACATTCACCTAGAGAATGTTTCCTTTTCCTATCAAAAGGAAACGCCTATTTTTAATCAACTCAACCTAGCCCTAGCGGGGGGAAAAATATCCGCCTTTGTCGGGGCAACGGGTTCTGGAAAAACTACCCTTGTAAATTTAATTGGTCGATTCTACGAATTGGACCATGGAAAAATTACCATCAATGGTATAGATATCAAAGCATATCAACGTTCTACTTTGACCCAAGAAATTGGATATGTCCTTCAAGACGTCTTTCTTTTTTCAGATACGATACATAACAATATTGCCTTGGGGAATGCCGAAATTTCACGGGATCTAATTATTGAAACAGCGAAAGCAATTGGAGCTCATTCCTTCATAATGGCCCTACCAAACAACTACGATTATGTCATTGGTGAGCGTGGAGGAGCCCTTTCCGTTGGACAAAGGCAATTGATTTCATTCCTACGGGTTATGGTTTACAATCCGAGCCTTTTAATTTTAGACGAGGCTACCTCCAGCGTGGATAGCGAATCGGAACTTTTAATTCAAAATGCTATTCATGAAATGACCAAAAACAGGACTTCCATCATCATTGCCCACCGGCTGTCAACCATTAAAAAAGCCGATTGTATTTTTGTAATGGAAAAGGGTTCAATGGTAGAACAAGGAACTCATGAACAACTGCTTCGATTAAATGGCGCCTATTCTCGACTGTTTGAAAACCAATTCAAAAGCCAATATGCTCAAGAAATATAAAATTGGGGGAGTACCCGAACATTTCAATTACCCTTGGCGAAAAGCAATTGAAGATCATGACTTTGAAAGGCTTAATGTTGCCCTTCATTGGTCTGACATGACAGGAGGAACCGGTCAAATGATTAAAGGACTGGAAACTGGGACGTTAGATATTGCGGTATTATTGACGGAAGGAATTACTAAAGCGATACTGCAAGGAACACCAGCAAAAATTCTTGATTTCTATGTTACTTCACCCCTGCAATGGGGAATCCATGTGTCAAATATCCTCCCAACGCCCTGCCTAAAAGAATTACGAAATCCAAGGGTAGCCATTTCCCGCTACGGTTCGGGCTCACACCTCATGGCCTATGTTCTCGCGCAACGAGAGGGTTGGGATTTATCCAAATTATCCTTTAACGTAATCGGCGATGTGTATGGCGGTATTTGGGCATTGGAGAATAAAGAAGCCGATCTTTTTCTTTGGGAAAAGTATACAACTCAACCCTTCGTGGACAAAGGTAGCTGTACCCGTATCGACCAAATTGATACCCCTTGGCCTTGTTTTGTTATTGCATGTAGAAAAACCATTTTAGAAAATGATTATGATACGATTCGTAAAATCATAGAGGTGGTTAAGGAAAAAGCAAAGAAAATAAAGCAGGACCCCCATTCGATTGAATCCATTTCCTGGCGTTATCACTTGGCCCAAGATTCCGTTGAAAAGTGGTTTCACGAAACGACATGGAATACAGAAACCCTTCCAATGACCTCGGCCATACAACCTGCCATTGACTTCCTTTCCGCCTCTCGTTTAATCGATCCAAAGCCCTTAGTCCCATGGAGCTCCGAACTTTTTTAATCCTAGTACTTTGGTCCCCCTGTTTGTATTTTGCGCAATCAGGATGTACCGATCCTCAAGCCACCAATTATAACCCGAGTGCCTTGATTAACGATGGAAGTTGTAACTATCCAAACAGCAATTATGGTTTAAATTGGGTTGCGAATTTAAGCGATACCCTTCAAGAAAACTCTGGCCTGATTCGCTTAGGTAATTTTCTTTACACATTCAATGATTCCGGTGCTGGGACCTACCTTTATGAGATGGACACCAATGGCATCCTAATTCGAATCCTTACCGTGCAAGGGGCAACTAATGTTGACTGGGAGGCCATCAGCGCCAACAGTAGCCATGTCTTCATAGGCGATATGGGAAATAACGCTGGTAATCGTGTTGATTTGTGTATCTATCGAATACCTATCCAAGAGATGGTACAAGACACGGTACAGGCGGAAAAAATGGTTTTCTATTGGGAAGATCAAACGGTATTTGCTTCGCAACCCAATGCCAACAATTATGACTGTGAGGCCTTTTTTGCTAGAGAAGATTCATTGGTTTTGTTTTCTAAAAACTGGACCGACTTAAAAACAAGAAGGTATTCCTTACCCACCTTTTGGTCAGACACCCTAAGTGCCACGTGCATCGATAGTTTTAATGTTGATGGGCTTATCACTGATGCGTGTTATGACGCTAGTCTAAATGAAGCCTACTTACTCGGTTATAAAAACAATGGGAGTAATTTCTATACCAGCTTTATTTGGTGTTTATGGGATTTTCCAAACCACCATTACTTTGGCGGAAACAAACGCAGAATTGAAATCGGCAATGTTTTGAATGTATCTCAAACGGAAGGGATCACGCTCTCCGCTAACCATCAGGGTTTTGTAAGTTCTGAAAAGGTGGTTTCCATAATTACGCTTGCCCCTAAACTTTTTCGTTTCCAATTTAATTCCTATTTCGAATCCTTGGCGGAAATCCCCACCCCATCCTCCGACTTGCCTTTTCAGATCATCACCCAAAACGGAAATGAATGGCATGAAATCTACATTTCAGGGAATTTTAGCTCACCTTCTCTATGTGATTTACAGGGAAGGGACCTATGCTTTCTAAAGACCGCGAACACCCTAAAAACGTTTCACCATGGGATAGCCCTACTCACGCTTGGAACTAAAACAACCCTTCTTTACCTACCCTAGTGTTTTCGAATAGTGGTAGCTGAAGCCTGTGCGGCAGGCATGAGCACCACATCATGAATGGAAACATGAACTGGTCTTTCCACGATAAACACAACCGTTTCAGCAATATCCTGAGCATTCAGCGGTGTAAAGCCTTCATAAACTGCAGCGGCCATCGCTTCATTACCCTTAAACCGAACTAAGGAAAACTCGGTCTCTGCTGCTCCTGGCGCAATCGAACTAACCTTTATTCCGAATGGCAGCAAATCTAACCGCATTCCTTTGGTTAGGTGGTCCACTGCGGCCTTGGTCGCACAGTATACATTGCCTTGAGAATACGCCTCTTTACCCGCGATACTCGTTATGTTAATAATTAGCCCCCCACCTCGCTTTTTCATAAAAGGTATTACCGCGCGGGAAATATACAAGAGTCCTTTTAAATTGGTGTCAATCATCTGCTCCCAATCCAAAACCAATCCCTCCTCGATAGAGGCCCTTCCTGCGGCCAATCCCGCATTGTTGACCAAAACATCGATATTGGACTTAACGTCTTCGTCCAAAGAATTCATACCATTTCTTACAGCCTCTGAGGACTGTACGTCAACCGAGACAATATACACATGCGGTGTGACTGGCAGAAGTTTTTCACGCAATGCTTCCAAGCGTTCTAAGCGACGTGCGAAGAGGATTAGCCCAAATCCTTTTTTAGCCAAAGCCTCTGAAATAGCCTCCCCAAAACCAGAGGATGCTCCTGTTATAAGCGCGTATTTAACCATTTAATGATTTTGAAATGTTCAACATAGTTTTTAATGTTTCGGGATTGCATACGATACAACCCAAATACCACAAAGGGTAAGACCGGGGACTTGTATCGAATGATTGCCCCAACTACAGGTACCGTAATTCCAATAACCACGAAAACAAAAACACCAAAAATCAGCCAAAAATGAGGCCATCCCCAATCGGGTTTACTGCTTAGTATGGATGAAATAGCGCCAACCACAAGCCCCCAAAGGAGTAAATTCTCCAAGGCGAAAATGGCTCCATACCATGGCTTGATTATAAAAATATTAGGAAAGAACAGTACATTAAAGAGACCAAGCATTCCACTTTTAACCAAGTTCCAAAACGTTCCATCCAAAGGTACAACGGCCACCTGACTGCCTGCGTTCAACGCTTTTGCCATTTGAATAAAATCGAATTGTTTTCCCTGAAGCGTTGACAAAAGACTCCAATCAGGAAGTAAAAAAGCTTGTAGGCTAAAACAAATACCGAGGAGGGCAAGGGTTATCAAAACTCCTTTCCTTCGCGATTTCAATAAATCACTCAGAAGGCCCATTCCTAATATTGGGACGAGGGTAAAGAGGATATAAACCTTTATTTGCATTAATAAAGCAAGGGATAGCAAAAGCAGGGAAAGTGAATGGTATCGTCGCAAATAAAAAACCTGATGAAGGGAATAAACAAAACCTCCAAGGGCAAAAAGCAAAACCGCCTCTTTCAAAATACCACTGGACCAAAAAAACGTCGATGGCAATAAAAAGGCCGCAAAAAAACAGATCCAACGGGAAGAGGAATGATGGGTAAAAACGGAATAAAGAAAGTACGACCCCAACAAGGAAAGCAAAAGAAAAAACGAAAGGTTAAGTTCGTAAATCCCTTGGGTAATTAAATTTAAAACCGCATTAACCCGAATGATGATGCGGTTATCGTTCGCAATCCCATGATCGTAGGATCGAAACCAATAATTCATGGTGTTTAATGCGGGAAGATCTGAATCCGTCCATTGACCTGTCACGATCCTAATAAACTGGTTGGGAGAATGAACGGCTAACGACGACAAGGCTTTACTGTCGTCGAAATATTTGAAAATGTCCGCCTCATTTCGATTGGGATAAACATGGATATAGGTGTACAACATGGCCAAGGCCGCAAATAACTTGGTTAGAAGCGCCACCCCTTTAGCCCATCTTGATAAATTTTTAAACCAAGGCGTAAAAAATACAAGGACAAAAAGAAAACTAAACCCTATTAAGAAAAATACGACGCTTCCCATCTAGGACAAAAATACCAATATTCAGGTCCAAAATTGACATAATTTATTCCTCCGTATCGTTAATAATGTCATTATGTCACCTTCCGTAGGCTGGTATGTATGTTGACTAACTGTAGGCAAAAAAAGTACGATGAAAACAGGCCAAATAAATGTACAAACGGAAAACATCTTTCCAATAATTAAGAAGTTCTTATATTCTGACCACGAAATTTTCCTTCGTGAGTTGGTTTCTAACGCCGTAGATGCATCACAGAAACTGAAAGTCCTTTCTTCGAATGGAGAATATAAAGGAGAACTTGGGGAATTAAAGGTTGACGTAATTTTGGACCGCGAAAACAAAACCTTAACCATTCGGGACCACGGAATTGGCATGACGGAAGAAGAAATAGATAAGTACATAAATCAAATAGCATTTTCCGGTGCAGAAGAATTCGTAAGTCAATACCAAGGAAAGGAAGGCGCGGAACAAATTATCGGTCATTTTGGTCTAGGCTTTTATTCAGCGTTTATGGTCGCGGAACGCGTTCAAATTCAATCGCTATCACGCCACGATGGGGCTCAAGCCGTTCAATGGGAGAGTAATGGATCTCCTGAGTTTACCATAACTGAAATCGAAAAAGCGGATAGAGGAACCGATATCATCCTCTATTTGAATGAAGATGCCCTTGAATTTAATGAAAAACCACGAATTCAGGTTATCCTAGATAAATACTGTAAATTCCTTCCTATTCCGGTGTTTTTTGGTACGAAAACAGAGTATATTGATTCACCGGATGGCGAAAAGGATGAAAAAGGCAATATAAAACGGGTTTCCATTGAGGTACCCAACCAAGTAAATACTATAAAACCCGCTTGGACCATTGCTCCTTCCTCACTAAAAGAAGAAGATTATCAGTCTTTTTACAGAGAACTCTACCCCAGCACTTTTGAGGCCCCTTTATTCAATATTCACCTCAACGTAGACTATCCCTTCAACCTTACAGGGATTTTATATTTCCCTAAGATCAAAGAAAACGTTGAAGTCCAGAGAAATAAAATAAACCTATACAGCAACCAAGTCTTTATTACGGATAATGTGGAAGAAATTGTACCAGAATTCCTCACCTTACTCCATGGGGTGATTGATTCGCCAGATATCCCATTAAACGTATCGCGGTCCTATTTACAGAGCGACTCTAACGTTAAAAAGATTTCCTCACACATCACAAAGAAAGTAGCCGATAAACTCGGAGAAATGTTTGTTAAAGACCGTAAGGACTTTGAAGATAAATGGAATGACCTTTATATTTTCGTCCAATATGGTATGCTTTCGGACGACAAATTTGCAGAAAAAGCGAAATCCTTCGCCTTATTCAAGAATACGGAGGGTCAATTTTTTACGGTAGAAGAATACCTTGAAAAAATAAAAGAAAAACAAACCAATAAAAACGAGGAAACGATTGTGCTTTATACCTCCGACGCTGAGGGTCAATTTTCATATGTTAAGCAAGCCAAAGACCGTCAATTGGATGTCATAGTATTGGAAGGACCATTGGCGCCGCATTGGATTCAAAAATTGGAGCAAACGTTTGAAAAAGTGCGCTTCTCTCGGGTAGATGCAGATAGCCTCGATAAATTAATCGACAAAGGGGAAGAAATCCCGTCCAAACTTAGTAAAGCAGAAGAGGAAAAAATTAAACCCATTTTCGAGGAGGTCATCCAAAAGGATAAATTTACGGTACAGCTAGAAAGCATGCCGGAAAATGAAGCCCCTATTCTTATCACCCAACCTGAGTTCATTCGAAGAATGATGGAGCAGCAACGCATGGGGGGCGGTGGTTTTTATGGTGCATTTCCAGAAATGTATCAACTGGTAATCAATGGAAACCATCCGGTTATGGGCAAGTTGTTGAAAATGAAAAGTGTTCGACAAAAGGAAACCGTAAAGCAATTGATTGATCTTGCCATGCTATCCCAAGGATTACTAAAAGGTGAGGCGCTGACAGAATTCATTCAACGCTCAGTATCTGAAATGGTAGAATCTTAGTAAGTTTGTTAAAATTCTACCTTGTATAAGTGGTTTTTAGGTATTGGTTTGTTCATTCTTACCCGAAAGGTTGGTTATGGTATCATTGGATTTCTCCTTGGCAGCTTAATCGATTTTTTTAGCCAGAATAAAAGCGGAGGCTCGGAAAGACAAAATCCCGAAACGAGCGGTTTTGATTATTATCGTGAGCGGGTAACGCGATTCGATTTCCCAACGATGTTAATGGCCTTGTCTGCGGTAGTCATGAAAGCAGACGGTTCTGTAAAACGTGCGGAATTGGATTACGTAAAGGGATTTTTCACGGCCCAATTCGGGAATCAATTTACACGCGAACACTTACAAGTACTTAAGCATTTCTTAGATAACGGGCAGATACCAATCTCTGATATTTGCAATGATATCCGGAACAGAATTTCTGTAGATGGCCGCATTCAAATGGTTCACTACCTCTTTCAAGTTGCCAAAGCCGACGGGCATGTAGATGATAGCGAAATGAAAATCATTGAACAATTAGCCAATAAACTTGGGATTCCAGCCATGGAGTTTGACAGTGTAAAAAACATGTTTTACCGAAGTGCGGATTCTGATTACAAAATTTTGGGGATTGAAGCCACGGCCAGCGACGAGGATGTAAAACGCGCCTATCGTAAAATGGCCATCACGTTTCACCCAGATAAGGTGGCTCAGATGGGAGAAGCATATCAAAAAGGGGCTAAGGAAAAATTCCAACAAATACAAGACGCCTACGAGAACATCAAAAAGAAGCGGGGGATTAAATAATATCGTACTTCCATACCTCTCTCAAGGGATCAAAGAATTTGACTTTACTGGATACTCCAATAACGAATGTCGTGCGAATGGTTCTTTTTTGTTAAGTGGAGTAACTTTACCCGTGTGGCAGTTGTCTAAGTAAAAACCCCAATCCGATGCGAATTATTATTACCCTTTGCTTTCTGACTTGTTTCTTGATTGAATATGCACAAAACACGTATGCAGTAGATGATTATTTCATTTCAAGCAATCCGTCGGCATTCGCTGAGAAAAAGCTTTATGTGAGTAATACATTTTCTTTAGCTGATTTAAGCCGCATTGGACCATCAACCGCTCCATTTTTCAATAATTTCTTCGCAATTAGACAGCAAGTGGGTTCGTTTTCCATCGGACTCAGCAATGGGTATAACCAATGGATGGATTGGAAAAGAACCGGCACTAGCATAAGTGCTGCCTATACCACCAAAATGAGCCGGAAACTCACCTTAAATAGTGGCCTTAGCGCCAGTGTTCGCCGGGATAATCTAACCTTTATCGAAGACGTCACTACCCCTGTAACGTATTTTACCTTGTGGAATCCCCCTTCGTATAACATGAATATTGGAATGTCCTTACTGCATAGAAATTGGACCGTGGGAATAGCAGGCAACAAGCTGTTTCGTTCAAAAACCATGAATTATCCATACTCGTATACGACACCTTTTTCCTTTACTACAAATTTTTCATATCGCTTCGACCTTGACACTGCAAAACATATTTCGCTTACACCCGCTGTCTTTTACAGCAATACGGTGGTCGAAAAATCCCATGATTTTTTTGTTAGTTTAAGCTTAGGCCTCAAAAAACATAGCCTTGGTATTACTTCCACCTTGAATCATAATGTTGGACTTTTCTATCAATACAACTTCAATAACAAGTGCTTTATCGGCGCATCCATCGGAAATAATTACTCCTTGCTTTCCTCGAATATCTTTAAGAA
>CAIJTF010000068.1 GCA_903823565.1 uncultured Flavobacteriales bacterium
AATTATTTGCCCAATTTCAAGGTAAAATGTCGGGTTTTACCAAAGGCAGAGACCGCTCCTTTCATTTTGGATCAAGGGAACACCATCTCGTAGGCATGATAAGTCATCTCGGACCGCAATTAGGTATCGCTGATGGCATTGCCCTAGCGCAAAAACTTAAAAAGAACCAAAGCGCAACGCTTGTTTTTTCGGGCGATGGAGGAGCCTCTGAGGGTGACTTTCATGAAGCGCTAAACGTTGCTGCAGTATGGGATTTGCCTGTAATTTTCTGTGTTGAAAATAATGCATGGGGCTTGTCAACTCCTTCTTCAGAACAATTTCGATGCAAACAGTTTATTGACAAGGGTGTGGGATATGGAATAGAGGCCGTTCAAATAGATGGAAATAACATTCTTGAGGTCATTCAATCGGTTAGACGAATTGCTCAAGAAATTAAAAAAACACCAAAACCTTACCTTATTGAGCTGATGTCTTTTCGAATGCGCGGCCATGAAGAAGCCTCAGGTACAAAGTACTATCCCCAAGGAATTCAAGAAAAGTGGGCGTTAAAAGATCCGGTTTCAAATTTTGAGCTATTTCTTCTCGAAGAGAATATTTTATCGGAGTTAAACATCAAGGAAATTAAAGATGGATTTAAAAAAGAAATTCAAGATGCCTTCGATGCCGCAAACCATGAACCCGAGATTGTTCCCAATTTGGAACACGAGCTTGCAGACCTATATGCTCCAACCAATCATTCAATTATCGCTCCAACGGATCAGGGGCGGGAAATTCGTTTTATCGATGCGATTCAAGAAGCCTTGTTTCAAAGCATGGTAAGGCACCCTAATTTGGTCTTAATGGGCCAGGATATTGCAGAATATGGCGGAGCGTTTAAAGTAACAGAAGGATTTGTTGAAAGGTTTGGAAAAGAGCGTGTCAGAAATACTCCCCTGTGCGAATCGGCCATTGTTGGAGCAGGACTGGGCTTGTCTATTGCTGGAATGAAGGCAATGGTTGAAATGCAATTTGCCGATTTTGTAACTTGCGGATTTAACCAAATCGTTAACAACTTAGCGAAAATTCACTGGCGTTGGGGACAAAATGCCGATGTAGTAGTACGAATGCCCACGGGTGCAGGTACGGCAGCTGGTCCTTTTCACTCGCAAAGCAATGAAGCGTGGTTCACCCACACTCCGGGCTTAAAAGTCGTTTATCCCTCCAACCCATTTGATGCTAAAGGATTGTTGAACGCCTCCTTAGAAGATCCCAATCCTATATTGTTCTTTGAACATAAGGCCCTCTACAGAAGTAACAAAGGAACTGTCCCAGAAGGATATTACCACATTGAATTGGGCAAGGCACAGGTCGTTTCAACTGGAAATCAGGCAACCATTGTCACCTATGGATTCGGCGTGCATTGGGCAGCGAATGTCAAAGACGAAGAAGGATTGGATATTGAGATTATTGATTTACGTACGCTTTTACCACTTGACACAGAAACCATTTTTCAAAGCGTTAAAAAAACGGGTAAGGTTTTGGTCCTACACGAAGATTGTCTATTTGGAGGTATCGGAGGGGAAATATCAGCCCTAGTAAATGAACATTGTTTTGAATATCTAGATGCGCCGGTAGTGAGGGTAGGTTCTTTAGATACTCCCGTACCATTTGCTGTAAGCTTGGAGGAACAGTTTTTACCCGCTACACGATTTAAAGAAAAGCTAAAATCACTTTTGGAATATTAGTGATTTCTGGGGTGAAATGTTAAAATAGCATCACGAAGGAATCGTTGGTCCATGTGGGTGTAGATTTCCGTTGTGGTAATGGATTCATGACCTAACATTTCCTGGATGGCTCTGAGGTTTGCCCCTCCCTCCAAGAGATGGGTTGCAAAGGAATGGCGAAAGGTATGTGGTGAAACCGATTTTTTTAGTCCTATTTTCTCTGATAAATTTTTGATGATGGTAAAAATCATGACGCGTGTTAATCGATTTCCTCGACGGTTTAGAAAGACTATATTCTCATCCCCTTTGCAAACTGGAATACTTTTGCGTTGATTTTCAACGTAAAACTGTATTTCCTTTTCGACCTTTTTACTCACGGGAACCAACCTTTCTTTATTTCCTTTTCCAATTACCCTCAAATAACCCTCGTCGTAAAAAAGATCGGATAGGCTTAGATTAACCAATTCACTTACGCGAATTCCACAACTATAAAGGGTCTCTAAAATTGCTCGGTTCCTGTGTCCCTCTGGTTTTGATACGTCCACCGCACCAATCAATGAATCGATTTCTTCTACCGTTAATACTTCGGGGAGTTTTCTCCCTATTTTCGGTTGTTCCAACAACTCGCTTGGATCTATCGATATAATATTTTCAACAAGAAGAAAACTGAAAAACTGTTTTATACCCGAAATTATCCGTGCTTGGCTTCGAGCACTTAGCCCGAAATCATATAATACAGCAACAAATTCTTTTAAGTGGTTAAAGGAAATTTCGTTGGGTAAAATCCCTTTTGCACTGCAAAAATCCTGAAGTTTTGTTAGATCCTGTAAGTACGCAATGCAAGAATTTTCAGATAATCCTTTCTCAATTCTTAAATAGGTTCCGTAAGATTTGCTCAGGATTTGCCACGTCATATTTAATTCTCAATCACCATATAGTGCGTGGGAACAATTAGTTCATTAGGCGAAAGTTTAATAGGCGTAATTCCTAAAACTTCGAACCGAACGGTACTTTTATCGCTTAAAACACCCTCCATTAATAAAGGAAAACCAGAAGGTCGCGTAGAGGCCGAGGAAATATACTGTCTCATTGGGGTTATTAACTGTGGGTTTATTAATAAGGTTGGTGCAATCCAAACATGGTTATCCGATGTCCCGCGGGCACTTTTACAATGTTGAAGATACTCCTCTGTATCGTAGCCTAATATTTGTTTTTTCTTTCCCGTTTTTGTAAAAGAACATGAACAAACTTCCAGGGTATCCAGCGTGTTTTGGTTTAGTTTAATCGCCATATTTTGGTCCGGCATTAAAGTGTATACACCCGACTCCATGAGGTTTAACATGATCATGTCCATTCCATCCTGGTTCATTATGGTCTTAGATGCTTTTTCACCAATCACCATTCGATAATTCGTATTGTAGGTAGAAGTGGTGATTTTACAATCCATTTGAAATTGAGAATATCCCATCCAATAGGTTGCAAGAAATAGAAGGGTAAAGGATATATTTTTCATTTTTTCTTTTTTATCAAAGGTATAAAAAAGTTCCATTTCATATAAAAGACCCCTACCTTTGGAAAATGAATTTGGCAATTGTAAATGGACCAAACCTCAATTTACTAGGGAACCGAGAACCCCAAATCTATGGGGTAACGCCATGGGATGCGTTTTTTGACGAATTAGAAAAAGGTTCAAATTCCAAGCTATCCTATTATCAATCCAACGTTGAAGGCGAATTAATCAATTTTATCCAAGGCTTTGATGGGGATGGAATAATTTTAAACGCTGGAGGCTACACGCATACAAGTGTTGCTTTGCGCGATTGCATTTCAGCTGTTTCAATCCCGGTAATAGAAGTGCATATCTCAAACGTAGCTGCCCGAGAATCGTTTCGTCACGAATCCTTAATTACCCCTGTATGCAAGGGCTTAATAGCAGGATTTGGCTTAGAAAGTTATCGACTTGCAATATTATTTTTTGAAGGCAATTGAACCCTTTCTTAGGTAATATGTAACCTAGGCAAAATTAATTTCTATGAAACACTTTTGCCTGTTTTTTTTCGTCCTCTTTTTGACGCCCTCCTTCTTCACTCAGCCACAGAAACGTAAAGTTCAACTAGTCATTCTTTTCGATACGTCGAATAGCATGGATGGGCTCTTGGGTCAAGCTAAATCGCGAATTTGGACCATTGTAAATGAGGTCTCTAAACTCAGGTGCAACGATGAAATCCCGGAATTAGAAATCGCCATGTACGATTATGGCAACCAGACTTTAAGCCTAAAGGATAACTATATCCGCCAACAATTGAATTTCACTCGGGATTTAGATCTTGTATCCCAAAAATTATTTTCCCTTACCACCAATGGGGGCGATGAATTTTGTGGTGCAGTCATTCAAAAATCCTTAACAGATTTACCATGGTCTACGAGTGCAAATGATTTAAAATTGATCTATATAGCAGGAAATGAACCTTTTAATCAAGGGCCAGTCGCGTACAAAGAAGCCTGTACTTTGGCTAAAAACAAAGGCGTTATCATTAGTACTATTTTTTGTGGGTCGTATGACGAGGGCGTCCGATCTTTTTGGCAAGATGGTGCCATCTGTTCGGGAGGAGATTTCTTTAACATTAATAGCGATAAAGCCATAACTTACATTGCAACTCCATACGATTCCCTTATACAAACGTATAATTGGCAATTGAACGGAACGTATGTCAACTATAGAAAATCTTCTGCTGATCGGAAAAAACGACAAATCCAAGAAGATCAAAACGCAAAGAATCTGGACAAAGGGGTGTTGGTTGAAAGGGCTATTGCTAAAGGAAGTGCTAATTATTTTAATGGGGAATGGGATTTAGTGGATGCAATGGCTCAAGATTCGACGGTTCTATCTAGCCTAAAACCAGAAGAAATGGGCGACGATTTGGTTGGAAAATCCGAAGAGGAAATCAAAGTGTTGATAAAGGAAAAGACTGCTGAAAGAGAGAAAATTCAGAACGAAATCACAAAACTTAATGAAAAAAGGGTTATTTATTTAAATCAACAAGCTCAGCAATCGAATAATGCTAAGGATGATTTTGGAACGGCCGTTTCAGTGAGTTTAAGAAAAAATGCATTAGCATTAGGCTTCGAAAAGGCGAAGGATTAATCGAGGAATATCGATATATTTGAAAAATATTTCGAATGTCCATGCTGAAAGACGATAAGATAAATTATTTAAACATCGGTTTGATGTTTGCAACGGCAGTGTTTGCTTTTTTTGCGCCGTTCGAGACGTTTTTGCTAGCCTATGCTTTTCTCGGCCCTCTGCATTATCTAACGGAAATAAGTTGGTTACATGATCGTCAGTATTTTACAAAAGGAAAATACGATTTTATAGTTTTACTAGTTATTGGTGTCTTGCTCTCTACTGTAGCCTTTGCTCAAGATTTTGGTTACAAATGGGAAATTTATACCTATTTCTCAGAAATGCAACTTTCAAGTAAATTGGTTGTCTTTGCCTTGTTTTCAGGGATGCTTTTTGCCTTGGTAAAGAATATTTTTGTGAAAATTGTAAGTTGCTTTTTCATTTTCATTTTTGTTTCAGGTTGGTTAAGTCCTGAAAATATAGAGGAGAATCAATCAAGTACCACCGTCTTTGCACTGACATCCTTGGTTCCTACATTAATCCACGTGTATGTGTTTACCGGACTTTTTATGCTTTATGGGTCCTTGAAATCGCGTAGTAAATCAGGTCTTATGGCGGTTGTTGCTGTAGTAATTCTGCCGCTAATTCTTGTTTTTGTTTTACCCGTTAACCCAAAAGAATCTTGGGTTTCTAACTATGGTAAAAATGCCTATTATGCCAAGGGGCAAGGATTTTTTAATACCAATGTTGAGATCATGGATCATTTTGGTATTTTGGATGAGCCTAAATTGACGAATAAACAGTTTTTAGACTCCATTGTGAACTCAAAAACGGTAAATGCTGGTTTCACACCAAATGAGAAAAAGCGTTTGAACGATTCCTTGCAACGTAAAAGCAAAGAACCCTTTGTTTTTTATCAACTAAACGATGAGCGTTTTGGACAAACGATTGCCGTTCGAAAGGCACTTCCTGTTAACCCGAAGGATTACTTTTGGAGTTCTGTCTTTTTTTCAACCTTTGGAATCATGCTCATGCGTTTCATTGCGTTCGCCTATCTCTATCATTATCTTAATTGGTTCAGTAAAACCGAGGTTATTCGTTGGCATAAGGTCCCTAAGATTCGTTTCTTTGCTGTAATTGTTCTTTGGCTTTCAGCCTGTGGTTTTTATATCTACGACTATAGTTTAGGTCTAAGTGTTTTATTTTTCTTAAGTTTCACGCACGTTCTACTTGAATTTCCATTAAACATGGTGTCAATCGTTGGGATTGGTAAAGAAGTGCGAAGCATTTATAGAAATGGCTTTAAACCACTAAATTCGGACACCTAAGGTTTAGTTCAGCGATAAACTTTTCCTCGTCTGCAGGCGAAATTAATATCTCACTCCATTTGTCGTATGTTATTACGAGACCTTTCCATGAAGTATTAATTTTCAAGCCAACATATATTCCTTTTTGGGGTGCTATTTTTCTAATCTGTTCGAATTGAATCCTCTTCTTAAATCCCATGGTATGGCATATTAGTTCTTTTTCATTGAGTGTGTAATACGTGGTTTTTAATAGAAGGTAAAAAAGTAAACCCATTGCCAACCAAACAAGGAACAAATAAAATAGTCCATCCGTGTTCCCTTCAGAGTAATACATGATGGATCCCACAAGGCCATAAACGCAAAGAATAAAAACCCAGATTATGGGGAATGTCCAATCACGCTTCGAGGCAAATTGCATCACCAAGCAAAAAGCGCTTTAGGGCTCATCAAGGCTTCAACCTTATGTTTTATTTCCAACATGGCAGATTCATCGGTGCAGTTACTTAAGGTATCGTCAATCAATTGCACGATGGTTTCCACTTCTTCACCTCGAACCCCACGTGAGGTAATTGCGGGTGTTCCAATCCTAATTCCGGAGGTAATGAATGGGGATTCTGTATCGAAAGGAACCATGTTTTTGTTGACCGTGATGTGAGCTTTTCCAAGGGCTAGCTCTGCGTCTTTTCCCGTAATGCCCTTATTTCTCAAATCGATTAGCATGCTATGGTTTTCTGTGCCTCCTGATACGATATTATATCCGCGTTTCATTAATTCTGAGGCCATCAAGGAAGCATTTTCCTTTACGAGCTGCATGTAAACCGAAAAGTCAGGTTTCAATGCTTCTCCAAAAGCGACCGCTTTTGCAGCGATTACGTGCTCAAGAGGACCTCCTTGTGTTCCTGGGAATACGGCAGCATCCAATAGCGAGGCCATGGATTTTGGATTTCCATTGTTCCATTTGTACCCAAAGGGATTATCGAAATTCTTTCTCATCATGATAATACCTCCTCTTGGACCTCGTAACGTCTTGTGGGTCGTCGAAGTAACGATGTGACAATGCTCCAAAGGGTCATTTAATAGCCCTGTAGCTATAAGACCAGCGGGATGTGAAATATCAGCCAATACAAGCGCCCCTATGGCATCTGCAATGGCACGAATTCTTTTGTAATCCCAATCCCTGGAATAGGCTGAAGCACCACAAATAATCATTTTTGGTTTGTGGGTATGAGCGGATTCTTCCATGGCATTATAATCAATTAAACCAGTGGATTCAGAAACACCATAAAAACGAGGTTCGTATAATTTTCCGGAAAAGTTTACGGGCGAACCATGGGTAAGATGCCCACCATGTGACAGATCAAATCCCAGAATTTTGTCTCCCGGTTTTAAACACGCCAAGAAAACAGCGGCATTTGCTTGTGCACCAGAATGCGGTTGAACGTTTGCCCAAGAAGCTTTGAATAACTGACATAACCGATCTATGGCTAATTGTTCAATTTGATCCACAACCTCACATCCACCGTAATACCTTTTTCCTGGCAGTCCTTCCGCATATTTATTTGTTAAGATACTTCCCATGGATGCCATAACCGCATCGCTCACATAATTCTCACTCGCAATGAGTTCTATTCCTACAGTCTGACGAATCTTCTCTGCATTTATTAAATCAAAAATTTCTTTATCCATACTGTGCTGTTTATTCTAATGTGTTCAATTGTAAAAGTCCAAAATCCAATTCAGTTTTAGGTTTAAAACCCGTTAAGCCAAATAATTTTTCAGAGCTACCAATCCTTCGCTCTACTTCGTAATCATATCTTTTTTTGGGAGCATCTAAATAGCTAATCGTTGATGAACTATTGGTAATATCGACTATTTTCCTTGCCAATTCTCCAATCGTCCATTCTTTTTCATTGGCAATATTGATGATGTGAAAACCATCAACCTGTAATAGGGCAATGCATGCATCGATTACGTCTACGATGTACGTGAAGTCACGCGTTTGTAGGCCATTACCAAATACGGTTAGTTCTTTTCCCTCCCTTGCCTGCTCAAAAAATCGGGGTATTACCATCCTATTATCTTGTCGTTCTCCATATACATTGAAAAAACGGAGCGCAATACAGTCAATACCAGATTCTTCATAATGGCTGGCCAGATAAATTTCATTGTAACGCTTCGCCATGGCGTATGACGTTCTAGGGTCAACGTTTACTTCCTCAGAAAGGGCTGTTTGTACAATAGCAGAATGACTGTAAATCCCGCTGGTTGAAGCGTATAATATTTTTTTTACCTTATGCTTTCTTGCCGCATTCACAATATTTCGAGTACCAATTACCTCAACGTCCATGGTTTCCACAGGTTGATCAGCTACTACGTCTACTCCTAAAACTGCAGCAAAATGAAAAATCACATCGACATCTTTGACCAAAAGTTCAACCAACTTTTGATCTCGAACATCCCCATGAATGAACGAAATCCTATTTATAAGTTCTGGGGGTATTTTATTTCCCCGTAGTAGGTTGTCAATGACAACGACACCATGACCTAGTTCCACCAATCGCTCAACCAAATGGCTTCCTATAAATCCAGCCCCACCGGTAACTAGAATTTTCATTGAACAGCGTTTTGAACAAAGATGAAAAAAAATAGAATCATAACAGTCTTTTAATGGAATGAAAGCGGTGGGTGATTTCGTTTAATTCAGCATTAAAGATATTTCCGTCAATTAAGGAGTCAATCCTTACCCTCCCTGAACAATGGATAATCTGGTTGTTATTCCAATAAATTCCTACGTGATTGATCGTACCACTATCGTTTTGAAAAAATACGATATCTTCATATTCAACCTCGTTCAATGTAATATCCGTGCCTTGAGTTTGCTGTTCGGAGGCATCCCGGCCTAGGTTTATCCCTTTATATCGAAAGTACAATTGAGTAAGGCCAGAGCAATCAAAACCAAAGGTAGACTTTCCTCCCCAAAGGTATGGAATATTAATAAAGGAATTTAAATCTAGAGCATGGGAAGGATAGGGGGTAAGCATTTGAAAAGAGAATGGTCCAATATTAAACGATTCAGAATGTCCAATGTAAGCACCGCCCGGGATTTGCAGCATGCCAACTTTTGAATTGAGGATGAGGTTAAATTGCGTTAATAGCCTTCGTTCTTCATGCCAACGCAAGAGTTCTTTTTCAGTAATGCCACATAAATGCCTGCGGTCAACAATTCCTTGGTAACCGTCGTTAAGGGTTCTTAATTCAATCCAGTGTTCCTCTTGGCTTATAACCTCAAACGTCTCTCCAAAGGTTAATTGACTGACCATTTCGGATCGGTCGCTATTGTCTTTGCGTTGTGCACAAACTGGGGCATGACAAAACCCTAATGCTTGGTGGTTTAGTAATAACTGCATTGGTTTACCTTGTACAAAAGTAATCAAGGACTTCATATAATCACTACTTTTGTTGTATGCCTCATAAACAAAAGCTCATTTTAATTACCAACGACGATAGCATTTACGCCAATGGTATTAAATCTTTGGTTCAAATGGCAAAAACGTTTGCCCGAGTAGTCGTTGTGGCGCCGGATAAACCGCAAAGCGGTATGGGGCATGCCATTACTTTGAATCATCCAATACGAATACAGTCGGTTTCCATGTTGGATGGTGTTGAAGCATTTTCTACCTCTGGGACTCCTGTTGATTGCGTTAAATTAGCTATTTATGAAGTATTGAAGGCTAAACCAGACTTAATCCTATCCGGAATAAACCATGGTGAAAATTCATCGAGTAATGTCCTATATTCAGGAACAATGTCTGCGGCCATTGAGGGGGCAATGGAGGGGGTTCCATCCATTGGAATTTCTTTATCGAATTATGATAATGATGCAAATTTCAACCAGTACGAGTCGTGGGTGAGTGATATTATCAGTAAAGCGCTGACGGATGGTTTGCCAGAACATACATGCCTAAACGTGAACATTCCAAATGTTCCTGGAAAAGACATTAAAGGTTTGAAAGTTTGTCATCAGGCCCATGCCTTTTGGGAAGATCGTTTTGATAAGCGGTTGGATCAATTTGGTAGGCCTTATTTTTGGTTAACAGGAGCGTTCTCGGAGAAAAGCGACGACAAGGGTTCAGATTTGTATGCCCTGACACGCGGTTACATCAGCATCGTTCCAACAACTTTTGACCTAACAAATTATGCCGTATTAAATCAACTAAATACTTGGAATATATGAGGGTAAATAAACAGAATTTTCTTGGATTGATAATTGGACTTTTAACTCCTCTTCTTTTTCTTCCCTTGGTTCTTTTTTTATTGTCATTGTACAATGGAACCAGCATTAGCTCAGGATGGTATATGTTTACACACAACGTTCATTACACCAGTAAGTATCTGTCTCTAGGTTGTATTCCAAATTTAATTTGGTTTTATTTGTTTTTAAATAAAGAAAATTATTCCGTTGCAAGAGGGATTATATTTTCCACCTTTTTATTGGTTCCCTTTGCACTTTACGTGAATTTTATCCGATGAGTAAATCCAAGGTATTCATTATTTGTGGTGAAGCCTCTGGGGATTTGCATGCGGCTAATTTAATTCATGAATGGTCAGAGATTAATCCTAATATTGAGTTTGTTGGTTGGGGCGGTGAACGATTAATGAAAGAGCAGTTTTCGCTTTTGAAGCATGTTAAATCACTTTCCTTTATGGGTTTTTGGGAAGTGCTTATGAATATTCGAAGCATTCTAAAGAATTTCAAAACATGTAAAAAACAAATTCTTGAGCATACCCCCGACATCTTACTGCTCGTGGATTTTCCAGGGTTTAATTTGAGAATGGCAAAATGGGCGTCAAAGCAGGGATTAAAGGTTGTATATTACATTTCACCACAGGTTTGGGCATGGAAAAAAGGGAGGATTAAAGCCATCAAAGCATATGTTAATGCCATGTATTGTGTGCTTCCCTTTGAAAAGGAATTTTTTAAACAAAATGGAATCGATGTTCATTATTTTGGTCATCCCTTGTTGGATGAAATACAACGATTTAAAACAGCAAATCTCTCTACCTTACGTTTTAATAAACCCGTTTTAGCATTGCTTCCTGGAAGTAGGGTGCAGGAAATCAACAGAAAATTACCGGTTATGCTTGAAGCCGCTAATCGCTTTAGTGATTTTGAAATTGTAATTGCTTGTTCTCCATATGTGGCTTTAGAAGTTTATGAAAGAATTGCAAAAGGAAAGGCCCAGTTGGTCGTAAATCAAACCTATGAGGTTTTAAATGTTGCGAATGCAGCTTTTGTTACATCGGGGACTGCTACATTGGAAACGGCATTGTTCAAAGTTCCTCAGGTAGTTTGTTACAAAAGCAGCGCCTTTTCGTATTCCATCGCAAAGCGAATAATTAAAGTCAATTACATTTCTTTAGTAAACCTCATTTTGAATAGAAAAGTAGTAGAGGAATTAATCCAAGACGATTGTAATCCTCAGCAACTAATTGAATCCATGAATGCTATAATCAATGATGAGCGTGTTCGCAACGAAATTATCTATGCCTACGAATCCTTAATTATTCAATTAGGTGAAATTGGAACCAGTCAAAAAATAGCCACTTCTATTAATGAAACCTTTATCCTTAATAAGGGGTAAAAGGCCACCATGCCCAGAATCTGTTTTTTATTTTTAATTGTTTTTTTATTTTCTTTAAGACAAGCATTTGGTCAATCGATCGGCATCGGTATTTCCCCAAAGTCAAATTTTACGCGGATTAAATTTGCGAATGCCACAGGCAACTACACCTTAAAAGCGGATACCCTGCTAATTGGGGTGGTTGATCATTTTTCTACGTGTGAAATATCTCAATTAGCCGATCATAAAATGGATTTAATTTACAAAGGCGTTCGTTATGAACGCGTTGGGATCATAACATTAGATGGAATTGAACCCGATAAGTATATTGAATTTAGCGGGCTAACCCCGAGTGTGAAGGCTAAGGCCTTTGAAGGAAATTTTAAAATTACTAATCCTGGAAAAGGGCTATTGGTAATCAACAGTTTATCAATGGATGATTACCTGGAAGGGGTGGTTGAATCTGAATCAGGGGTTGGACAATGCCTAGAGTATTACAAGGCCCAGGCGATAATTAGTAGAACTTTTGCTCACAAAAATTGGAATAAACATAAAAAAGAGGGGTATCAGCTTTGTAACCAAGTTCATTGTCAGGCCTATCTTCACAAACGAAATGGCCCATTGCTTATTGATTCCGCAGTAGGACTGACGAAAGGGCAAGTTTTACTCACCGCCGATTCAAAGCTAGCCTCAACCTTTTACAGTGCAAATTGTGGTGGAAAAACCTGTGATCCGGTACATGTTTGGCGAGAGTCCGTCTCGGGATTAACTACCATTAAAGACACATTTTGTATCCATACTAAGCAGGCAAAATGGGAAACAACAATTCCACTTGAAACCTGGTCAAAGTGGATAACCGATACCTATAAATTTCCCACAGTGGATAGTGTTTTTATGAAGCCTTATTTTTATTGGGAAAATAACGATCGAAGTCCTTACTTATACTACGAAAACTCAGGTATTCCAATGAGTGAGCTAAGGGACCATTTTAAATTAAAGTCCGCATTTTTTTCCGTTAAAATCATGGATGATGGAGTGCATTTGCTTGGGAGGGGGTATGGACATGGGGTAGGTCTTTGTCAAGAGGGGGCTATGGGAATGGCTCGAAAGGGATACTCCTCTGAAGCGATTTTATCGTTTTACTATCCTGCTTATGTTTCCAGTTCGAAGGGGTCTACTAGTCTTTCGGAATAATGACAAAAATATCCTCATTTTCCTTTTTATAGAATTTTTTTGAGCGTGCGTATTCTTCATAATAGGTCAAAGAATCTAGTCGCAATAGCGTAGATTTCGTTTTGGTCAGCTCTTCCGTTATTCGTTTGTTTTGTTCGGACAATTCGTTCTTTTTTTTCAAATGGGAAATAATGGTAAATACATCCATGTCATCCAAAAACAGAACATAACCCATAAAAATGAATACTGTAATGGAATATTTGTTGCGTAGGAATTTTGAGATTTTCACTCCTTAAATGTACCTATCTTTGAGGGTCGAAAAATAACTTTCAAAAATTATTATTCATAACGAGGTGTTGATTATTCAACACATTTGGTGAATTGAGCCTCGTAATAGTCTCGAAAATTTTTATCATCAATAAACCAAGGCGCTGTATCGCGAAGAAAGGACTTACAAATGCTTGCTTTCTCCTCTCCCATAGACTTCAAGTAAGACGTCCACATGAGCCCATATTTCAATGCCTTCATATCCTCTGGTGATGCAATCAGCATTTTCCCATTTTCATCGATGAATTTTGCGCCGAACGGGGTTTCTTCGTCTAGTTTTTTATATTTAGACAAAAGGGGTATTGTCGCATCCCAAAGGGCTTTGGCCCCTTTTTTATTGTTTTTACACTGTTCAATACAAGCCTGTAATAAATTAACTGCTAAAGGAAAGTAGGAGACCTGAGAATAATAATCCATATGCATCATTAAATCTTCCATGTCCTCTGCAGAAATTTTTAAGGTAGTGGGATCAAATTCATTCTCATTTACGGCAATTTGAACCTCGATGTGATCCGAGAAGATGGCTTTTTCTAATTCGTTGAGAAAAACTTGATGCTCATCGTCTTGTATAATTCCATTCAAATCCAGTTCCTTGGCTGTGGCAAATGCAGAAATAGCATCTTCAAAGGGGTTTTCAATTTCTTCTTCTACTTTACCATCCTTGAAAATACCAAAGTATCCTTTGGCCATGAATAGGTTAGGGGTAGGGTCTGTTCGATACTTTTCTTTAATACGGTATTCGTCGGATTTTTTAATCAATTTCAAATAGTCAGGTCGTGGTTTTTGTGCATAGATAGCCGCTAATTCAGGGTACACATTCCTGATGGTGATAGCGTCTTCCATTTCTCCTTCAAATTCAAATTCCTCTTTATCGTCACCACTTCCTTTAGAATTAAAAACGGTAAGTGTTACACTGTAATTCCCAACTTTATTGAATGCAACCTTAATTTCATCACCAGACTTTGTCTTACTAATTAGTTCCCAATTTTTTCCTGGGACGGTATCATTTCCAATGCGCCAACGGTGCCAACCTTTAATACCACTTGTGTTCTTTAGGGTAACGACGTTGTTATTTTCTTTGAATTTTTTGGCTTTAAGGTCTTCTTTTTCATTTGGAAGCAGGGGTTGTCCAACCCTTGGTGTGACGGCGAATTCAACCGTTTGTGCTTGAGAGAATCCGCAAATTACCAATAGTAATGTGATAGTAAAGATTTTCATTTTTTTTAACTTTTCGAGGTCAAAATCTATGCCGAAGGTACAATTTAATTATGACTTTTTATTAGTAACTGAAGGATTTCACATGCTGCCAAAGAGAGTTTCGTTCCTGGACCATAAATTCCAAAAACTCCATTACGATACAGTGCCTCGTAATCGTTTTTTGGAATAACACCTCCGGCAATAACAAGGATGTCCCCTCGTCCCATGGCTTTAAGGTGATAAATTAAGTCAGGGATCAAGGTCTTATGCCCTGCCGCCAGGGATGAGATTCCAACAATATGAACGTCGTTTTCTATTGCTTGACGTGCTACTTCTTCAGGTGTTTGAAATAAAGGGCCAACGTCCACATCGAACCCTATATCCGCAAAACCAGTTGCGATAATCTTTGCCCCTCGGTCGTGTCCATCTTGCCCCATTTTTGCTACTAATATTCGTGGTCTTCTGCCTTCCAATTTGGAAAAAGCCACGCATAATTCTACCGCTTCATTAAACATGGGATCCTTCATAGCAAAGTTTTTATAGACGCCAGTTATGGATTTTATTTCAGCCTCATACCGCCCGAAAACATTTTCTAAAGCTAATGAGATTTCTCCAATGGTACATTTGGCAAGCGCACATCTGACGGCCCCTTCTAATAAATTTCCATCACTTTGGGCTATCTTTTCAAGCGCATTAAGGCTATCCGTTACCGCTATTTCATCTCTATTATTTTTAAGTTTTACTAACCTTTCCGTTTGTTGAAGTCTTACTTTCGTATTATCAACTTCTAGCAATTCAATGTTGTTTTCTTCATTGTGGGTATAGCGGTTCAGACCTACTATTATTTCTTCTTCTATGTCAATTTTAGCTTGTTTTTTAGCAGCGGCTTCTTCAATCTTTAATTTCGGAATACCTTTCGAAATAGCACTCGCCATCCCACCTATTTCCTCGATTTCAGCGATGATTTCGCGTGCCTCCGAAAGCAAGCTTTGTGTCAGGTTTTCTATGCATTCGTTTCCACCAAGAGGATCAATAAAAGAGGTTATGCCCGTATCGTTTGCAATATAAAGTTGTGTATTACGAGCAATTTCGGCTGAAAAATCAGTGGGTAATGCAATGGCTTCATCTAAAGAATTGGTGTGAAGTGATTGTGTTCCACCGAGAACCGCCGCCAGAGCCTCAATTGTAGTTCGCGTAATGTTATTAAATGGGTCTTGCTCGGTGAGTGACCATCCTGAGGTTTGGCAATGGGCACGGAGCATACTAGATTTTGGGTTTTTAGGCTGGAATTTGCCTACTAATTCATGCCACAATACCCTGCCAGCCCTTAGTTTTGCTATTTCGAGGGGGAATTCCATTCCTATGGCCCAAAAAAAACTTAATCGCGGTGCGAAATCGTCTATGGACAATCCTGCTTTTATCCCAGTTCTAATATATTCTAAACCGTCTGCTAGCGTAAAGGCCAATTCCTGTGCTGCGGTAGCACCTGCCTCATGCATATGATAACCTGAGATGGAAATGCTATTGAATTTAGGCATGTGATCCGCAGTGTATTTAAAGATGTCGGCAATGATTCGCATCGAGGGTAAGGGAGGATAGATATAGGTGTTTCTCACCATAAATTCCTTTAGAATATCGTTTTGAATAGTACCCGTAAGGGTTGCAGGATTGACTCCTTGCTCAATTGCGGTGGCAATATAAAAGGCCATGATGGGTAAAACGGCACCATTCATGGTCATAGATACTGACATTTTATCGAGAGGAATACCATCGAACAACCGTTGCATATCTTCAATAGAATCGATGGCTACGCCCGCTTTACCAACATCGCCTTTAACCCTTGGATGATCGGAATCATAACCGCGATGGGTGGGTAAATCGAAAGCAATGGAAAGGCCCATTTGTCCGGCTGCTAGGTTTTTACGGTAAAATTTATTGGATTCTTCTGCGGTAGAAAATCCAGCATATTGGCGAATGGTCCACGGCTTCGTAAGGTACATAGAGGCATAGGGGCCACGCATATACGGGGGCATGCCTGAATAACTCTCGCTTATCCGTTCATGTCCTGAATGATCAAAGGAATAGCTAGTAGATTCAGCATTTTTCCCTCCGCTAGTTTCCAAATATTTCGTCCAATGCAACATATTGATTAATAGGTATAATAGGGTAAACTTCCAAAGCCGACGATGGGCTTATGATCCATTTTTGTCTTATTTTCCGCTTTGAAGTTTCGCAGTCGTATTGTTTCTGCAACCATTTGTTTAAGGGACTCATTTGGATTGGGAAGTTTTTCTAAATTTTCCCAGCAACGATCGGCAAATGTTTTGGCAATATTTAAAATTACAATGGATCCTTGATCGATGCCAATAAATCGATTTAGGTGGGACTCTTCACGCAGAATGTGCGCTATATTAACGGCCATTCTTCTTACAAAAGGATCCGGAACATGGGAATAGTAAAAATCGTAGGGGGTAATACAAAGCTCATTAACACCTCCCATAATGGCAGAAAGTGCCTCCGTTGTTTGTTTGATTTGATTAGTATGTGATGAACTTTGAGACTTATTTCGCCAACCCAATTTTGCACGAACAGTTATCTCCATCGTTGCGAGTTGACTCTTTTTAATCGCTTCTATGAGCCATTTCAATGCAATCATTTTTGCCGCTTCAAAAACTATATTTTCACCAACCCCGATTTCTATGATGATGTTCTGGTTTTTATTTGAACCGGTAACCTCATACAATTCATGTGTAATGAACATCAATTCTTGAAAGCAATTACCCCCCACAGCATAAACATCAAATCCAGCTATCTTTCTAACGCAATTCGAAAAGGACGTGTCTGGATCAAATACCGTTTCAACAGTCAGATTTACTGGATTTTCTGCTTGATACCATGCATAGAAAGCGGGCAAATCCTTAGGGTTATCGATGGCAATATTTGTCTTTACGTGTTCAAAAAGTACGTTTTTGAAAACCAATTCAAGGTTCGGTATTTGTTCCCATGTAATTAGAAGCCGGTTCGCACCATGATTCAGGTCATGCAATATTTGTTCATTACAAAGTGATTCGTCCTTAACGGAGTGGAATGAAAACGCATCGATTTCACAAGTCGAATTTTTAATTTTAGGAAATCCTAAAGGTGGGACGATATTATCCCTGATGGTCCATGAAATCCCTTCTATTTCATCATTGAAAGCCTCGAAATTATTAGAACCAATTTCTTTTTCTACTTTCTTTAACCAGTCCTCCATCATGAATGTTTGTCGTTATTCCAAAACCAAAGATAGTCAATTAAAACGCTTAGTAGGGGTAACATAATGAATGCTATTCTCACACATGGTAATATTGTGCTAATCTATAATTCCAAAGATATGCTTACTTTTGAGATGTATGTTTAGGAGGGGAGTAATACTTTTTGCAGTTTTTTGCCTGTCAAAATCTTTAGCCCAGGGTTGGGTTCCTGCGGGAAGCAGGTCTCGGGCTATGGCGGATGCATCCGTTACCTTTTCTGATGTTTGGGCTTATCACCACAATCCTGCAGGTTTGGCCCTAGTTAAAAAGGCATCAGTGGGTATAGCCTACGAAAACAGGTTTCTGCTTCGAGAATTACAGACGCAATCTGCGGCATGCGCATTGCCCTTAAAGAAAGGCGTTGTTTCCATTGGATTTCAACGGTTCGGATATAGCCAATTTACGACGACTAAGTCAGGATTGGGATACAGTTTGCAATTATCTGAACTCTTAAGTTTAGGAGTCCAGCTTAATTTACATCATCTACGGCTAGGGCAGGGGTATGGAAATGCCTTCAAAGCAACCGGTGAAGTAGGATTGTTAGCAACCATTAAAACAGGTTGGGATGTCGGTTTTTCCGTGGTTAACCTAACAAGGACAAAACTTTCAACGTACCAAGAAGATCGTTTAACCACGGCAATTCGGTTGGGGACATCGTACAGCTTTTCATCCAAGTTACTGGTTTGCGTTGAGGGAGAAAAACACATTGAGTATCCTATGCGCGCCAAGGTGGGATTAGAATATTTGCCGCTAAAACAGATTGCATTTCGTGCAGGACTGGGTACTCAACCATTTGAAATGAATGCTGGTTTCGGTTACAGTTTTAATACCAAGTTTTCATTGGACCTTGGTTCCTCATACACCCAGAGTTTGGGCTGGTCTCCGAATTTTTCGCTATCCTACGCATTTAAATGAGCCCGAGGATTTATTTATTATCGTTAGTTTTTTTGGCATTTTTTTCAGCCTCAGCTCAAGATAAATCTGAGATTATTCAACAACGTATTGAATTTATATCGGAACGGTTTCAATCGGAGAACATGGACCTTACCAACATTATTGAACAGCTGAATTTCTATTATGAACATCCAATAAATTTAAACTTCACCGATGGCTTGGAATTAGAGGATTTAGGGTTACTCACTTCGGTACAAATAAGCGATGTTGTTTTACACCGCAAGCTGTTTGGTAAACTTATATCCATTTACGAGCTTCAGTGTTTAGCCTATTGGGATTTGGAGACGATAGAGTTGGTAAGGCCATTTATAAGGGTAGACGACAAACTGGATAACCTTCATATAACGTTTAAGGAGGCCTTGGAACAAGGGAAATTCGAGACTTTTCTGCGGTATCAACCTACCTTGGAAAAGAAACAAGGGTATACAACAGTCCCTGATTCTGTTCTCAACACAAGTAATAATTACTATTACGGCAACAGCGACCGCTATTACACTCGATTCAGGTATACCTATAAAACAAATATAAGCGTTGGTTTTACAGCAGAAAAAGACGCTGGAGAGCAGTTTTTTCGCGGTGCTCAAAAGCAAGGGTTTGATTTTTATTCTGGACATGCCTTTTTTAAAGGAGGGAAGTATGTTCGCGCGATTGCTCTAGGCGATTATCAGGTGCAAATTGGACAAGGAGTAGGATTTTGGTCGAGTTATGCCTTTGGAAAAACTGCTGATATTGCAACTGCTAAAAGAACGGCTATTCCCCTTCGGGCATACACTTCAGTGGACGAGAGCCGATTTATGCGTGGTGCAGCGGTTGATTTGGCTTACAAAAACTTAGAATTATTACTTTTCTCATCTCGTAAAAATATCGATGCTTCGTCCATCGCGGATTCTACCTATGACGATTTAGTATTTATATCAACCTTAGATCTTTCTGGATTACATCGAACCAACCGTGAAATTTCAACGATGAACGGTTTGAAGGAAAATATTGTTGGTGCTAATTTAAATTATCGAGTAGGGTTAATGAAGTTGGGTTTTTCCGGAATTTATCAAGGGTACGATAAACCTTTTCTCAAGGATGTTAAACCGTATAATCAGTTTGATTTTCGAGGTCAGCATCACTTCAATAGTTCCTTTGATTACGCCTTTAATGTAAAGAATATTTCCTTTTTTGGTGAGGTTGCGAAGGCGTCAAATGAAGCATTGACGGCATTTAAATCGGGATGGGGCATGGTACACGGAGTGCTCATTTCACTGGATACTCGCGTGAGTTTGGGGATTGTGTATCGCGATTACCAACGTGATTATTTTTCCTTTTATAATGCAGGTTTTTCAGAAGGAAGCAACACTCAAAACGAAAAAGGGCTATACTCAGGTCTAAAAGTAAAATTAACAAAATCACTTTCTGTCAATGGTTACGTCGATTTATTCAAATTTCCTTGGATGAAATATGGTGTTGATGCACCCAGCGAGGGACATGAATTACTGGTACAACCAATCTACAAGCCCAACAAGATTTTTGAGCTCTATTTCCGATTCCGACAACAAGTCAGAGAGCGAAATAGTACGGTTTATTCGGGTGCTGTGACGGGCATTGAACCCTTTCTTCAACGAAATTACCGACTCAACTTATCTTACATTATAAACGAGGCATTTACCTTTAAGAGTAGGATTGAATTTTTAACCATTGACAGTAAAAGTAAGGGAATGCAGAGAGGGATGATTTTTACACAAGATTTATTGTGGAAGCCAAAAAGTTCTCCTATAGATTTGGCTTTGCGTTATGCGCTTTTCGATACGGATGGATATGATTCGAGAATTTATTCCTACGAAAACAATGCATTATACGTCTTTGCCGTTCCAGCCTACTATTACTCGGGAAGTAGAGCGTACGTCCTTCTTCGGTATTCGTTTTTTAGGCATTGCGATTTATGGGTTCGTTATGGAATATTTTTATATGACAATCGCTTTGTTATAAGTTCAGGTGCTGAGCAGATTAATGGAAGTAGAAAGTCTGATTTGGTGGTTCAATTGCGCCTTACGTTTTAGATTTTTTAAAATTTTCATTTTTTTTCCAAAAAAGTGTTACTTATCAAGAATGGTTGCGTTATGCAATTGTTATCAAGGTCTGCAAGCCTTATTTATTCATCCTTAAATCTAAAAGTTATGTCTGCGAACCTCTTAAATTTGAGTCTTTTCGGAAAGCCGGAAGACGAATTAATCATTATCGAGCGGGCAAAAAAGAACCCGGCTCATTTTGCTCCTCTTTACAAGAAATATCACGAAGCCATCTTTCGGTATGTTTATAAACGGGTAGACGAAGAGGAATCCGCTTACGATATAACTTCTTGTGTTTTTGTAAAAGCTATTGTTAATTTACCAAGGTATGAATACCGAGGAATTCCATTTTCTTCATGGTTGTTTAGAATTGCTAAAAGTGAGCTTTATCAATCCTTTAGGGATAGAAAAGCACAGCGAACTATTTCTATTGACAGCATTCAAATTGGAAGGGTGTTGGAGGAGTTTAACATAGATGAGGCAGAACATAAGAGAGAAATTTTATTAAAGGTATTACCCATGTTGAAGGAAAAACCTTTACAACTCATCGAAATGAGATTTTTTGAAAGAAGGTCTTTTAGAGAAATAGGAGAAATTCTAGGTTTAACTGAAAACAATGCCAAGGTCAAAACCTTCCGTGCCTTGATAAAACTCAAGGAATTATATGCAAAACATAACCCACAAAAATCATAAATATGACTAAACTGTTAGTTAATCGTAAGGAACCGTCTCGCAATGAAATTGCAAATCGTCAAGATTTTGAAACGGTATTAGTTAACGTTCGGAAAGTCAAAAGTTTAAATAGCCCCTGGTTTTATGGGGCTATTGCTTTTTCTTCCCTTTTAATACTCACTTTTTTAATTTTATAATTATCGATTTAATTTACTTTTTTTCGTAATTTAGCGATATGAAAAGATTTCAACCTTTTTATATCCTTTCGGCTTTATTAATCCTGTGTGTAACTGGTATTGCCCAAAACATTAATTTCAATACCCAGAAAAACTGGTCTTTGAACAAGAAAGAACTTCTTTTGAAAGTTGGACCAACTCAATTTTTGGGTGATTTAGGAGGAAGCAACACCGACGATTACGATTATTCTCTTAAAGATTGGGATTGGCCAGCATTGGGTTTTAACCTCGGTGTGGGATATCGATATCGTTTTCATCCAATGTTCGCGACCACTTCAACACTGAGTTATTTAATGTTGAGGGGAGACGACAAGTTTTCAGAGGAACCTATTCGTAACGCTCGAAACCTGAATTTTAAAACTTCAGTTTTTGAATTACAACAGAGAATTGAAGTGATTTTGTTTTCGGTCGAACGATTTGCACCAACGTACAAGCTTCCAGGGGCTAGAAATGGAAAGTCTAGGAATCAACAATACTATATATTTGGTGGAGTGGGTGCTTCATTTTTCAATCCAAAAGGTAAGTACAACGATGAATGGGTTGCCTTAAGACCGCTTAAATTGGAGGGGCAAGCTAAACCCTATTCTCCAATTGCGTTTACTGCTCCCATGGGATTTGGAATGCGCCTAGGTCTTGGCCCTCAGTGGAGAATAGGTTTCGAAGCCAGTTATAATGTAGTTTTTTCAGATTACATGGACGATGTATCTACTGTTTATGCCGATCCAGCAAGCTTCTCTGATCCAACAGCAGCGTATTTATCCAATCCTTCAGATCCTGCAATCACTGTAAATCCACCCAATGGAAGCGTCGGGGGGTATAATTGGTTTGGTGCGGGCTATCAACGAGGGGATAATAAGCAACGAGATTCTTACTATCGATTTAATGTTGTAATCGCTAAAAACCTAACTTACAAAGACTACGGCCGCCAACGAATAAAGGAAACTAAGTCGAATCAGGATAAGCTTCGGATTCGATAGAATCGTATGTTTAAAGTATTTCGGTTTTTTTTATTTTTAATATCCCCGGAAAGAGCTCATTACACCGCGGTGTTTTTCATTAAACGGTTAAGTCGTTTCCCTTTTCTCAGTACTTTTCTTAGCGCAAAGGTCAAGAATGAAAAGGTGCTTGCTACAACCTTTCTTGGACTTGAATTTAAAAATCCTATTGGTCTTGCCGCGGGATTTGATAAAGATGCCACTTGTTTTTCAGCTATGGGTTCTTTGGGATTTGGATTTGTTGAAATAGGTACTGTAACACCGAAACCACAAGAAGGAAATGATAAACCAAGATTGTTTCGTTTGAAAAAAGACGAGGCATTGATCAATCGAATGGGGTTTAACAATATGGGGGTTGACGAAGCACGAAAAAGATTAATGAGTGGAGATCGAAATGGGTTAATAATTGGCGGTAACATCGGGAAAAATAAGTGGACGCCGAATGCTCAAGCGAAAGAGGATTATTTATATTGCTTTAAAAGCTTGTATGATTGTGTTGATTATTTTGTTGTAAATGTATCTTCACCAAATACACAACAACTAAGAGCATTACAAGAAAAGGAGCCGCTTATTGAACTTCTAAATGCCCTAAATTCAGAAAATGCACTTCGCGGAAATAAACGTCCAATCCTTTTGAAAATAGCCCCTGATTTAAGCTTCGAACAATTGGATGACATTGTAGAAGTAGCAAAAGTTACCAAGTTAAGCGGGATCGTAGCTACCAACACTACCATTGACCGATCTTGTTTAACGCAATCGGAAAAGCGCTTGGATCAAATTGGAAATGGTGGATTATCGGGGAAGCCATTGAAGGATCAATCCACCGCTGTTATTGCCTACCTATCAAAGAAAACGAATGGTACGCTTCCGATAATTGGTGTGGGAGGAATTCATTCCAAGGAAGATGCGTTAGAAAAGTTGGCGGCTGGCGCTACACTAATTCAGCTTTACACCGGATTTATTTACGAGGGCCCCCCCTTAATTCAATCCATAAAACAGGGAATCGTATCGTCAAGAGAAACCGTACAATAGCATGAAAATTACAGAGTGCCCAAGAGACGCTATGCAAGGTATCAAAGCCTTCATTCCTACCGATGAGAAATTGGATTATTTACGGTCATTATTGGATTGTGGTTTTGATCGCCTAGATATAGGTAGTTTTGTTTCTGAAAAAGTCATTCCTCAATTGGCGGATACCGCAGAAATTTTAAAGGCAATAGGTCAAAATCCGTTAACAAAATTACTCGTAATTGTTGCGAATGAAAAAGGGGTTGAACGAGCGCTTGATCACAATAATGTTGATTATATAGGATATCCTTTTTCGGTTTCGGAACAGTTTCAGGTTCGAAATACCAATGCAACCATTGAGCAATCAAAAGAGCGATTGAAACGGATTTCGGAAAGCTTAGAAGGAACCAATAAAACCCTTTTGGTTTACTTATCTATGGGTTTTGGTAACCCTTACGGTGATCCTTGGTCTGAAGCGCATGTTTTGACATTGGCCAAGGAACTTTATGAAACCATGGGAATTGCACATTTTGCACTTTCTGATACCATTGGTTGTGCAACGCCCGTATTAATTGAGCACTTATATCCCTACCTTACAGGAGCATTGAAGGATCTGGAATGGGGACTTCATTTGCATAGCAAACCTGAAAACACAAACGCTATTATTCAGTCGGCGATTAAGGTTGGATGTCAACGAATGGATTCCGCATTGTTAGGAATAGGAGGTTGTCCAATGGCTGCGGATGGCTTGACTGGAAATTTGGCCACGGAGCAATTAATCCGCGTTTTAGAAGAGAATAGTATTAACCATCAGATAGAGAAAACGTTTTTTACTGTTGCCCAACAAAAGGCTAAGCGTTTATTTTCACATTATTTTTAAGTTAATATGGATCAAAATACAAATAAATCAAAGAAACAAAATACGGATTATCGTATCCTTTTTGTTCTTTTGTTTGGTATGGTTGGTATCGGAACTTGGTACTACGTAAAGCAAAGAGAAAAAATAGATGTGAAACCCGAAGGCTCTAAAAATGGAGTACAGCGCCATGGTTTAACCTACAAGCGAATTGATACCACCGTTGACGTTGATTTTCGTAAAAATACTCCGTTAACAATTGTGGAGAAAGGATTGTTGGCCGAACTTAAACTATGCGATGCCACGGGGAAATCAGAATCTTTACTTCCCTGTTCGGAAAAGGCCTTTGATTTCATTCAAATACATACTAAGAATGGAATTCAAGATTGCTTTCTTTTGGTTGAAAATGCCCGTGGGTTTGTTGATCAAGATTCTAAATGGGCGCGCCGAAGGATCCTAATTTATGAACGTGGAAAAGATAAAAAGTTGATATGTGTCAATCGTTTTAAGGCTCATTTAACCGAAGTAAGAGAACGTGAAGGAATCGCATACAAGGATTTACTTTTGAGGTTTCGTGACCGAAAGGGTGTTATTTACTATTGTCTGTTTGAATGGATTAATGGAAAATACACGTTTAAGCGATGCGAGGAACTTTATCAAGAAGGGAAGACGGAAAACAACCGAATTGAAAAGGGTTTTGTTCGTCTGGATAAAATTGATTCTATCTCTAATTTAGTTAAGGAAGTATTGGAAGATGAACAGTATATGTTTTAAAATTCTTCCATGGCTCCTAGACCAAAAAGGGCAAAGTCATATTTAGTAGGATCGTTCGGATCAAACGTTACCAAAACGTTCATCAATTCCTCAAGTGCTTTCCAATCGTTTTGTTTTCGAACGAGTAAGTTTAATGTTCTTGCCGTGTTGCCGGTATGAACATCCAATGGGACCATGAGTGAAGATGGAGGAATGCTGGACCAAAGTCCAAAATCCACTCCCTTGGCATTGGACCGAACCATCCAACGCAAAAACATGTTGAGTCGTTTACAAGCACTATTGGCGTTAGGGTTTGAAAGGTGTTTTTTTGCACGATGCCCATTTTGGGTTCCGAGCATTTTATCTCTAAAATTTATAAGCCCATTTTTAACGTCATTTTTTGCGAAAGTTATTTCTAAGGTTGATTCTGAATAGATGTGTTTTAATCCTTTAAGAAAAAAAGCTAAATCTTCTCCATTGAAAGTCCGATGAACGAAGGGTAGGGGTTCGTTGTGATCATTCGACATGAGGTAGTCATAGGGGCAATCTCCTAAGAGATTTATTAACGAATGGCCACTTTTAATGATTGATTTTCTATTTCCCCAAGCGATGGTTGCCACAAGAAGCGCCATAATTTCAATATCTTCTCTCAAATGGTATTGATGGGGAATTGAAATAGGATCGAAAGCTATAAAGTCTGGTGTTTCAAATTGTTCTGCTTTGAAATCCAGAAAAGATTTTAATTCATCGAGGTTCATAATAATATACCATCCCTCATGGTTAAAACCCTATCCGCTTGTTCTGCAAGGTTTTGATTGTGGGTTACGATGACAAAGGTTTGGTTAAATTCTTCTCTGAGTTTAAAAAACAATTCATGCAATTCGTTTGCTTTTACGGAATCCAAATTACCGGAAGGTTCGTCTGCAAGAATGATGGAGGGTTGATTGATGAGTGCTCTACATACCGCAACCCGTTGTTGTTCGCCTCCTGACAATTGGTTAGGTCGATGATTCGATCTTCCATGAAGCCCAACTATATCTAAAAGCTTATTCGCTAATTCTTGTGAATCTCTTTTTGATTTACCAAGAATCATAGCTGGAATCATGATGTTTTCAATGGCTGAAAATTCAGGGAGAAGTTGATGAAATTGAAAAACAAACCCGATTTTCTGATTTCTGAAAGCGGAAAGTTCCTTTTGATTTAATTCGAAAGGATTAACGCCATCCATAGTCATCACACCGTGCGTTGGTCTATCTAAGGTTCCAAGGATTTGGAGTAAGGTGGTTTTTCCCGCTCCGGAGGATCCAACAATTGAGATTATTTCTCCTGAATTTATTTCGAATGAAATACCTTTTAGGATTTCTAGCTCATCAAACTGCTTTGTAATTCCTTCAACTTTCAGCATATTAATCCAGTTTCAAATGATGGCCCATTTTATCTCGTTTGGTTTTGAGGTAACCTTCATTGTATGGATTTCCTTTAATCTCCAACGCTACGTTCTCCACGATTTCTAATCCATAACCGATCAATCCTGTTCTTTTCTTAGGATTATTAGACATTAGTTTCATTTTAGAAACGCCAACCTCTCTTAACATTTGCGCACCTACCCCATAATCTCTCTCGTCCGCTTTAAAACCCAATTCAACATTAGCCTCAATTGTGTCAAGTCCTTGTTCCTGCAATTTGTACGCTTTCAATTTATTGGTTAACCCAATTCCGCGTCCTTCTTGATTCATGTAAACGATAACTCCTTTACCATCTTTTTCAATAAGTTCCATGGCTTTATGCAACTGAGGACCGCAATCGCATCGGCAGGATCCGAAAATATCTCCAGTTAAACAAGAAGAATGTACTCGAACTAAAACGGGTTCATCCTTTTCCCAGGTTCCTTTAACCAAAACAAGGTGATCTTGGTCCGTATTTTTGTCTTTAAACGCGTGCAGCTGGAATTCACCGAAGGTGGTTGGCATATGTACATCTACTACTCTTTCTACGTGCGTTTCATGGGCAATTCTGTATTTAATAAGCTCTTCGATGCTTATAATTTTTAAATCAAAACGCTTCGCAATGTCCATGAGTTGTGGTAATCGAGCCATGGTTCCGTCTTCATTTAAAATTTCAACGATAACCCCAGCTTCTTCGAATCCCGCCATTCTCGAGAGATCTACTGCCGCTTCTGTATGGCCAGCGCGTCTTAATACCCCCCCTTTCTTGGCCCTTAATGGGAAGATGTGTCCCGGTTTTCCTAATTCTTCTGGTCTAGTATTAGGATTGATAAGCGCGAGGATTGTTTTGGAACGATCGCTTGCCGAAATCCCGGTACTGCACCCGTGTCCAATGAGGTCAATACTCACGGTAAAAGGGGTTTCGTAGGCTGCGGAATTGTTTCTAACCATCATTTCCAGTCCCAATTCATCGCATCGTTCTTCGCTCAATGGCGCGCAAATTAACCCTCTTCCGTGGGTGGCCATAAAATTAACCACCTCAGGGCTTGCATTCCTTGCTGCCGTTAGAAAGTCTCCTTCGTTTTCTCGGTCTTCATCGTCTACAACAATGATTACTTTGCCCATTTTAAGTTCCTCTATGGCTTCTTCTATGGTGTTTAAATGGTATGACATTATGCTTGTTGGGGAATAAGTTTGAGTGTTTCTAATAAATAGGACCAAAATTTCTGTACCGATGAAATTTGAACTTTCTCATCGGGTGAATGTGCTGCTCGTATGTTTGGGCCGAACGAAATCATTTCAACGTCTGGAAGGTGTTTGCCGAGAATGCCACATTCTAATCCGGCATGGCAAGCTTTTACTTTGGGTTGATCTTTAAACATATCACGGTACAATTGTTCCATGATTTGTAAGATGTTTGAATTTCGGTTCGGTTTCCATCCAGGATAATCTCCACTCTGTTCAACGGTGGCACCCATGTTTTCAAAGCAAGTACGGATGGTCATACTTACCTCTGCTTTTGTGCTTTCCACGGAACTTCGTTGAAGCGATTGGGTGGTAAACAGACCCTTTTCAACGATGACTCTAGCCAGGCTTGAGGATGCCTCCACAAGATCTGGAATGTCTGGACTCATACGGAAAACTCCGTTTTGAACCGCACAAAGGACATTCAGGATTTTGTTACTATCTTCTTCTGACACAGCTTTTCCATCCCTTTCAACCGGAACAAACTCAAAAGAATGTTCTGGTTCTATAGAGGAATATTCGGAATTTAATTGCCCAACTGAATTTTTTAATAGGCTAAGGGCTTCCTCAACTTTTGGAACGGCAATGCAGCATGTGGCTTCCCTAGGAATGGCGTTACGAAGGCTTCCCCCGTCCATGGAGATTAGCTGAAATTTCGTTTGTTGTTTTAACTCCCAGAGCAAACGAGCCATCCATTTATTGGCATTCCCTCGTCCTCGATGAATGTCCATCCCTGAATGTCCGCCCAATAAACCCCTCAACTTTATTTTCATAACCTCCCAACCTTCTGTAATGGTAGTTTCCTGGTAGGTATAGGTGGTGTTTGTATCAATTCCCCCTGCACAACCAATGGATAACTCATCGTCGTCTTCCGTATCTAGGTTTAGCAATATTTTTCCGTCAAGAAGCTTCCCGTTCATATGCTTAGCTCCAGTCATACCAGTTTCCTCATCAATGGTAAAGAATGCCTCGAGCGGTGGATGGGTAAGATCTCGCGCTTCGAGTAAGGCCATGATTGCTGCAACACCAATACCGTTGTCGGCTCCAAGCGTTGTTCCTTCTGCTAAAACCCAATCTCCTTCTACTTTCATTTTAATGCCTTCGTTTTCGAAGTCAAAGCGTGTGGTTTCATTTTTTTGATGGACCATATCTAAATGCGATTGTAGAATAACGGTGGTTCTACGTTCCATACCTGGTGAGGCTGGTTTTTTGATAATTACATTACCTATATCATCTACTAAGGTTTCTAGGCCTAGCTTTTTTCCGAAGGTTATCATGAACTGTCGCACTTTTTCCTCTTTTTTCGAGGGACGAGGAACGGAATTTAAATCGGCAAAGGCATTCCAAAGCGTTTTGGGTTCTAGGGTGCGAACAGACATTTACGGGAATTTAGGGAATTGTTGGAAATCAGGATCACGTTTTTCAAGAAAAGCATTTTTTCCTTCTTGGGCTTCATTGGTCAGGTAATAGAGTAGGGTCGCGTCTCCCGCCAATTCCATTAGCCCGTGTTGTCCGTCCAGTTCCGCATTCATAGCTCGTTTAATCATCCGGATGGCGAGTGGACTTCGTTTCATAATCGTTTTGCACCAATCAACGGTCGTATCTTCCAATTGACTGAAGGGAACTACTTTATTGACCATTCCCATTTTTTCTGCCTCCTCAGCTGAGTATTGGTTGCAGAGAAACCAAATTTCACGGGCTTTTTTCTGACCGACATGGCGAGCCAAGTACGATGATCCGAAGCCGCCATCGAAGCTACCTACTTTAGGTCCTGTTTGGCCGAAACGTGCGTTGTCTGAGGCAATGGTAAGATCACAAACGACGTGTAAAACGTGTCCTCCTCCAATGGCATAACCGTTAACCATGGCAATGACGGGTTTAGGAAGCGAACGAATAGCTTTGTGAAGATCGAGAACATTCAGACGAGGAACACCATTTTCTGAGATGTAGCCTCCGATTCCTTTAACGTTTTGATCACCTCCCGAGCAAAATGCTCTGTCGCCTTCACCGGTAAGAATTACCACGCTAATGTCGTTTCGTTCTCGACAAATATTCATAGCGTCTAGCATTTCCATATTCGTTTCGGGACGAAAGGCATTGTAGACCCGCGGCCTGTTAATGGTGATTTTAGCTATTCCTTCGAAAAATTCGAACTTGATATCGTTGTAGGATTTTAAACCAACCCAATTGCGCATTGTTTTTCTTTTTTTACAAAGGTAACAACAATGTGATTAGCTTAGGGTTTAAAAAAATGAAATAATCTCGGTCTATTTTTTTACAATTTCTTTAATCCCTGCAACTAATTCATCCAGATCATCAAAGGAAGTATAAACGTTTGGCGTTACCCGAATTCCATTGATTTTTTCATATTCTATTGCAACCGTATGAACCTTTCGGTTTCGAAACAAGGCGGCTTCAATTTCTGAGCCTTTCATTCCCAGAATGCCGAAGTTTGCAATTCCACAAGAGAATTCTTTTTCAAGGGGAGAAAAGAAAACAATACCAGGGATATTTTTAACATGATCTGTCCAGTATTTCTTGAGCTCAAAAAGTCTTTTTTCTTTTCGTTCGGACCCAATCGCATTATGAAAATCTACGGCGCTTCCGATTGCCATTTCCGACGCGAAGGAGCGCGTTCCCAGGGATTCAAATTTCCTTATATTTTCTCCATCAGGCTGGTCGTTTGAGAGTAAGGCCCAAACTTTTTTTATTTTGTCCTTTTTAATGTACAAAAGCCCACTTCCAAAGGGAGCACACATCCATTTGTGAAGGCTTGTGCCGTAATAATCGCAATTCAATTCTGGAATTTGGTATACGGTATGAGCAAGCGTGTGTGCCCCATCTACGATGACTTCTGCACCGTATTTATGGGCTAAATCTGCAATTTTCTTTAAAACCTTAACTGGAATGATTTGACCGGTCCAATTGATCAGATGTGTGAGGTATACGATTTTAGTTTTAGGAGTTATGGCCGCTGCATAGGATTCGTATATATAGTCTCCATCGGTGGTTGGCATGACTAAGTCTACCCATTTTAGGGAAATTTTATCCCTTTTTTCCCTTTGTTTCCAGGCGTTACGCATGTTGGGATAATCGTATTTTCCAACGACGACTTCATCCCCTTCTTTTAGATCCAAACCGAATATAATGGTATTCAGCGCTTCTGTTGCGTTTCGATTAATGCTGATTTCTTCAGGATCGGTACCACAAAATTTGGCCAGTTTTCTTCTCAAGGGTTCGCGGCCCTCGTCCAAACTTCGCCACATGTAGTACGTGGGTGCTTCGTTACACCATTGGTAATATTTCATGTGAACTTCTTGAACCTGTTTTGGTTGGGGGCTAACCCCACCGTTATTCAAATTGATAATATTCGAGGAGGTAGTATAGCAAGAGCGTACCCAGTCCCAAAAATCATCTTCAGACAATGCATTAATTTTTGAATAATCGAGCGATGGGATATGGTTTGCTGCATGAATCCAGGGGTCTAGGTTTGCACCTGTAATCATAGCACCAGCAAGGACAGCAGATTGTTGGATAAACGTTCTTCTTGAGGACATAGCATAGGTTTTGACATGAAGATAGTAAATTTATTCGAAGACCAGTTCATCGCAAAAGATCCAGGGCTTCTCACCTTGGCCTGGAAAACCAACGGGTATGGTTGGTAATCCTTTCATTGAAACTTGAATACTCTTTGTTTTTCCTTTGATAGGGAGTTTCGTTCTTTCCTCCGTAACGGAAATCGTTTTCATCTTTCCATTGTCCAATCGAACGGTAATTTCATTAGGGAGATGAATCCAAGAGGAGGGCTCGTTTAGAAAACCGAAAGTTATTCCGTTTAACCGAATCTTACGATCGAGTTCCAGTGTAATGTTTATATGATTTGTATCGAAACCAACCCATTGATAACCTCTCCAGGGTCGTGCGCCAAATTGTCCATCCACTAAGATCAGATCGCCGGGATGGTAACGCTCGTTGGGGGGGGTAACATAGGTGACTTTTGCTCCTAATCCACGATGGGAAATAATGGTAAGAGAATCGGTACAACACGCTGTGGAAAAAGTGAATTTCTCATGCTTTACGTTTTTTTGTGAACGATTAAAAAACAACTTTTTACCGTAGGAAATCGAAATTCCTTCTTTTTTTTGCTGTGATACAACGGTAATCTTTTCGCTGGTATCTTTTCCATCAAACATCAACGAAAGGCCATTGGGCTCTCTGCTGAACTTCATCGAAGGCTTCAAGAAACTCATTGAAACCTTGGTATTTACATTGGGGGCTGTGAGTCTGGGAATATGATATTTTTTTAAGGTTTGTTCAAACGCATCGTAGCTTGTTTTTGTACCTCCCCAAAGCACTTGACTTAATGCTATCGCTCGAGGGTAGGTCATGTAGGTAAGTTGGTTAAAAGTTGGGATATACTCCGTCCAAAGGTTTGCTTGAGCACCTAAAACAAAGTGTGCTTCTTGTGGAGTTAATGATTTAGGAATGGGGTTAAATTCGAAAACTTTTTCGAGGGGTGTATATCCTCCGATAGCCAATGGTTCCGAGGAGGATTTTCCTTGGTAGTGATCAAAATAACAATGTGATCCGGGGGTCATAACCACATAGTGGCCTTCTTTCGCAGCGGCAATTCCGCCGTCCATTCCTCGCCAAGACATGACTGCAGCTCCTGGAGAAAGGCCACCCTCTAATATTTCATCCCATCCGATGAGTTGGCGGTTATTTTTTGCAAGGTACACATCAATTTGACGGATGAAATAGCTTTGAAGTTCGTGTTCGTTTTTTAAGTGAAGAGCATGCATCTTATTTTGGCAGGAGGCACATTTCTCCCATCGCGATTTAGGAACTTCATCACCACCGATATGAATGAATTTTCCCGGAAAAAGGGAGAGCACTTCCTCGAGAACATCTTCTAAAAAATGAAGGGTACTATCTTTTGTGCAAAAAACATCTTCGAATACGCCCCATAGTCCGGGGACAGGTTGTTGTTTTCCTGTGCAGGAGAAGGCGGGATAAGCCGCAAGTGCAGCTCTGGCATGTCCTGGCATTTCTATTTCGGGCACAATGGTGATGTGTCTGTCTGCTGCATATTGAACCACTTCTTTGATTTCCTCTTGCGTGTAAAAACCACCGTATCTTTTGGTGTCCCAAGTCCTAGGGTAAGTGGAAAAATGATCGTTTACGGTACTGTCGCGCCAAGCACCAACGCTGGTTAGTTTTGGATATTTTTTAATTTCAATTCGCCAGCCTTGGTCATCGGTTAAGTGCCAATGAAAGACGTTAAACTTATACATTGCCATTAAATCCAAGTATTTTTTGACTTCATGAATGGAAAAAAAATGGCGTGCTACATCTAAATGAAGCCCTCTCCATGAAAAATTCGGGAAATCTTTTACAAAACAAATGGGAATCGAAAACGAATGGTCCGGTTTCTCGGTTATGAGTTGAAATAAGGAATGGAGGGCATGGTAATAGGAAGCGGGGCTGGTGTAGGACAGGATAATCTTTGATTTTGTAACGTTTATGGAGTATGACTCTGGGTAGGCGTTATTAAGTTCCTCAAAGCGAATAAATCCATCTTCACGTCCAATTCTAAGCGGTTTATTTTTATTTAAAATATAAAGATCACCGAGTGGAGAAATTGAATTTGAAAGCGTTGATGAGAGGGACTTGGTACAAAATAGGAGGGAGTCAAGCGCGATGGAATCCTTGGTGGAAGTATAGGTTACTGGGTTAGGTAAAATAGGGCAATGGTTTTGGGCGAAAGGAATAGTTCCAATGAAAAATAGGGCGAGGATAAATGGGGTTTTCATTCGATAAAAATACACTAAATGAAAAAGAAAAAGGCCGGTAGACCGGCCTGATAAATTTAATTTTTGTGAATCAAGGGGAATTTCAATTTTGTTTTATTGGATTCCAAAGATTTACTAAAATTAAGGATCGATTTAATCACTTCCTTAGGGGGTTGAAACGCTCCATAGGAGGTAGATAGTCGTTTGACGTGCTTGTATTTTTTTGTCATAGGCTAAAAAAAAATTTTGCCCAAAACGCAAACCATATCCTATTATTGTGGTCGTGCGGTATTTAAACGGATTTCTTACTTTTGTATTCCATCAACAACGAATGTTTTAGTATGAATCCATCCATTAAATCGGGCGTTGCCACCGGAGATTCGGTGCAGGCTATTTTCCAACTGGCGAAAGAGAAGCAATTTGCGCTTCCGGCGGTCAATGTAACGAGCACTTCCACGGTTAATGCTGTGATGGAAGTAGCTGCTTCTTTGAACGCTCCAGTTATCATTCAATTTTCAAATGGCGGAGCGCAGTATTTTGCGGGTAAAGGACTAAAAAACGACAGCGAAAGGGCTGCCATTTTAGGTGGTGTTTCAGGCGCCAAACACATTCATCAATTAGCAGAAGCTTATGGAGCAACGGTAATTTTACATACCGATCATTGTGCCAAAAAACTACTCCCTTGGATTGATGGATTACTAGAGGAAGGAGAGGCCTTTTTTGCGCAAACGGGTAAGCCTTTGTTTAGTTCCCATATGATTGATTTATCGGAGGAACCCTTGCATGAGAACATTTCGTTGTGCAAGCGTTACCTCGAACGAATGTCAAAAATTGGAATGACATTAGAGATTGAATTGGGTATAACAGGAGGGGAGGAAGACGGGGTGGATAACTCGGGCGTTGATAGTTCTAAACTTTACACGCAACCAGAGGAAGTAGCCTTTGCCTATGAAGAATTAATGCAAGTATCACCGCGTTTTACCATTGCTGCTGCTTTTGGTAATGTGCACGGGGTATATAAACCAGGGAATGTAATCCTTCGACCGATAATTTTAAAGAATTCTCAAGATTACATTCAATCGAAATTTAAAACGTTACCAAACCCGGTTGATTTTGTATTTCACGGAGGATCTGGTTCAACGGTAGAAGAAATACGGGAAGCTATTGGATACGGCGTCGTTAAGATGAACATCGATACGGATTTACAATTTGCCTTTACCGAGGGGGTTCGTAATTACGTGCTTGCGTACTCCGATTACTTAAAAACACAAATAGGAAATCCAGAGGGGGAGGATAAGCCCAATAAAAAGTATTACGACCCAAGAAAATGGATGCGTGAAGGCGAGTTGACGTTTGTAAAACGGCTGGAGCAGTCTTTCAAAGATTTAAATAACATTAACACCTTGAAATGAGTTGGTTTAAAAGAAACAAAGAGGGAATTACCACCAAGACGGAGGAGAAAAAAGAAACTCCGGATGGGTATTGGACAAAGTGTTCTAATTGTAAAACCCTTTATATCACGGCAGATTTAGAAAAGAAGAATTTTGTTTGTGAGCGTTGTTCTCATCATGAGCGTATTGATGCAGAGTCTTATTTTAAAATGATTTTCGATGAGGGCAAGTTTGCCGAACTTGATGCAGCAATGTCCTCTGGAGACCCGCTTGGATTCGTAGATACTAAAAAGTATACGGATCGAGTGAAAGGCACGCAAAAGGCAACAGGTTTAAAAGATGCGATACGAACCGCAATTGGCACGATCGATGGTCAGCCATTGGTAGTTGCCTCAATGGATTTCGGGTTTATCGGGGGATCAATGGGAAGTGTAATGGGGGAAAAGATTTCGCGAGCAATCTTGAAAGCCATTGAAGCGAGAGCCGCTTTCATGATTATTTCAAAGTCTGGTGGTGCTAGGATGATGGAAGCGGGCTATTCTTTGATGCAAATGGCAAAGGTTTCTGGGAATTTAGGATTGCTTTCTGAAGCCAAATTACCGTACATTTCATATTTGACGGATCCAACCACAGGGGGGGTAACGGCTTCTTTTGCAATGCTTGGAGATATTAATATTGCAGAGCCCGGTGCGTTAATTGGATTTGCAGGCCCTAGGGTAGTAAAAGAGACAATTGGTCGTGACTTACCTGATGGGTTTCAAACGTCTGAATTCTTGTTAGAGCATGGATTTTTGGATTTTATAATTGACCGTACGGAGATTAGACCGAGATTAAGTCAAGCCATCCGTTTGTTTACGCATTAAGGGGCCGTTTTTCGGTGTTTTGGTTGTATAATTTTGATTATTTTCGTCTCCTATGACACTCCAAGAGGTAGTTACGTTAGTGTGTATTGGGCTTTTTGCTGGTATACTCAGTGGTTTTGTGGGGGTTGGGGGAGGAATAATTATCGTTCCAGCCCTCGTGTATGCCCTCGGTTTTACCCAACATCAAGCGCAGGGAACGAGCCTTTTTGTCCTTGCGATGCCGGTGGTTCTATTAGCGGTTTTGAATTACGCTAAAACGGGAAATGTTCATTGGAAATTTGGTCTTGTTATAGCTGCAACTTTTGTGATTGGAGGATTTATTGGTTCTAAACTTTCCTTGAGGCTTCCAGAGTCATGGATTAAAATTTCGTTTGGGTTAATAATGGCCTATGTTTCTTTTAAATTGCTTTTATCGGGATTTCAAACCTTAAACCAGCATGAATCGTGATCGTATTGATTCTTTAGTGGAATCTATTTTTCCTCAAGTATTATCGCATCGATTGCATCTGCATGCACATCCGGAACTTTCCTTTCAGGAATACGAAACCATGAACTACGTTTCGAATGCGCTCACGGAACTTGGTATTCGTCACGATAAAGAAGTAGGGGGCACCGGCGTGGTGGGGTATATTTCTTCTCCCAATTCCTCCGAATGGATAGGACTCAGGGCGGATCTAGATGCGCTACCTATTTCGGAACAAAATGACGTGCCCTATCGCTCCAAGGTGCCTGGCGTAATGCATGCCTGCGGTCACGATGTACATACGTCCATCTTATTGGGAACCGCTGCCGTTTTAATGCAAATGCGGGAAGAACTTCCAGTTTCTGTAAAATTAATCTTTCAACCTGGGGAGGAAGTTTCGCCTGGTGGAGCAAACTATATTATCGACGCGGGAATCATGGACAATCCCAAGCTCAATGCCATGGTTGCCCTGCATGTGTATCCAGAAATGGAGGTCGGCAATGTTGGTATTAAGCCCGGGTTAATGATGGCATCAAGCGATGAGATTCGAATTGAAATTGAGGGAAAAGGTGGGCATGGCGCCTTGCCTGATAAGTGCATTAATCCCATTGCTATGGCAGCAGAAATCATTTCACAAACCCCTTCGCTTTTGAACCAGCATCAACCCAAAGAGGTGCCTACGGTTTTGAGTTATGGATATATTGAAGGGTTGGGCGCGGTGAATGTTATTCCTTCCACCTGTACCTTAAAAGGAACGTTTCGAACCATGAACGAAGAATGGCGTAAGTCCTTTTTTGAACATTATGAATCTTTTTTAAGGGAAATTGAGGTTCGATACGGTGGTGTTGTAAAGCTTCATCGCGTAAAGGGTTATCCCTTTTTAGAAAATGATCCTTTACTTACTGCAAAAGTTGAGAAAAATTTAAAGGAGCAATTGGGGGAAGATCAGGTACATCCCATACCAATTCGAATGACGGCTGAAGATTTTGCTTTTTATGCTGCCTATGTCCCTATTTGTTTCTTTCGGTTAGGAGTTGGTGATCCGAATAAAACGGTGAATCACAGCGTACACCACCCTAAATTTGATATCCATTCGGACGGGCTGAAAGTTGGCGTGTCCTCAATGGTTTCTATTGTCATGGGGTACTAACGCTCTGTTTGTTTCTTGCTACAAATCCTTTCGATTGAATTATTTTTTATACCTTAGGAATCGCATACGCTATGGCTTCATTAAATCCAATTACGGGGGTACTCGGAAAACAGAAAGCAGCGCATCTTTTGCGCCGTGCAACGATAGGGCCTCGTCTTCAGGATATTACAGCGTTTTCCCAGTTGAATGTTGATGCGGCAATCGCTCAATTAATTCAACCACAGACTCCACCCAATTTCCCAGTAGATCCGAATACCGGTACTACATGGATCGCACCGAATCTTCCCGATCCGATGCAGATGGTGGATGTATGGTCGGGATACACAAAATCGTGGTGGCTAGAGACGATGCGAAGTTCGGGTCCCAACCTAACGGAGCGGATGGTTTGGTTTTATCATACCCATATACCCATTATTTTATCTCGTGTGAGTTGGAGTCCTCAATTGGCGATTGATTATTTACGGCTTTTGCGAATGCATGCACTTGGAAATTATAAAGATTTAGTAAAAGCCATTTGTATCGACAATGCGATGCTGATTCATTTGGATGGTCATTTAAATGTTAAAGGTGCACCCCAGGAGAATTTTGGACGCGAGTTTTTAGAATTGTTTACGGTAGGCAAGGGCCCTGAAGTCTCGCTTGGAAATTACACGCATTTTACAGAACAAGATGTAAAAGCATTAACGAAGGTGTTAACCGGTTGGACCTATGATACAACTTTCCAAACCTTGGATCCCGTGACGGGAATTCCTTGTGGAAAGGTAAAATCCGGAGACGGTGTTTTAGCTTCACAACATGATGTAAGTGCGAAGCAATTTTCAAGTGCTTTTGGTGGTAATACCATCGTTACAGCGGGTGCATCTAACGGTACCTGTCCCATTTCCTCCGTCCCAAGCGAATTAAGTTCTGTCGTGGATATGGTGTTTAATTCCGTTCATACGGCTCGGCATATCTGTCGTAGATTATACCGTCAATTCGTGTATTTTGACATTTCAGCGGAAATTGAAACCGACATCATTATTCCCTTGGCCAATGCCTTGCTGGCGAATAATTTTGATCTTATTGATGTGCTAAGTACCTTGCTTAAAAGTGAGCATTTTTATGATTTAGATACGCTTCCAACCCAGGATAATAATATGGGTGCCATTATAAAATCGCCGGTAGAAATTATTATAGGTACGATGCGCTTGTTTGACGTACAAGTTCCCTCGGTGACAACCCAATTAAGCCAGCATTATGAATTGTTTGATCAATTACAAACTCAATTGGACCTGCAAGGCTTAGCCCTGTTCGAACCCGTTGATGTGGCTGGATACGATCCGTATTTTCAAGTACCCGTATATCATCGGTACTGGATTTCAGCGAATTACTTGGCAAATAGATACAAATTTGCAGAATTGCTAGTTAACGGATTTACGTCTCCAGCGGGAGCCACGATCCAGTTGGATGTACTTTCTGTGGTTCAAGGGAATGCCAGTACTCCATCCGATCCCGACCTTTTGGTGCAGGAAATTGTTGAATGGCTCTTGCCGCTTACCATAGATACTGCGCGTTTAACTTATTTTAAGAATAGTTTACTGCTTAATAATAACAGCCTAAATTGGAGTGCCGAATGGGCCGCTTTTCTAGGGAGCGGTAATGATGCGGTGGTTAGGGTGCAATTGGAGAAATTATTTATTGGCATGATGCAAACGCCCGAATATCAACTTTTTTAATCCAGGGCAATGAAAAGAAGAGATTTTGTTCGATTATCCTCCGTCTTGAGCAGTGGCATGTTGCTGAAATTCAATGGGGTTCCTTTGTATGCCTTTTCGGAAGAGAATATTTTGCATCAAATTGCTAAGAATAGCTTGAACGATAAGATATTAGTTCTGATTGAATTGCACGGGGGGAACGATGGCTTGAACACGATCATTCCATTAAATCAATATGGATTATATTACAACAACAGAGCAAATATTGCTATACCCGAGAATGGACTTCGCAATTACATAACCCTTGACCCTTCGTTGCCTGACAACCGTCAGGTGGGCTTGCATCCTGATATGGTCGCGGCCAAAGCCATGTATGATGAAGGGAATATGGCGGTCATTCAAAATGTCTCTTACGAAAACATGAATGGCTCCCATTTCAGAAGCCGAGATGTATGGATGATGGGGGGAGGGTACAACGATTATTACAATTCGGGATGGATGGGGCGTTATCTCGATTATACGTATCCTGGATATCCAGATAATTACCCGAGTGTTCAATATCCAGATCCCTTAGCTATTGAAATGGGTACTGCCGTTTCTTTAGCCTTTCACAGGGATCAAGGCATTCCTGCAGGATTATCCATTCAAGATCCTGTCGCCTTCTACAATTTGATTCAAGGGGTAGGGGTAGATCCCCCGATTACACTGCCGGATACGCACGCCGGTGATGAAATCGAATACATCATGCAAATTGAAAAGCAAGCACATAACTACGCTGAACGGTTGAAGGATGTTTTTGAGGCAGGATCTAATTCCAACGTGGTATACCCCGATCTTTATCCCTACATTGCTCCAGCAGGGGCAAAACACAATCCGTTATCGCCCCAACTTCAGGTGATTTCAAGGCTAATAAGCGGTGGGATCAATACAAAGATTTTTGTTTGTCGCATTGGCGGCTTTGATACCCATGCTAACCAAGTAGTCAATAATAATCCTACCATGGGCTCCCATGCCGCTTTGTTATACCATATTTCAAGCGCGGTAAAAGCATTCTATGATGATTTACAAAATTTAGGATTAGACCATCGGGTGTTAACGATGACCTTTTCGGAATTCGGGAGGCGAGTGGCATCCAATGCCAGTTATGGAACAGACCATGGAAATGCAGCCCCCATGCTCGTTTTTGGTACGTGCATCAACCCGGGCGTATTTGGTAACAATCCTGATTTAGGTAATTTACAGTACGGAAACGTTCCAATGGAGTTCGATTACCGTCAAGTTTTTACTTCAGTAATGAAGGATTGGTTCAACGCTTCGGATGAAGCCATTGCTACGGTGAAATTTGAGAATTTTGTGGAAAGCCGTATCGATTATGTTGAGTGTAAGACATTAAGCACAACCGAGTTGTTTCAAGAAAACTTAAGCTTACACTGTTACCCCAACCCTACACAAGAGCAATTGAATGTTTCCTATTACCTCAAACAGGATGCCGCCGTTCGCATCGATTTACTCGATTTTTCTGGTCGACAGATTGCATCTATCACTGAGCCACCTTCCACAATGGGGAGCCACGAAGTTGTATTTGATCTTTCACGCCTTTCCCAGGGAACCTATTTGGTTAGGTTATTTGCAAATGATGCGGTTTTAATGAAAAAAATAATCCTGTCCCACTGATGAGAAAACATTGGCTAACGCTTGTTCTAATCGTTTTTGCGTCGCTTTATTCCTTGGGGCAAAGTAGAAAGCATCAATACCGAAAAGATCGTTATTTTTTCGGAATACAATTGGGTACAGGATTCACGCAACCTATTATCGGCGAGCGTTATAGTTTGTTGCAAGCAACGCCAGAATCTGCCAATAAGACGTATGATAAGCAGTACGGTCATCTATTTCAAAATTCGGGAGGAATTTATGGATTGCATGGGAGTTTTGCCTTTACGAAATTATTTTCAGTACTCACCCAACCCTGTTTTCAAACCCAACGGTATAGCTATCTCACCAATTATCATTGGGCCGATACCATTCTAGGGGGTGAATTGTACAAGGAGTTGTTGCATCGACAAAAAATTGCTAACCTGAGGATACCTGTTTTAGCACGTATGGATTTTTCGGCACGTAGGTTTTCTCCTTATGTTCAAGCAGGGCTTTCTTTGGATATAGCCTATTTTGCCAGCCAGATTATTTATTCAGATAATTACATTGACTATCAAGTGGACCGAAAGACAGCCAATCCTTCTACGCTTGCTGAAATGACGCCTCACGTGAATAAGGTCAATGTTTACGCTGTGGGTGGGGCAGGCTGCACCTATTATCGCGAACAGTTTGCCGTTTCGTTATCCGGTAATATTCGTTATGGATTGAGGTCTAGTATCAATGACCAAAACCGTTACGCTGATTACACGGGATTTGCCACTGAATTTTTGGATGTTCAAGATCAATTCAACCTACTAAACCTTGATCTTATGGTTACGGTAATGGTTCCAATTCATAAAAAATGGTAGCTATGCGGTTTTGGTTTATTTGTGGACTTTTGTGTTTGTTCTTCAGCGCCTGCGAAAAGACCGATCCTTCTACCTTACCTTTTACGAAGATTTACGACGATCAAAATGGAAACCGATCCTTTACTCCGTTGGCCATAGCAAAAGCTACGTTGGATCATGGGTATTTTGTGTTAAGTGCTTATGATGGGTGGAGAATTCATCTGATGAAAATAGACAAGGAGGGAAACTTTGAATGGAATTTGTTTTTACCCGAACAGTATGTAAATGCTTCGCCTTCTATTTTAACCATAGATAATGTGCTTTACGTGGTCTGCATGGATCCCGTTCAGGTGGATACGCGAATTTTACGCATCGATGAAGTAAATAGGTCCGTGTCACAAATCGCGCACTTGGAGGAGGTGACCTATCCTATTCATGCCCATTACACCGGAGATAAATTGTATTTGCTAAATGCACCTTTATCGAGCCAAATGATGGGAATTCACGAGGTAGGTCAGGCTTTGGATACTGTAGTGAAAGGAGGTGCCCTTTCAATTTCAATGAATGTAGATGACTTGCTTTTAAAACACATGATGCATACAGGGACTCGTTGGCCTTTTTATGTTCATTCTAGTCCTGAAAAAGACTTGCTTTGTGTAAATGCCTTTTATAATTATAGTTTTTCATCGGTATTTATGGATAGCGACCTTCAATTTAACGGTGTTATTAATGGTGCAGGTTTAGAAGGAGGGTTATTGGCGATGGCTCCTTTGGGTCAGCAAAAATTTGCATTTGCAAGAAAGGCAGGGGATTTGGTTTTATTCAACCCAATGCTAGCGATAAATCCCAGCACTGTAGCTATGGCCACTGCATTGGAGGCCCAGGGCGATGCTGAAATAGACCCAACAAAACCGGTAATACTAAAAGACGTTACCCATCAGGCGGTAACTTATAAAATGCTTATTGCGAGCACAAGAAGCAATCAATTGGTATTAAAGCTTTATGATGCCTCCGGTAAAAAGGTGGGTTCGCGTTACTTGAGTAAGAATGTACCGATAAAGGCATGTGACGCCATTCAAACACCCTATGGAGAGGTTTTAATCTTGGCCCAAGTTCGTGTGATGGGTAGTTTCAACCGCATCGCAACCATTAAGCTAACCCCTACGAATTTGCAAGAATTACTTCAGCCATGATTCGAAAGGTATTTTGGTTTTTGTTCCTATTGGTTTGCTTTGCTTGTAACAAACAAAAGCGGTGGGAACGTCGCTTAGAAGGTTCTTGGCTTCCGACTTTAGTATGGTATCAAAACGCAGATGGTTTCACCTTTTATGACAGTCTTCCTTCCGGGCAAATTACGATTGACAAAGGATTAGCTTTGGGGCAAGTAGTATCTGATTTTAGTGCGTTTCAAGGAAATGTTTCAGATACCTTAGGATTGGATGGCCCCGTTTATTTACGTATTCCTGAATCGGAAGTTATTTGGACAGCAAACAACGATTCAACGGTAAGCCGATTATTTGCCCTCACCAACCAAGATCTAGTTTTTGAGCGCTATCATGCGCAGAGCAATAACCGTTTTCGTTATATTTTCAAGAAATTTTGAGGGCTATTACATGAAGCCTAATTCCAACTTGGCTTCCTCGGACATCATGTCTTTATCCCAAGGTGGGTCAAATACAATGTGTACTTTACACGCTTCCACCTCTTCCATGGCTTTAACCTTGTCTTCTACTTCTTTGGGCAGTGTTTCAGCAACCGGGCAGTTTGGGGAAGTTAATGTCATGTCGATATCCACCTGTCTATCCTCAGAAATACGGATCTCATAGATTAATCCCAATTCGAAAACATCCACGGGGATTTCCGGATCGTAGATGGTTTTTAAAACGGTAACAATATTGTTTTCTAATTCCATCATAGGTTTAAATGCTTGAGTCCTTCGCTTTTCAATCGGTTTATCATTCCAACTAACCCATTGGCCCGAGTAGGGGATAAATGTTCCTGCAATCCAATTTTACCGATAAAATAAAGTTCCGTCGTAACAATATCTTGTGGGGTTTGGTTCGATAGTACACGAATTAAAAGACTAATAATGCCTTTGGTGATTATTGCATCTGAATCGGCAGTAAAGTGCAATTTACTTTCGCTCAATTCGGTATTAACCCAAACCCGAGATTGGCAACCATGAATTAAACGGTCATCGGTTTTTTGCTCTTCATGAAGCAGTGGTAACTCCTTACCGAGGTCGATGATGTATTCATATTTTTCCATCCAATCCTCGAACATGGAAAATTCCTCGATGATTTCGTCCTGTATTTGGTTAATGGATTTCATTACGATAACAAATGGATAGAACGTTCTAAGGCTATTATAAATTGATCAATTTCTTCTTGCGTATTATAAAAGGCTAAGGAGGCACGCACCGTTCCAGGAATATTAAACCGGTGCATTAAGGGCTGGGTACAATGGTGCCCTGTTCTAACCGCAATCCCTTGTTTATCGAGCAAGGTACCAAGGTCTAAGGGGTGTATTTTACCAACGAGAAACGATAGTGTGGCACAGGTATCGGGCGCTTCTCCTATAAAGCGCATGGATGGCAAATCTTTCATGTTAGCGCGAAGGTATTGCCCTAACGTCAATTCATGAGCAAAGGCGCTTTGAAGATCCAATGAATTTAAATAGTGAAAAGCTTCGCTAAGTGCGATTGCACCAGCGATGTTTGGCGTTCCCGCTTCAAATTTTAACGGGGCTTCTTGATAGGTCGTTTTTTCAAAGGTCACTTGATCTATCATATCTCCTCCACCTTGATAGGGTGGGAGTGAATTTAACAGGTCTAGTTTACCGTACAGCACACCAATACCTGTTGGACCGAAAACTTTATGGCCAGAAAAAACAAGGAAATCGCAACCAAGGGTTTGAACATCGATTGGAAGGTGCTGTATGCTTTGAGCGGCATCAACCATTACTAAAGCACCAACAGATTTCGCTTGCTTGATAAGAAAATCGAGCGGGTTAATGGTTCCAAGCGTATTAGAAACGTGAACGACGCTAAGCAATTTTGTTTTATTGCTTAGCAGACGTGAAAACGCTTCCAAATCCAAGGTCCCATCCTCGAGCACTGGGATTACCTTGAGTATGGTACCTTTTCGTTCGCAGAGCAACTGCCATGGAACTATGTTTGCGTGATGTTCCATCCCAGAGATTAAAATCTCATCGCCTACTTGTAACAATTCACCAAGTGAATAAGCGATGGTGTTGATTCCGTCGGTCGTTCCCTTGGTAAAAACAATTTCTTTGGGAGAACTCGCCCCTATGAACGATGCAATATTTGTTCTGGCCTCCTCGTAGGCTTGCGTCGCTTGATCACTTAGGTAATGAACTCCTCGGTGTACGTTGGCATTTTCGTTTTCGTAATACCTGTTAATTCTTGAAATCACCTGCGTGGGCTTTTGCGAGGTGGCCCCATTATCGAAATAGATCAATGGTTTTCCATGGATTTTCGTGTCAAGGATTGGAAAATCTTTTCTGACTTGATTTACATGGAAAGTAGACATGCTGCAAAATTACAACATTCTGAAAGGAACCGAGTACAAGGGATGATTTATTTTGGGGACAATTCTACGTATGGAATTAACATTTCCTCCATGGAAATTCCACCGTGTTGAAAGGTATTCCCGTAATGGTTAACGAAGTGGTTGTAATTGTTAGGATAGACAAAAAAGTCATTTTCACGGGCAAATACATACTCGTTCGAAAGTTTGATTTGAGGTAAAAAGGCTTCTGAAGGCTTGTTGATTACAAACACTTCCTTCGCATTGTAGCTTAAGCCGCGCCCTACCTTGTACCTAAGATTACTGTTAGTGCTGCGCTCCCCAACGATTCTGACGGGTTGGTCTACCCTTACGGTTCCATGGTCGGTTGTAATAATAAGTTTAGCCTGGATATCCTTGAATTTTTGAATCAATTCGTTTAAGGGAGAATGTTCAAACCAAGACTTCGTCAACGAACGGTAGGCCGCTTCGTCACTGGCCAGTTCACGGATTACTTCCATATCCGTTCTAGCGTGTGATAACATATCTACAAAATTGTAGACCACGAAATTGACATCATTGTCTTTAATTTGATTGAATTGGTCATTCAACTTTTTCCCTGCCTCAAGGTTCGTTATTTTGTGATAACTCCATTTACATTCTTTGCTTAATCGCTTCAACTGTTCTGCGAGTAATTCCTTCTCAAATTGGTTCTTGCTCCCCTCGTCCTCCTCATAGCGCCAATATTGGGGAAATTTCTTCTCAATCTCGGAAGGAAGCATACCGGCGAAAAAAGCATTTCGGGCGTAATGGGTTGCGGTAGGTAGAATGGAATAAATAACATATTCCTCCTCTTTTTGGTAGCTCTTCGACAAAAGCGGTTCAATCATTTTCCATTGATCAAAACGAAGGTTATCAATGACCAATACGGCCATTTTTTCTTTTCCAATATTGGGCAAAATCCTAGTTCGAATCATGTTGTGAAGCATGTACGGCATTTCCTCGGTACCGTTTAACCAGTCTAGGTATTGATCTTCTATGAAATCACAGAACAGTTGGTTAGCTTCCTTCTTCTGCATTTCAAAAATTTCTTTCATCGCTTTGTCATCGGCCTGCTCCAATTCCAATTCCCAATACACTAATTTCCGGTACATTTCTCCCCATTCATGGGCATCTAATCGATTTCCTAATTGCATACCCAATTGACGAAACTCTTGCTGGTAATTGACGTTTGTTTTTTGAGAAACCAATTGGTTTTGTTGAAGGATTTTTTTTAGGCTCAAGAGGATTTGGCTTGGGTTCACGGGTTTTATTAAATAATCAGCGATTTTGCTTCCTATTGCTTCCTCCATGATGAATTCTTCTTCACTTTTGGTAATCATAACCACAGGAACGAGAGGCGTAGCTTCCTTTATTTTTGCCAAGGTCTCCAAACCGCTAATACCCGGCATGTTTTCATCGAGAAAGATTACATCGTATTGGTTCCCCTCGGAACGATCAATTGCATCAGCACCGTTGGTTACACGGTCCACGGTGTAGCCTTTGCTTTCCAAAAATAAAATGTGTGGTTTTAATAATTCGATTTCATCGTCTGCCCAAAGAATTTTACCCATTGCATTTAAATGTTTAAGTTTGCGCTATAATCTTGTAAAAGTAAGCAATTTGCCCCCTTTTCCGAATTCTTCAAATAAAAAGAAAATCATCAATGATCCCGTTTACGGTTTTATTACCGTCCCTGATCCTTTGATTTTTGATGTGTTAAACCATCCTTTTTTGCAACGACTAAGGCGAATCATGCAATTAGGGCTTTCTCATTTGGTTTATCCTGGGGCCCTTCACACGCGTTATACGCATGTGCTCGGAGCGATGCACCTAATGCATCTGGCGATTGGAGTATTGCGAAGGAAGGGAAATGAAATAACGCCCGATGAGGAACGCGCAGTTCAACTTGCCATTCTTTTACATGACATTGGACATGGGCCATTCAGCCATGCGTTGGAGTACGATATTGTTAATGGCATAACACATGAAGACTTAAGTGGATTTTTTATTGAACGGCTTTCGGAGGAATTTGGGGATGACATGGTACGTGCCCATATGATTTTTCAAAATAAATATCCGAAACCCTTTTTGCATCAGTTGGTTTCCAGTCAATTGGACATGGATCGTTTAGATTATCTAAACAGAGACAGTTTTTACAGTGGAGTAAGCGAAGGAATCATTGGATCAGATCGTTTGATCGAAATGTTAGCCGTTCATGAGGGACAATTGGTACTAGAGGAAAAAGCCATCTACTCCGTAGAAAAGTTCATTGTGGCTAGGCGTTTAATGTACTGGCAAGTTTATCTACATAAAACGGTAGTATCAGCTGAATTTATGTTAATTCACGCGTTGAGAAGAGCGAAAGAATTGTCTGCGGCTGGAGAAACCCTTTTTGGTTCTACCGCGCTTCAATTGTTTTTAACCCATAAAATCACCAAAAAGGATTTTCAAGAAAATCCAAAGTATCTCAATGCATTTGCAGACTTGGATGATTATGATATTTGGGGAGCCTTGAAGGTTTGGCAATTTCATGCTGACCTTGTCTTATCAACCCTTTGTAAGGGGTTAATTCATCGGGATTTATTTAAAATTGAAATTTCTAAAAGCCCTTTTCCATCGGATCGGATTCAATTAGAAAAGGAACTGGTACGAACCCATTTCAAAATTCAGGACGAGAAAATGCTGCCTTATTTTGTATACCATGACTTACTAACGAATAAGGCTTATTCGAACGACAAACAAAACATTAATTTGTTAATGAAAAACGGATCTATAATTGATTTGGCTAAAGCTTCGGACAATCTTAATATATCCGCATTAGCCCAACCAGTTGAGAAGTATTTTCTATGTTATCCCCGTCATTGACGGCTCAATCTACCCTCCTTAATCTCGCGAATAAGCCTCGACCACGCTAAAGGATTTAATAAATTATTGACGGGAAGTTGTCCGTTGGTGTAAAGTTTACTATACCGTTGGTTTTCAAGATTGCCATAGGCCAAGGAAGGATCGTTGCCCAACCGGGCCGCTGCAAATGCCAACGATTCTCCGGAAAGTTCCTTTTGCGCCCGTCGTATGGCGTCTTCGTAAGGCCTCATGTTTAAAAAGTACTGTTCAAATTCCTTTTTGGAGGACCATGGATAGATAACAATCTCACGCTTTGTTACAGCATCTACTTGTAGTAAATGAACCATGCTGTAACGGTTGTCTTTCAAGGTGTCGGGAACTACAAAAGTTGACTTCACATAACCAAAGCCATGGAAAATGAGCGAGTCGCCAGGGTATGCCACTATGGTAAAGAAGCCAAATTCATCGGATAGCACTCCTTTGTTGATGGTTCTGTTCCAAACGGTTACATAGGGAATTTCAATCAAGCTAACTTCATCAACGGCTTTACCGGATATTTGAATGATAAAGGGGTTTTCAGGTGGCTTTGTTTGTCCTACAAAAGCGAATGAAATCAAGAACATACTTAAGAAAACAACGGCTTTCATATTTACAAGATTATAAAATTTTTTATTAACCTCCGTTCATTTGGGAAATTATTAACAGAACACACCCTAATGCCCTCTTTTTCTTCCGCGAAATTTCTTAAATTTGCAAGAATTTATTTGAATAGATTCAACATGTCGTTAAACAACTTAGTTCAAATTTCCGAAGGCCTTACGTATGACGATGTTTTACTGGTTCCTGCCTATTCTCAGGTGCTACCTAAAGACGTTATCCTACAGAGCAGATTCTCGAGAAACATCAAGGTAAATGCACCCGTTGTTTCTTCAGCAATGGATACGGTGACGGAACACCGTATGGCGATTGCCATGGCACAGCAAGGTGGAATAGGTGTCATTCACAAAAACATGAACATCGTGGATCAAGCCATTGAAGTTCGAAAGGTTAAGCGGTCAGAAAGCGGTATGATCATAGATCCGATTACCTTGTTGGAAACGTCCACCGTAGGGGACGCACTTCATTTAATGAAGGAAAATAGTATCGGTGGAATTCCTGTGGTAGATGAAGAAAAGAAACTCAAAGGAATCGTCACCAACAGAGACCTAAGATTCGAGCGAGACCTTATTAAACCGATCTCGCAAGTCATGACTTCGTCAAATTTAATAACCACAAAAGATGGAACCAATTTAAGTACAGCAGAAATTATCCTTCAAGAGAATCGCATTGAGAAATTGCCGGTAGTTGATGCCGAAAACAAGTTGATTGGTCTAATAACCTTTCGAGATATCATAAAGGTAAAGGAGCATCCATTGTCGTGCAAGGATAATCTGGGAAGGTTGCGCGTTGCAGCGGCTGTTGGTGTTGTGAGCGAAACCCTTGATCGGGTTAAAGCGCTGGTCGAGGCAGGCGTTGATGCCGTAGTTATCGATACAGCACATGCACATACGGAGGGGGTTGTGAAACAACTGAAAGAAATCAAAAGCGCTTATTCATTTTTAGATGTGGTTGTGGGCAATATTGCTACTGCAGAAGCAGCTCGATTTCTACTCGAGGCGGGAGCTGATGCCATCAAGGTTGGAATTGGCCCTGGTTCCATTTGTACTACCCGAGTCATTGCTGGGGTTGGAGTTCCTCAATTAACCGCAATTAACGACGTTGCAAAGGCGCTAGAGGGTAGCGGTGTGCCGGTCATTGCGGACGGAGGTATACGCTACACGGGGGATATTGTGAAGGCCATTGCAGCAGGTGCGGATAGCGTTATGTTGGGAGGAATGTTTGCCGGTGTGGAAGAATCTCCCGGAGAAACCATCATCTTTGAAGGAAGAAAATTTAAAACCTACCGTGGAATGGGATCGCTTGAAGCCATGCAAAGAGGGTCTAAAGACCGTTACTTTCAGAGTGGAGAAGAGGACGTAAAAAAATTGGTTCCTGAGGGGATTTCTGGACGTGTACCCTACAAAGGGACCTTGGTCGAGGTAATGTATCAAATCACGGGTGGTTTGAGGGCAGGTATGGGATATTGCGGGGCAGCAGAAATTAGCCGTTTGAAAGGTGCTAAGTTCGTTCGAATTACCTCCTCGGGAATGCGAGAATCGCACCCACATGATGTGACCATTACAAGGGAAGCTCCTAATTACAGCATTAAATAATTATTGAAAATGAAAAGTATAAGTCTATCTATTGTTTTTTTATCATTAATACTACCGATTTTGGGACAGAAGGATCCCGTAATTTTAAAAGTCAATAAGGAAAAAGTTAAGAAAAGTGAGTTTTTGCAGATTTATTTGAAAAACAATCCCAACCCTAAATACGATAAGGCTTCTTTGGATGAATATATGACACTGTTTCAAAAGTTCAAACTCAAAGTGGTTGAAGCAGAGGCCTTAGGGTATGATACCATTCCAAAGTTGAAAAGGGAATTTGAAGGGTACAAAAAACAGCTCGCAATTCCTTACCTCATAGATTCAGCGCAAAACCAGGCCTTAGTTCAGGAAGCCTATGACCGCACAAAAATGGAAATTAGGTGTTCCCATATCTTGGTAAAATTAGAGCCAACGGCTTCACCTGCAGACACACTTGAAGCCTACAACCGTATTATGGCTTTGAAAAAAAGAATTGAAAAAGGAGAGGATTTTGCATCCGTTGCAAAAATGAAAAATGGTTCAGATGACCCTTCCGCAGCCAGCAACGGTGGTGATTTGGGGTACTTTACTGCTTTTCAAATGGTTTATCCTTTTGAAGATAAGGCATACAAAATACCCATTGGCAGTGTTTCCGATCCTTTCCGAACCAGATTTGGTTATCACATTCTGAAAACAACAGGTAGCCGTCCGTCTAGAGGGTCCATAAAAACCGCACACATAATGATTAGCATTGAAAAGAATGCGGACCAAACCACCATTGACAACGCCCGAAAAAAGGCCGAAGAAATCTATGGAAAACTGTTGAACGGGGCAAAATGGGAAGAAATGGTTTCGATGTATTCTGATGATCCAAGTACCACTAAAAAAGGGGGTGAATTGCCCGTTTTTGGCTCGGGGACGTCACAGCGAATGATTCCTGAATTTGAAGAGGCAGCCTTTGCTCTTAAAAAAGATGGAGATATCTCCATGCCGGTGAAAACGAATTATGGGTTCCACATTATTAAGCGCATTGAGAAGAAGGAGGTTTCCACGTTTGAATCGATGAAAAAAGAACTGCAAGCCAAAGTTAACAAGGACGAACGTTCCAAAAAAACGCAAGATTCCTTCGTAAGAAAACTAAAGGATCGTTACGGTTACCAAAAAGGACCCGCCTCTAACCTACAATGGTTTTTGGATAATTTGGACTCAACTTATTTCGTTGGAAAATGGACGGCTAAGGATTTGAAGTCCAATAAAGCCCTCTTCACGTTAGATGGAGTGGATTTCGGTCAGCAACAATTTGCGCGTTACCTGGAGAAAAATTATCGAGCCCTTAGAAAAGATCGTACGGAGGTGGTAGTAGAAGCCCAATTTAAAAATTGGGAAAAAACCGCTATTTTGGAATATGAAGAGTATTTACTACCTGCGAAGTATGCGGATTATAGAGCGCTAGTAAAAGAATACCACGATGGAATTTTATTGTATGAAATCATGTCGGATAAGGTATGGAATAAAGCGGTTAAGGATACTGCTGGGTTGAGAAGTTTTTATCAATCCCATTTGGACAATTACCGATGGCCTGCTAGAATCTCTGCAACGGTTTACGAATGTGCCAATAAAACCATTGCTGGAGAGGTATACGCGATGCTTGCCAACGATACGATCACCTCGAAGCATGTCATTGACAAAATAAACCAAGAAACAGAGTTGAATTTAAAGGTAAAAATGAACAAATACGATCCTGAATCCACGAATTTTTTAAAGGGACAAGCCCTTAAATTAGGCCGAAACCTGCCTTATGAGTTTGAAGGAAAACAATACGTGGTTATCGTAACAGAGCAATTGCCGCCTATGAATAAGGCCTTCAACGAAGCCAAAGGCGTTGCCACCTCGGATTACCAAAACTTTTTGGAAGCCACTTGGCTAGATTCTTTGAAGCGTAAGTACAAAGTAAAGGTTAATAAAAAGGTGCTCTATACCATAGGCGAATGAGAATAGTGCACATTTCTACCCTTGCTTTCCTTTGCTTTTTCTCCTTTGGTTGGGGACAAGGATCCCTTACCCTAGACAAAATTGTAGCTCAAGTCGGGGACGACATTATCCTCTATTCCGATGTAATAAACACGGTAAAATCAATGCCCAGCCCTGTCGAGGATAGTCGGGGTCAATCGTGCAATTTACTGGAGGGAATGATGATCGATCGCTTAATGGTGAATCAAGCTAAATTAGACAGTGTTATTATTGCGGACGAGCAAGTTGATGCGGAAATGGAAAATCGTATTCGCTTAATGCAGCAACAGCTGGCGACGGGAAGGCAAACGTTCGAGGAGTATTACGGCATGACGATAAATGCTTTCAAGGATAAATTCAGAGAATTGGTGAGAGAACGAATGTTGGCCGATGAAATTCGTAATTCTTTGACCATGGGCGTGAGCGTTACGCCCAAAGAGGTAACTGAATTTTATCAAAATTTACCTGCCGATAGCATTCCCTACATGAACATGCAGTTGGGTTTTCAGCAAATTGTCATTTATCCAGAAATTTCCAAGGAAGATAAAAAACTTGCCATTGATAAGCTAACGGGTATTCGGAGCGATATTGTAGACCGTGGAAAGAGTTTCGAATCCATGGCGCGAATTCATTCGATGGATCCAGGGAGTGCCCCAATGGGGGGTAAAATTGTGGGCAGGAAGGGAATGATGGTGAGCGAGTTTGAAGCCACCCTCTTTAAGTTAAAACCCGGCGAGGTTTCTTCCGTGATTGAAACAGAGTTTGGTTACCATATCATTAAGCTCATTTCAAGGGTTGGTGAGGAATTTACTTGTTTGCACATCCTTATTCGACCAGAATTCAGTACCAAATCCATGAACCTTGTTTCTCAAAGGCTGGATTCATGTTACACGCTGCTAAAGCAAAATAAAATAACATGGGACCAAGCCGTACTGCGCTATTCAAACGATGAGCGAACCAAACAAAATCAGGGTATGCTCACTAACCCTAGGTCGGGTGCGCAAACCTGGGATATGCAGGATCTTAATGATATTGACCAGCAAATATACCTTTTGACGGATGCCATGGAGAAAGGGGATATCACCTCTCCAAGTTTATACGTGGACATATTTACCAATAAACAAGGCGTAAGAATTGTTCGATTAAACGAGCGTATTCCTGCCCATCAGGCAAACTTAGATCAAGACTATGCCCTTATAAAAGCCGCAGCGGAAAGCGAAAAAAGACAGAAGGTTGTCGACCGATGGGTTGCCGATAAATTGAGTTCCTTTTATATTCGATTGGACGAACAATACCAGAATTGTACTATGAAGTTTAATTGGTTAAATCAAAAGAAACAATGACAGATTCAGAGAAAATGCAGGCCCTTGGCACTAGTTATTCGCTACTAAAAGAGGAGATTCACCGTGTCATTGTTGGACAAGAAGAAGTAGTAGATCAAGTGCTCGTTTCCATGTTCTCTGGTGGACATTGCCTTCTGGTTGGTGTTCCTGGTTTGGCCAAGACTTTGTTGGTAAATTCGATCGCTGGAGCGCTGGGAGTAGGATTCAGCCGAATTCAATTTACACCGGATTTAATGCCTTCTGATATTATTGGTTCGGAAATACTTGATGAATCAAGAAACTTTAAATTCATTAAAGGACCTTTGTTTTCCAACATCATTTTGGCCGATGAAATTAACCGTACTCCGCCAAAAACACAATCGGCTTTGTTGGAGGCAATGCAGGAGCGTAAGGTTACCGCCTCCGGAAAAACCTATCCTCTTCCAGATCCATTTTTCGTGCTTGCTACGCAAAATCCCATTGAGCAAGAGGGTACCTATCCACTCCCTGAGGCTCAATTAGACCGTTTTATGTTTAATATTTGGGTGGATTATCCCACCTATGAAGATGAAATTACCATCGTAAAAAATACCACTACTGGCCAGAAGGCATTGGTTAATCCTGTTCTGAGTGGGGAGGATATTTTAGCCTTTCAGAGCCTAATACGGAAATTGCCGGTAGCCGATAATGTTTTGGAGTATGCCGTAACCTTAGTGGCAAAAACCAGAATTAATGATTCAAAAGCCACCGAAATCACAAGAAAATACCTAACATGGGGTGCGGGTCCAAGGGCCTCTCAAAATTTAATATTGGCCGCCAAAAGCCACGCCGCTTTGAAGGGAAAATTTTCTCCTGATATCGAAGATGTAGTTGCTGTTGCAAAACCGATCTTGAGGCATCGATTGGTACGAAATTATAAAGCGGAGGCCGATGGCTTCAGCATGGATAAAATCATTGACTCCTTAATGTAAAAGTATCTTTTCAACAAGTAACCGCATTTTGTTGAAAAGAAATCAAGTCACTTTTAGTACCCCCGAGAGGAAAATTATAAATTAGCTCAAAGGAGTGTAATCATGTTTGAGGATGACGATGATTCTCCAATAGATGACCAATTAAACCAAGATATTCAACAGTTTGAGGCGCATCTTTTTGGAGAGACTTTAGGGTTTATTGACAGCGACCGCTTGGAGGCCGTCATCGATCATTACCTCGTATCTGGTGATTTTTTGAAGGCAAAAAAAGCTTCAGAAATCGGGCGCACCAATTTCAGTTACAATTGTATTTTTGATCTACGTTTTGTTCAAAGCTTAAGTGGATTAAAACAATTTGATGAAGCGTTGGTTGGATTATCGCGCATAGATATCGATCAGCTTCCTCCGATAGAGGTTTATGTTACGTTTGCTTCTATTTACATGCAGACGGGTACGTACGACTTGGCGTCGACCTATTTTGAAAAGGCTCTAGACGTTTGCGAATTGGATGATAAACCAGACTTGTTTTTGGATTTGTCGCTTGCGAAACAAAAATTACGGGATTTTGACGCTGCGGTTGGTGTTTTGGAGAAAGCACTGGCTACTTTTCCGAAGCACGACGCAATTCTTTATGAGTTGGGTTTTCTGTATGATCGCCTGGGAAATTACGAACAAGCGATTGAAACGTACCTTCGGTATATAGAGGAGAATCCTTATGCGAATATGGCCTGGTATAACCTTGGAAATGCCTATTCAAAAATAGAACATTTCGAAAAAGCCATTTGGGCCTATGATTATTCTATTTTAGTATTTGATGAATTTTCTCCTGCCCATTTCAATATGGGAAATGCCTATCTCTCTTCCGGTAAGTACCACCAAGCAATTGATTGTTTCAAAAAAGTACTTTCCATTGACGGGGACGATCCAATGGCTCTATGTTACCTTGGAGAATCGCACGAACAACTCAAAGAATACGATATCGCCGAGCATTATTATCACCTATGTTTGTCCTTGGATCCAAAAGTTTCTGAGGCTTGGCTTGGTTTGGGAATTATTTCGGATATAAAAGGAAATACCGTCGAAGCCATAAAATTAATCCAAAAGGCATTGGAATATGATTCGGAGAATGCTTCCAATCATTTAGTCCTTGCCAACGCCTATCATAAATGTGAATTGCGGTCTGAAGCCGAGGAACATTATTTAAAGTCCATTGAGTTGGATCCAGAGGATGCGGAATGCTTACAGGATTTCGTTTTCTTCCTTTTGGAAGAAAGTCCCATTAATGCATTGTCGTTTATGGAGAATTTTCAATTAGACATTGAAAACAACCCCTATTTTATGTTAATGTATGTTCACGTGTTGGTTCATGCCATGCGAATGGAAGACGCTGTGCTATTGTTTTCATCTTTAGTTATGGTAGATCGCGAACAAGCCTTGAAAATTATCGAATGGAATCCAAAATTAGCGTATCATAAAGATTTCGTAAATTTGCTACATGAGTAATTTTACGCTTCCTTTTATTCCTGAACGGCCTGAAAAACCAAGGAACACTGGGGTGACCATGATGATGGATAAAGGGCTTGGTTTAAAGGAAACAGAGCATTTCATTGAGGCCTCTAGCCATCTAACGGATTTGGTAAAGTTCGGATTTGGAACTTCATACACAACACGGCATCTTGAAGAGAAAATTAAGTTGTACAAGGATGCAGGGATTCGACCGTATTTGGGAGGTACATTGTTTGAGGCCTTTTATGCGCGAGGATGTTTCGAGGATTATGTTCGATTGTTGGATCGCTTAGACCTAGATTTAGTCGAAATTTCAGACGGATCGATTATTATTCCCCATAAGGAAAAATGTAAAATAATAAAACGCCTTTCTAAGAATAGAACGGTGTTATCAGAGGTTGGGTCCAAAGATTCTGGAATTATTGTATCCCCATTTAAATGGGTGAGTTGGATGAAGGCAGAACTCGATGCCGGGTCCTGGAAAGTAATCGCTGAAGGTCGGGAGGCGGGAAATGTAGGTGTTTTTCGTCCGAATGGAACGGCTCATACCTTGCTTATAAACCACATCATAGCCCGAGTTGATCCCTCGCAAATACTTTGGGAAGCTCCTCAAAAGAACCAGCAAGTATGGTTTATCAAACTTTTTGGAGCCAATGTCAATTTGGGAAATATTGCTCCAAACGATGTCATTCCGTTGGAATGCCTTCGTCTTGGTTTACGGGGTGATACGTTTTTTGAATTTCTCCCATCTGATTATGCTGATCGGTTGAAGCAGGTAAACAGTGATGAACCAGAGGAAGAAGTAGAAGAACCTTAGTCTGGTGTTTACTCAAGTCTTTGTTAAGGATGCCCATGACGCTCCCATTTATGCCCTATCTGGGAATAGTACCCAACTTTATACCGCGGGTTCGGATCGATTGATTCGTCGTTGGCATTGGCCCAATGGTCAACAAGATGCTTTTAACGTCCAACATACGCATTCACCCATGGCCTTGGCCTGTATAGGCGAGAAGACCTTGGCAGTTGGATACCTTAACGGGGACATTTATTTAATTGATACACCAACAAAGACGGTCCTTTTTCATGATACTTTGTCTGGAGATAATGCTGTATCCTTCTATTTCGATAAAACCTTGAATTATCTCCTGATTGGTACCGCAAACGGTATGCTTTCAGCCCTCGATCTGACCTCGAAACAATGGCTCTACGAAGATCGTGTTGCCACCGGAAAAATTAGAAAAATTCAAGCCCTTCATCAACCTTCTAAGGTTTGTTTTTCCAGTCAATCGGGTGAGATTGGTTATTTTGATGTTCACCGGGGAGTGTTGGTACATTCGTTCATGGCTCACGGTTTAGGAGCCAATGGTTTGGTTGTTCGAAATGGACTCATGCTATCCGGAGGAAAGGACGGTTTTCTTCGAATGTGGGATCCAGAATCGTGTGCGTTAATTCATGAAATTCCTGCCCACAAAGGGGTAATATATGATCTTTTAGCATTTGAAAATTGCTGGGTAAGCGGTAGCAGAGACAAGAGCATAAAGGTTTGGGATAGAGTAAGTTTAAAACCAATCCAAAAATTGTCGTTGCACCGTCAATCCGTTAATGCTCTTTTGCAACAAAATGAACATTCTTTCGTTAGTGTGTCCGACGATAAAAAAATGGCTTATTGGACCCAATTATGAAGAATTTTTTGGCATTATTTCTTTCGCTATTTTTTATTGCATCCTCCTTTGCTCAACCCTCAAACTTCTTATCGCGTTCTGAACTCGGTTTAACCCTAGGTCAGATGTATTATATTGGAGATTTGAATCCTTTCAGTCCTTTTAAAAATAGCCAATGGGCAGGTGGATTAATGTATCGCTACAATATTCATTCCCGAATGGCCATGCGCATTTCCTACCTGCAAGGCCGCGTAGAAGCCAACGATAATCAATCCAATAACGCGCTTTTGGTGAATCGGAATTTGAATTTCAATTCAGATATTAAAGAACTTTCCGCCGGGGTTGAATTTTATTATGCTCCTTTTGTTTTTGGTCAGAAACGAAGTCGGAAAGCGATACAAGGAACTGCTTATTTATTGGCTCAATTGGGAATGTTTTACATGAATCCCAAGACAGAATATCAAGGAGATAACATTGAATTACGTCCTCTTGGTACCGAGGGACAAGGAAGCAGCCTAAATAAAAAAGGAACATACAGTAATTATCAGTTATGTGTTCCATTAGGGGTCGGAGCAAAAATTCAGTGGGGTAAAAACGTCACGGTTAATTTAGACCTAACGATTCGAAAAACATTTACGGATTATCTGGATGATGTTGGTTCCTCTACCTATGTAAACCCAGCATTACTTGAAGAATCCAATGGATCCTTGGCTGCCGTGCTTTCTAATAGAACGCTAGATGGTTCCATCCAAGGATATCGTGGAAACCCAAGCACCAAGGACTGGTATGTATATGCTGGTATGATGGTAGGGATTCGCTTGGGCAAAGGGCCACGATGTACTCCTATGCGCTAGAAATACCTTTGCGGCATTAGATATCCTTGAACGTAGTCAAAAACGCCTTCTTTTAATGTGTGAAAAGCTTTGGTATACCCTGAATTTATTAGCTTTTCCATTGAGGCACACGTGTAATATTGATAAGTATCACGAATGTCTTCTGGGGTATCGATAAAACCAATTTCAGGAGTGCGATGCATCGCTTCAAAGGTATATTGAGCCAGATGAAGGAATGGGTTCGCAACTCCGGATCCAAGGTTAAATATTCCCGATTCGGGTCGTTGATGGGCTAAAAACGAAATAACCGAAATCACATCTTTTACATAAACAAAATCCCTCGACTGAAATCCATCTTCGTAATCGGATCTATGGGACTTGAAGAGGTTCATTTTTCCCGTTTTAAGAATTTGTTGGTAGGTATGATAAACAACGGATGCCATTCTTCCTTTGTGGTATTCGTTCGGACCATATACATTAAAGAATTTCAGGCCTGCCCAAAAGGGAGGTTTATCTTCTTGCTCCAGGGCCCAAACATCAAAGTCTTGCTTTGATTGTCCGTAAGGATTTAAGGGTTTAAGGTTTTTAATTACGTGGTGATCGTCATTATATCCGTGGGTACCGTCGCCATAGGTCGCTGCGGATGAAGCATAAATCAATGGGATTGAAAAATTAACGCAAGCCTCCCAAATAAACTGCGAGTAATGGGTATTTAAATCCGCTAAAACATTCATGTTTTGCTCGGTTGTATCCGTTCTTGCACCGATATGAAGGCACAAATCAATGGTATGTCCGTTTTCCATGAACCACGGAATAAATGCGGATCTATCAATGAATGTAAGGTTAGAAGCCACTTGATAATTCGCCTTCTTTTGTGGCGGATGGAAGTCATCCACGGCAATCAGCGTATGATGTTCTTCTCTACTAAAATGATGCAATAAGCAGGAACCAATGAAGCCGGCGGCTCCCGTAATGATTATTCGGGCCATTAGAATAAACCGTGTATCTCGGCATCAATAGAAGTTATAATTCTTCCAAGATCTTCTTGGTTTTCCGTGAAATTATTGTTGTCTATGTCAATGATCAACAATTTACCCTTATCGTACGTTGAAATCCAAGCCTCATACCGCTCATTCAAGCGTTTTAAATAATCCAAACGAATGCTTTCTTCATAATCCCTTCCTCTTTTTTGAATGTGGTTAACGAGGGTTGGAATGCTCGCTCGAAGGTAGATTAACAAGTCAGGTGCTTGAACGAACGAATCCATTAGGTTGAAAAGCGAAAAATAATTTTCAAAATCACGGGTTGTCATTAAGCCCATAGAATGAAGGTTAGGAGCAAAAATGAAGGCATCTTCATAAATCGTACGGTCTTGGATTACTGTTTTCTTTTGTGTATGAATCTCCTGGATTTGGGAAAATCTACTGTTTAAAAAATAGACTTGTAGGTTGAAAGACCATCGCTGCATGTCGTCATAAAAATCATTGAGATAAGGATTTTGTTCAACATCCTCAAAATGGGTATCCCAACCATAATGTTTGGAGAGCATATTGGTTAAAGTGGTTTTACCTGCCCCAATATTTCCAGCGATAGCTACATGCATTTTCAACGAATTTAGAAATGCTAAAATACTAAATTACACCACATTTTTGGCGATAATTTTATGGAATTATAAACACATCTATTCGCTGATCGAGTTCTATATATAGTTGATTACCAGATACATGTATTTTTTTGATAGTTTCTTGTGTGGATATTTTATGTACGGCCTTTGATCCTTCGTAGCGATTCGTGAAATACAAGGTATTTTGGTCGCTGTAAAGGATTCCATTTTTATAAGGCACAGCACGATCAAAAGCAAGTTGGAAGGTATATACCTTATTTAAGTAGTCATCCAAAAGAACGATTTCGTTTCGATCGGAGATTACCCACAATCCTGTTTCGTTTTCTTTGAGGGTAATTTTTCCCTTCAATCCAAGTAAGCCTTTGAAATTATATAATGATTGAACGAGGGTTTTCGTGAGGTAATTGTACAATAGAATCGTGCTATTAACCTCGTCATATATCCAGAACATATCGGGTCGTTTGGAGGAAGAAATGGCTGTGACATTGGCAATTTCAAGGGCTTCTAAAGGAAAACAATCACCGGTGAGTGCTAAGGTATTATCGGCAATGCAAATTTGTTGTTGAGATGCTGAAAATAGCAATAACTTAAAAGGGTTAATGGGTTCAATGACGTCGATGCTCTGCCAAGATTTTATGCTTTGTACGGTATTAAATGGATTTCCAATTTTTGTGATCTCGTCCTTGTTTACCAAATAAAGGGTTTGCTGTAAATCTGTAAACCAAGCATCCACTTCTGAGGAAATAGGAATGGATTGTATTTTCTTCCATTCCATGGAAGGTTCATTTTTTTGTGCTTGATCATACAAAGGCACCAGCAAAGTGATGCAAAGGAAAGCCCTAACGTTCAAAACGTAAAATTTCTTCCAATAGATTCCGATCATTTTGAATTCTAGGTATTTTGTGCTGTCCTCCGAATTTACCATTTTTTTTCATCCATCGACTAAAGGCATCGTTTTTAATCCAGGTAATCTTAAGCGGCATCATATTGATTTCTCCTTCACGCTTGGTGTCGTAGTCGGAATTAACTTCACGCATACACAGGTCCAAGCTACGTTCTAGGGATTCATGGTCTACCGAAGGATCCTTTAATTCAATAAGCCATTCATGTCCGCCGATTCCTCCTTCAAAGCTAAAATAGGGGGCAACGGTGTAATTACTTACCGTGATACCGCACCGCGAACTCCAATCCTCTATTGCTTTTTCTACATGGGCAATTACTACCTTTTCACCAAAACCGTTGATAAAATGACTCGTCCTTCCTGTTACTTCAAAGCGAAATGGAAAGAGCGATTTGAATCGAATGGTATCGCCAATTATATATCGCCATAATCCTGCTGAGGTGGTAATAACCATCGCATAATCGATATCCTTTCGAACCTCATCAAGCGAGAGAACGGTTGTAGAATCGATTCCTTGATAACAATCCATTGGAATAAATTCAAAGTATATTTGAGCGTCCGTTAGCAAAAGTAATCCCTGTTCGGGAGTTTCGTCGGCTAAACCAAAATACCCTTCGGATGCGTTGTAGGATTCAACAAATTGAACAGCGTCACCTCCAAAAATTCTTTTAAGGTTTTCTTTGTAGGGTCGAATGCTCATGCCTCCGTGGATGTATAATTCAAGGTTTGGCCAAACTTCTAGTAATGAATTTTTACCCGTTTTATTCAATACCAATTGCGTAAAGGTGGTCATCCAACTAGGGACGCCTGCCAATATAGCGATATCCTCATGAAGGCTGGATTCTGCCATTTTATGGAGTTTATCTTCCCAATCGGAAAGCAGTACAATCTCTTTCTCCGGCACGCGCCTGAACTCAGTCCAAAGCGGAAGGTTATCGATGATAATAGCCGAAAGATCCGCAACTATGGCATTGTTATCTATGCTTTGAAGGCTATTGCTTCCACCAAGAATTAGGTGTTTTTTTGAATATAATCTACGGTTGGCGTGTTGCGCATGATAGCATGCGAGCAAATCCTTACCTCCGGCGTAATGGTTATTCTCTAAACTTTCTTTGGTAACGGGAAGTGTTTTCATTCGGGTTCCCGTGGTTCCCGAACTTTTTGCAAACCAACGGGTATAGCCCGGCCAAAGGACGTCTTTAGCACCATGTATGGCCTGAATAATATATCGCTCAAGGGTTGAATAGTCTTGTAATGGGACAAGCTGCTTGAAACGGGGGGTTGAATCAATCGAATCGAAATTGTGGATTTTACCGAAATTCGTTCGTTGACCGGCTGTGACCAGTTGCGAAAGTACTTTTCGTTGGGACTCTATGGGAAAATCGCGGTAGACTTCAATGCTACGCAGTCGATATTTTATGTAGGCCGAAAATAGGGCATCGACCAACATCTTTTACTATCCGAAAACTAGAATCAAGCTAATAATACTCAACAGCGCAATTACATAAATGGTTGCAATGGCAGCAGTACTTTCTTCGAAAAAATTATATTTCATGGTTTGAAATGGTTTAAAAATTAATCCCTCCCTCCAAGCAAACGAAGCAAGGTTAAGAATAAGTTGACAAATAGTATATAGAGTTGTAATCCTCCAATTAGCGCTATTTTGTTGCGCGTACCTTCGTTCATCTCCGGTGAAAAGGCTAAGTTTTTCAATTGCTGCATTTGATAGGCAATTAAACCGGTAAATACAAAAACACCGATGATGGTTAGGAAGAAGTCGAAGGCACCGCTACCAATGAATGCATTCACAATTCCACCGATAATCATACCGATAAGTACCATGTACAATAGGCTTCCGAATTTGGTTAGATCTGTTTTTGTGGTATAACCCAATATAGCCATCCCCGCAAAGGCACCCGAAGCCACGAAAAATGTAAATGCAATGGATCGCATGTCGTACATGACAAAAATGGAACTGAGGGTACTTCCCATGGCCGCAGAATACAACACAAAAAGTAAGAGTAGTAATTCCATGGACAGGCGTTGAAAAGCCCATTGAATTATCATGGAGAGAATTAGCGGTAAGAAAAGTAAGACCCAAAAAAGGATTGAAACACTTCCTGTATCGTTAATGAACAGACTCTTGAAAGTGTCTGCATCGCTACCGATGGCATAGGCAACCACTCCGGAGATTGCAAGCGCAATAAACATGTAGGTATAAACCGAGCGAATAAAATTGCTCGCAACGGCTGTATTGAATGAAGGATTTTGATAATTTTCCATGCTGATTATTTCTATGCCACTAAATTAATAAATTCTTTTCGAGTAGGTTCATTGTTTAAAAAAATTCCGGTAAACGCGCTGGTTTTTGTTAACGCATTTTGTTTTTGTACCCCTCTCATCTGCATGCACATGTGGGCACACTCCAAAACAACAGCGACACCTTTGGGATGTAGGGTTCGTTGGATGCAATCCCGAATTTCAATGGTGAGTCGTTCCTGTACTTGTAGCCTTCTGGAATAGGCATCAACCACCCTTGGAATCTTGCTAAGTCCAACGATTTTACCCTCAGGAATGTAGGCGACATGTGCTTTCCCAAAAAAAGGCAGCAGGTGGTGTTCGCACATGGAGTATACCTCAATGTCTTTAACAATGACCATTTCCTCATAGACCTCATTAAAAATCGCTTGTTCAATTAAGCTATCCGGATTTATTTCATAACCCTGAGTGAGAAATTGCATCGCTTTTGCTACACGTTCAGGCGTTTTTATGAGCCCTTCCCGGTTAGGATTTTCTCCGAGTGCCTTGAGAATTGAATGGTAATGGTTTTCTAATTCTTTTTGTTTCACAGCTGTTTTTTGTCCTACAACGAGGGGCATTTAAAAAGGTTCTTTTCCACCGAAATATTCTACAAAGTTATTTTCTGTTTCCACCAATTTAAGTTTGGCTAAGGTTGCGCCGTGCTTTTCAACGATGGGGTCTAAAATTTCCCAGATGGCAATGATGATATTTTCAGTTGAGGCAAGTATTCCAGACAGAAAAGGAACGTCTAAGTTTAAGTTCTTGTGATCCAGTTTATCTATAATTTCCCGTTTTACAATTTCGCTTAATGTTTTTAAATTCATTACAAATCCAGTCAGGGGATCTGGGTTTCCTGACACGGTAACATAGAGGGTGAAATTATGACCATGCCAATTTTCATTTGCACAACGGCCAAATACTTCTTGGTTTTTTTCAGCACTCCATTCCGGTTGCCATAATTTATGCGCTGCATTAAAGGTTTCTCTTCGCGTGATAAATACCGTATTCATCCCTTTATTATTTTTTCATGGTTACTTTTATGGTTTGATCAAGGGTTAAGTGATCCATTTGTACGGGGACCAGCTGATTAACCAGCGATGCATCAAAGATGCTTTCCACTTTCAGGTAATTTTCGGTAAATCCATACATTTTTCCCTCGTCTTCTTCTTGTTCAAATAACACGGTTCGCCATTTCCCCAATTGTGAATGGTAGAATTGTTGCTTCTTACGATCGCTCAACCAGTGCAATTGTTTGCTGCGTTCTTTTCGAACAGAAATCGGTACTGGCTCACCTAATTTTATGGCGGTAGTATTTGCCCTTTCCGAGTAGGTGAAAACATGCAAATACGAAACCTCTAACGCTTGCAAGAAATCCAATGTTTCTTGAAAATCTTCGTCGGTTTCTCCGGGAAATCCTACAATTACATCCACGCCTATGCAGCAATCTGGATTAATGGCTTTGATTTGCTCTACCCGGTTTTGAAATAGTTTTCGGTCGTATTTACGTCGCATAAGTTTCAGAATACGATCGCTTCCAGATTGCAAGGGGATGTGAAAGTGCGGCATGAACCGTTGGCTTTGCTTGAGACAAAAATCAATGATTTCATTCGATAAAAGGTTGGGCTCGATGGAGGATATGCGAAAACGATCAATCCCTTCTAGGGTGTCCAATTGCTGGATGAGATCAAAGAAATTCTCCGGACCCCCCTGTCCAAAATCACCGATATTAACTCCTGTAAGTACGACTTCCCGAACCGGACTATCCACCAATTTCTTGGCTTCCGTCAGGGTCTCAGAAATAGAGGCGTTTCTGCTTTTACCCCGAGCAAGGGGTATCGTACAAAACGTACAAAAATAATCACAACCGTCTTGAACTTTCAAGAAACTTCGGGTTCGATCCCCTGCACTATACGAGGGATTAAACGCGTGAGCATGCTTTATGGATTCATTTTTGACCACTAGTTCCTGCGATTCAAAATTGGTTTCGACTTCCTCTAGCAAACGAAATTTTTCATTGGCTCCCAATACCATATTTACGCCCGGTATTTTTGCGATTTCATCTGGTTTTAGCTGGGCATAACACCCAACAATCGCAACATAACCGCTTGGGTTGATTTCTTTGGCCTTTTTTACTAATTGTTTACATTTTTTGTCCGCATTTTCGGTTACCGAACAGGTATTAATAACGAACACATCGGGCGCTTCCTCGAAGGACACGCGAGCATATCCCGCCTCTTCAAAGCTTCTTGCAAGGGTAGAAGATTCGGAAAAATTCAACTTGCACCCCAAGGTATAAACCGCAACTTTTCGTTGGAATTGCATGCGCAAAAATACGCTAAAATCCTTGTTTTTTAAACATCTTTCGCGTTCCTTTTATTGCTAATTTTGTGAAAAACAACCCTCATGAGAGTTTTTAATAACGTCCTTGATACCATCGGTAATACCCCGCTCATTAAAATTAATAAATTGGCGAAAGAGGTTCCTGCACTGGTATTGGCAAAAGTGGAAACCACCAATCCTGGAAATTCGGTCAAAGATAGAATGGCGGTTAAAATGATTGAAGATGCAGAGAAAGCAGGATTAATTAAACCAGGAGGTACGGTGATTGAAGGCACCTCTGGCAATACCGGAATGGGATTGGCCCTTGCATGCATCATCAAAGGATATAAGCTCATTTGTGTCCTAAACGATAAGCAATCGAAAGAAAAAATGGACATTCTTAGAGCGGTGGGTGCAGAAGTCGTGGTGTGTCCCACGGCAGTAGAGCCGTCAGACCCCCGTTCGTATTATTCTGTTTCTCGCCGATTAGCGACAGAAATTCCAAATTCATGGTACGTAAATCAGTACGATAACCTGTCCAATAGAACAGCGCACTACGAACAAACTGGTCCTGAGATTTGGGAACAAACGGAGGGGAAAATCACCCATTTTGTGGTGGGAGTTGGAACAGGAGGAACCATTTCTGGGGTTGGTAAATACCTTAAAGAAAAAAATCCTAACATCAAGATTTGGGGAATAGATACCTATGGCTCGGTATTTAAGAAATATAAAGAGACTGGAATCTTTGACGAGAACGAAATCTATCCGTACATCACTGAAGGAATCGGGGAGGATATCTTACCTGCCAACGTGGATTTTGATGTAATCGATTTGTTTGAAAAAGTTACCGACAAAGATGCAGCGGTTTACACCCGTAAATTGGCGCGCGAGGAGGGGATTTTTGTGGGTAATTCTGCGGGGGCTGCCATCAAAGGCGTTCTTCAGCTTAGCCATCAATTGACCAAAGACGATGTGGTGGTAGTTTTGTTTCATGACCACGGAAGCCGTTATGTTGGGAAGATTTTCAACGATGAGTGGATGCGGGAACGCGGGTTTTTAGAGGAAGAAGTGCTTACCGCAGGAGAGTTGGTCTCCAAGCATCAAGATAAACCATTGGTAACGGTCTACGCCGAAGAACTGGTTTCTCACGCCATCGCCAAAATGCGCACCTATGGAATATCTCAAATTCCCGTAATGAAAGACGGTAGGATTGTGGGTTCTGTTGACGATAGCCATGTGTACCAAGTGTTGGTTGACCAGCCGGAACTACGTGATGCCTCTATTTCCTCTGTGATGGGTAAACCCTTTCCTGTGGTCCAAGCTCAGACTTCCCTGGAAGACCTTTGTAAGTTGATCAATAAAGATACCCCAGCAGTGTTGGTGGAACTCGAAGATGGTAAGTCGCACATCGTTACACGGTACGACATTATTTCAGCCATGGCCTGATGAAAACATTCAGGGATCAAATGGGGCGTGAAGTTTCGGTAACGAGCTTACCCCAACGCATCATTTCCCTCGTACCGTCCATCACAGAATACTTATTTGCCTTGGGCCTCGGCAACCGCGTGGTGGGGATCACTAAGTTTTGTATCTATCCAGAGGAATGGTTTAAAAATAAACCGAGAATAGGTGGGACAAAAACGCCAGATGTAGCGAAAATAAAGTCCCTTGGACCCGATTTAATCATTGGTAATAAAGAAGAAAATAGGGCGGAGGATATCGAACGCTTACGAGAAATAGCACCCGTTTGGATGAGCGATGTGAATTCCATTGAGGATATGTATGCGATGCTGTGTTCCATTGCTGAGATGGTTGGGAAAGCTACTGAAAGCGAAGCGTGGATTGAAAAATGGAAACTTTACTTTAACCATAACCGCAATAGAGGTCTTGGTAAGCGCGCTTTGTATTTTATTTGGAAGGATCCAGAAATGGTGGCAGGGAAAGAGACCTACATTGATGCTTATATAGAGGCGGTGGGTTATCAAAATTGTGTTCATCAATCGCGATACCCCATGTTGGATGCCTTGGAAAACTGCCATCCGGAAGTGGTTTTGTTGAGCACCGAACCGTATCCGTTCAAGGAGACTGATTTTGCTTATTTTCAAGGGATCTTTCCCGATGCTGAAATCGCTTTGGTTTCCGGCGAAGAATTTTCATGGTATG